>CAZWAW010000001.1:0-1368 GCA_964632025.1 uncultured Sporosarcina sp.
GGTATGGGGACGGCAATTATTGTTGGTCGGTTTGTAGGTGGAAATGAACAAGACGAAGCATATACGAGTGTTTGGACAAGTGTCAAATGGGCATTTCTGTTTACGTTATGTATGGTGACGTTGGTTATCATATTCCGCTATCCATTGATGGGGTTGTTTACGGATAACACTACTATCATTGAAATAGGGGCATCCGTGTTACTGCTTAGTATTTTACTCGAAACCGGACGAACGTTAAACATTGTCATTATCTCCTCATTGCGTGCAGCTGGAGATGCAAAATATCCGGTCATAATTGGTTCTTTTTCAATGGTAGCGATGAGTTTGCCATTAGGCTATTTTTTAGTGTTCGGATTAAATCTCGGGCTTGTCGGCGTATGGCTAGCGATTACTGTAGATGAATGGACACGTGCTATTATTATGTATTTACGATGGAAGAGTAGGAAATGGGAAAGATACGCTCTTGTGTCACCGAAAAAGAATCGTCAGTGATGTTTATACGAACATAAATAACTCGAAAAAAACCAGCAACTCAGGCGAATTCAATCGACCGGGTTGCTGGTTTTTAATACAATTAAATTAATCATAAAATCTTTTCTAAAAAGTCTTGTGCACGTTTACTTTTTGGTGAAGAAAAGAACGCGGCAGGTGGGGCGTCTTCAACTAATTGTCCATCGTCCAAAAACAACACGCGATCTGCGACTTCTCTGGCAAACCCCATTTCATGAGTTACAATTGCCATCGTCATACCTGTAAGTGCTAACGATTTAATAACTTCCAGAACTTCCTTAACAATTTCAGGGTCAAGGGCAGAAGTTGGTTCATCGAACAACATCATATCAGGCGACATAGCCAAAGCCCTTGCAATAGCTACACGCTGTTTTTGTCCGCCCGATAAACGAACTGGATGCTCGCTTTCTTTTTCGGAAAGTCCCACTTTTTTCAACAACTCACGTCCATGTAATTCAGCGTCTTTCTTGGAAGTCCCTTTTACAGATTTATCCGAACAAGAAAGCCCATTCCTTTAGGCATGGGATGAAAGTGAGGTCGAAACAGGCGTGTCTTCAGACGCGTCGATGGTTCGATATTTCATCCTTTGACTTAAGAACTAATGTTCTTGTATAATTGAATTATTAGTTTACGACCAAGTGAGGAGGATGCAGCAATGTTTGTAACTCATTCATTTAAAATCCCCTATGAAAATATATTATACAGCGAACTAAGAGCTATGCAACGGGAAACGGCTTCCGTGTGGAATGATATTGTTCGAGAATCGACATCCTATTATTTTGCGTTTAAAAAATGGCTCAGTAAAACAGAAATCCAAGCCATCAGAAAACAAACCTATAATCTGCACTCGCAAACCGT
>CAZWAW010000001.1:1468-2914 GCA_964632025.1 uncultured Sporosarcina sp.
GCAAACCGTGAAACGATTCGTCAGCTTCGAATAACGGATAAAAAAGCAAGGTATCCTTGGAGAAAAAAGTATTATTATTGCATTCCATTAAAAAAAGATTCAATGACTGTTTCAAAAGATACGATCGCGATTAAAAAAGTAGAATATGGATTTGAATTTTCAGATCTTTTAACAAAAAAGAAAAAGAAGAACTGGAAAGAGAAGTTTCCCAAGAAAAATGAAACAATTGTACTTCCTAATCTTTCGGAAGAAGATGTAGGGTTGACTAATTATGCTGAAATTGTGTGGAGAAATGGAGCTTATTGGTTTTGTTATTCCGTTCAGGTACCCGAAAAAGATATTTCCTCATACGAATTTAAAGTCGCCGGTGGTGATTTAGGTGAAATTCATGCAGTGACTGTTGCGACTGAGGATAAAGCGCTATTGGTTTCCGGACGAGCCATGCGCAGCATCTCCCAATTCCGTGTGAAAGCGTTAGCAGATTTAAGTAAAAAGAGGTCTCGCTGTCAGAAAGGCTCCCATCAATGGGAAAAGTATAGGCAAGCCAGGGTTCGCATTCGTGAAAAAAGTAAAAATCAGCTTGAAGCATTGGAGCATAAAACATCGAAAGAAATCGTTACCTTTTTAGAGGAGGAAAAAGTAACACACTTCGTAATTGGAAATGTATCCGGAATAGAAAGAAACACAAAGAAAAATAGCAAAAAAAAACAAAAGAACAACAAAGTAAGAAGACAACAACTCTCTTTGTGGAACCAAGGGAGGATTAAGCAAAAGTTATCCTACAAAGCAAAGCTGAAAGGCATTAAGGTTGAAGCGACTGAAGAAAGTTATACATCTCAAAATTGTCCGTTTTGCGGGGGACGACACCAGGCAAAAGGAAGAAATTTTAGTTGTTCTGTTCATAAAACAGAAATCCATCGTGATGTAAATGGCGCACAAAATATTGCACGCAAAAAACATCCGTTGGAAGTGAAAGCGATTATTTCAGTTAAGTATAAACAACCGGTTTGGTATAAACGATTTTTGTCGCTTGAAGAAAGACAAAAAACGAAACATCGATACGACAAACCGAAGAGAAGTATCGCCACACGGATGGCGTAGTCGGCACAGACCTTGCCCTCTCGGAAGATTATATTTCTAACGGGAGTTGTTCGCCCAAGTTTCGCCTCTGCCTTTCCCTTTGGGAGAATGTAAGTGGAATGTTTGCGAAAAAGAACCCCATGTCTTTAGTCATGGGAGTGGTCAGCATCAGATAGTAGATAACACCTGCGAAGATCAATAATCCAAAATAACGATAAGTATTGGCGCATATGATATACGATCTTCTCATAATATCTGTTACACCAATCGCAGATTCCTTCGTTAAAGTAATAAATTAATTCATCAAAGTGTATTTTTGCCAAGTCAATATCAAAACCAACGATTTCATCACTTACAGCTGTTTCA
>CAZWAW010000001.1:3014-85539 GCA_964632025.1 uncultured Sporosarcina sp.
CATATGCAACAAGTACAGTTTTTACTAGAACAAGTAGAAGTAGAAGTAGAAGTAGAAGTAGAAGTGCAATCGCAGACCACTTTTTCATAATAAATCACTCCATTTCTAATTGGTTTTAGTTTCAAATTCTGTTAACACTTCATCTCAATACAGTCAAACCATCATCAATCTGCTCATTTGTTATCGTTAGTGGTGGAATCATGCGGATTACTTCACCAGAGTTGCCGCATAAGTAGAACAGCACACCTTTATGAAGGCAACCATCAAGGACGGCCATTACCGCTTCGCCTTCAGGTTCACCCGTTTCGGGATTACCAAGCTCGATACCAATCATCAAACCAACACATCTAACGTCTTTCATCGCTTCAAGAGAAGTGAGGGCAACGGAACAAGCGATAGGATTGCCGCCAAAGGACGTTCCATGTGTGCCGAGCGGATTAGTCCATTAGTTCTTTGAAAGCAACAGTGACGCTAAGCGGAAGCCCCGCAGCAATCCCTTTAGCGATTGTCATGATGTCCGGTTTGAAATCGAATGAATGCACAGCAAACCAATTGCCTGTGCGGCCAAATCCTGTTTGGACTTCATCGGAAATAAGTAGAATGACATGGCGGTCGCAAATTTCACGCACCTTTTTGAGCCAAGCTTTTGGTGGGATGATGTATCCACCTTCACCGAGTACCGGTTCGATAATCATACATGCGACTTCTTCCGGATCTACTTGGTGGTTGAATATTTTTTCGCGTCATGCTCCAGTTTTTCAGGGAAAAAGACGTCTGGATCTGCTCCTTCTGGAAGGTACTTAGCCAGTACATATGGCAACTGATAGAGAAGTCAAGTGGGCTGCAAAATTTTCCGGTATTTACCTGCAACAAGTTCCTGGTGCTTAATTCTTCGTGGGTGCAAAAATGGAAGACCCTAAAAAAGTGTTCCCACACCACAATGAAAAATTCGATTTTCATGAACCGGCAATGGAAATGATTGCGAAGACATTTGCGGGAATTGTGCTAGATTATCAAAAATAATGGATTATAACCATGTCGATTACAAATAGAGCCTTCTGGAAAATATCCCAGAAGGCTCAAACGCATTTTTAATTCAAATAATTAGTGGGTAATTAACTCCATAACCCAGCTTTTTCAAGTTTCTTTTTACCTCTAAACGCCAAGATGATAAAGAGAATATTGACGACAAGCATTGCGAGAATTGTATAAAGGACTAATGTATACGATCCCGTTAAATCAAATACAAATCCATATCCAGGTAAAGCTACAATACCCGCAACAGCTAGTCCTATTGCAGCTGTTGAATAAATTTGACTAAATTCTTTATTGCCGAAAAGGGCAGTTGTAAGAATCGGTCCAAGTGTACCTACCGACGCAGACACAATTCCGAAAATCCCGATTGCGATCATGAAAATTGTCGAGTTATCTGCGACTGTAAGCAGAAGTCCGATTGAAATCAATCCCGTAAACATTGAGAAGATAGCTGTATTTCTTGCGCCAATCTTGTCGCTTAAGAAACCGAAAAGGATAGCTCCGACTAGCAAACCAAACATCCAAATCCCCAAAGCATTGCCCGCGAATTGAACCGTGTAGCCAAGGCCCATTGCAAATGGGGGAATATGTTGGCCAAAGCTAGCAATTGCTGTGATGAAGAAGAAAAAGATAATTAATGCATAAAATGCAGAAGATTTTCTTGCTACAGCAGCTAGCACACCTTTATTAGGCTCAACCGGTGCTGCATTTGCACCTTCTTTAACTTCATCCATGCCAATTGGAAGCAACCCTTTTTGTTGAGGAGCCATTCTAATTAATAAGATGATAATTGGAATAACTATGGCGATTACGACAAGTCCTAGCGTAATGTAAGACGATCTCCAACCATTATTGGCAATTAGGTTACCAACGATTGGTGAGATAACAGCACCACCTATACCGACAAATGCCATCATGACGCCCATTGCTAATCCGTTATGTTTTTTAAACCAGTTATTGATCAATACAGGTCCAGCCATTGTAGCAACGAAAACTGAACCCATTGCCATTGGAATAGCGAATAAATACCATCCCCACACTGAAGTCATGAGGCCAAACATGGCGAAAGAGCCAGCTTGTAAAATTACACCGGCAATGAGTAGTAACCTGATATCATATTTCGCCATCATCTTACCGGCAATCGGTAAAAATAGCATTGTTACAATTGAAGAAACACTAAAGTATAATGTCAAACTACCCATACCAATATCTAAGTCCTCAGAAACTGGAGTTAAAAATAATGCACCTGAACTATTAATACCACCTCGTGTAAATGCCGCCATGAGCGAAATTCCGATGAGTACCCACCAGCCGAAGTGAATTTTTTTCTTGTTAGTCATTTAAATAAACCATCCTTTTTTCTTTTACTTTGATCGTTTCGTATATTGAAATGTCATTACCTTTTTCCACGATAATTCTTACAACCATATTAATTTAACATCAAACTATATTATGTGTCAATCAGGTGAATTTTATTATGGCCGTTATTTTCAAACGCGAATAATTCTAAATGTTCGTAGGGTGACTGTCAGCGCTACAAATTGGAAAAAATTCATGGGAAACGAGATTATGGTTCGAAAATAAATAGCCCTCTCTATGTCAATTTGACACGGAGAGGGCTATTTTGAGAATCTGAATGGATTTGACGGCTGGTACTTTTAGTGTGAATTTTCGAGAGATGCGTATCCTTATTTAACCGCTGTTATCTCCTTCAAAATACCATAGCCATTTTTCACTTTCAAGTGAGCAACTAATTGTCCTTTCGCTGATAAATCTTCAAGTTCTTTTCCGGTGTTTTCCGGTACAAAGTAGCGTTCCAAGCCGAAATTGATGGAATGGACGGTAATGCCATCAGCATTTTGATAGTCATAACCACTTAGTTTTCCAGTTAAATAGACACTACCTCGAGGTTTTTTATCAGACAAACTATCCAACACATAGATATCGCCTTGCTGAATAAGTTTTCCGTAAACAGTTAACCCATTGGAAATCGCCAATTTGTCGATTTTGCTTAAAATAGCCGCTGAGATTTCATTTTTCGGTACTTCCTCAATCTCATAGCGGAGCGTGACATAATCACCATACAGTAAGTCTCTTGGATCCACTGGCACTGTCAGCAATGCTACATCATCTCCATAGGTCAATGTCCATAATGGTTTGACAGTTAGGCCGATTAATAGAAGAAGGGGGACAGTTATTGCAACAATGAAACCGATACGCTTATTTTTCATCATGTTCATGTGCAATCACCGTTCCTCTCCGAGTTTTCTCGAACCAAAAACCCAAGCCGATTAAAATCAACCCACCAAGGATAAAGAATAACGATTTGGGCATGAAATTATACGACAAATCGGCGTAGAAACGGAAGATCAACGTGCAAACAATAAGAACCGCGGGCAAACTGCCAATCTTCAAGAAGAACAACAGCTTGATTGCGAAGATGATTGTGAATATAATCGCTGCTATTCCTGTATTATCTTCCGAAACGAAATCTGTCCATGTACTTTGGAAAGTCAGGAACAGACCCGCGATTCCATAAATTGCAGAGCCAAGCCATTCAGATGGCAATTGGTATTGGCCAAATGGATAGAAGGCAAGGAACAGGCCAAGTGCAAAGAAAGTGCATAAAATCAGTACTTCATGGACATCAAAATAAATAAACAAATTGAATAAAAATAGCAAGAATAAAACGATATTGGCGCTAAATAAACCCCTGGAATGACCCATCCGTTTTTCATTCATCCAAAACAGTAGCGGAATAATTAGGAGCAGCAGATATGGTACTTCAAGAGTTCCATTCAACACTTTGAAACTGTAAACGATGAAAAATAAGCTGGCAGACGCGAAAATGAGTTTGTCTTTCAAGTAATAGGCAAGTGGTAAAATACCGAGACCCCACATGAAGAAATCATCATAAACAGCTTCACTCAAATTAAACATTTGACCAATCAGGAAAATCCCGGCGCCAAACGCAAATACACCAATATAATAGAGACTTCGCGAAGTTCTTGGATAATGATCTTCCATTTTAAAACCACCTGCATAAAAACCGGCTGTCCCGAAGAATAATAGTAAGAACTTCGCAAGTTTCGGGATTTGGTGCCAATTGCCTGCGATGAAGCTCAGAATGCCAACGCCGATTAAAATCGCCCCAATGACTAGTAAGACCCGTACAAAACTAAGTCGCTCAGTAGGTACGTACTCCGCCAGTAGTTTGCGCGCCTGATTCGTTTCCAATTGTCCTGTTTGTTCCAAAAAGAGGAATTCCTTCTCAAGGACACGGTATTCTGAGTTACTGATTTTCCTTTTCATCTCATTGACCTCCGTTTCTTTTAGACTCGCTTATGCTAAGTATACCCGCAATTATTGAGATGGAACATCGTAAATGCTAGTTATAGAATTAGACGGATGAACTAGTCCATTCGTTTCTTATTCCTTTAATAATTCTTTCTTTTTTAATAATTTCGATGGAATTTCACAAAAAAAACACTCATATTGAGTGCTTTTCATGTTGTGTTAATAATTCAATTCAGTTCAATTTCATCTTAATTTTTGTTTTCTCATCCATTGCGTTGCGACCCACTTTTCACCCGTTATTACTGGTGCTCCACCATGCAAAGTTAAGTTGTTTAAGTCTTCGTCATTATAGAAATATTCAAAGTAAACCGCCATACCTTTTTGTGGCGTTACTGAAAGATTTAGTTTAGGGAAAAAAGTCTCTCCACCCTGTTCTACATCATTTAAGTACATAATTAGCGTACTAATTCTATTATTGTTTGCAACTTTACTTGTTGATGAAAAAAAATCATAATGAGCTTTATACTCTTGACCAGGGGTATACTTAAGGATTTGAAGGCCTTCTCCGTGTTCAATGGGTATACTCATAATAGATGAAATCCTTTTTTCAACCCTAGCAACAATTTCGTTTTCACTTTCACTTTCTTGAAAAAACATGCTACTACTTGTTCTCAGATCATCTACTTCGCGTGTAGACCCAATTTTTGAACGTTGCATTTTGTCTTTTGACAAACTGATTAATTCATCGCATTCTTCGTTACTTAAAACATTACCTAAAATCACGATCAATGGTTCTTCAAATTTAGTGATTATATCAATCTCTCTATCGGTTTTGATTTTATTGCCAACGTGACCAAATATAGTTTGTTCTTTATTCTCCGTTATCATCTTCAAACGACCCCTTAAACTATTTGATTTTCAGAACGAGTACGTTTTTTTGCAATGACTATATTGGTTAACAGTCTTCTTTGATTAATTCAATATTATTTTATCATATAATTTTAAGGTATCGCAAATTTGTAAAGCATTTTAATATAAGCCATTTTCAAAAACATCATTGCTTTATAATCGGCACCTTAGGAATAGAGTGTACTACCAACACCACTTTGTCGCTTGGTGATTGCCTCAAGCCATAAGTCCGTCAGAAGAAAACTAGGTGGGAGGGATTGAACTGCATCCCTCCTCGGTCTTATGGCTCTAGCGTCTGCAGGATGCGGCGATATTGGGCTGCCTTTCATTAGTGTCGCTCCTTCGCTAGATTTATTCGTTATACGGGTGAGGTAAACCACCTAGTTAATTCTAAATAAGTAGTGTGGAATATAGTAATGATTCCACTCCATACCACTTCGGCGCTTAAGGGACAATAAGGGCGACAGTCACCATTATAAATCGGGAGAAATTCAGAAGAAAAGAGATAATGGTTCATATAGAAATAGCCCACTCTATGTCAATTTGACACGGAGTGGGCTATATTGCTGGATCTTATCTGCTACTTTAGGGTAGTTATTTTAAACGCCCCGTTTATTCCCCCATATAAGTGTATGCAACTGCGGCAACACTTTAACATCGTTCATGATAGGGGAGTTGACGGTTAAATCGATTAACCACTCATACCGTTTTAGTAATGTCGAAACGAGTTGTGCATCATCGGTTGTCGTCGTATCATCATTTCCAGTCTGTAAAAAGAAAGGGAATGCCGGATAACGAAGATGAACTTCTTCCGCAAACTTGAAATCTTCTTCATCGAAAATGACGATTTTTATACTAGCAGTCGTATCAATCAGTTTTTCCATGAACGTATCCAGTTTGCTGAAATCAGTTATCATTCCAGAGCTGGGTGGTTTTGGAGAAAGCGTAATGTCGTCGATATTCAATAACCAATCCTGCCAAAAAGAAGCTTGCGTTTCAACTGCGACCTTCCAACCTTGTTCATGGCACAGGTCGACAAGTTCACCAATTCCTTTATGAAGGGCAGGGTTCCCACCTGAGATCGTAACATGTGAAAACGACTGTCCGCCTATTGCTTTAAGTTCATCTATGATTTCTACCGGCTGTTTCGAAGTGCTTTTTCCCGAACCGTCCCATGTAAAACTGGAATCGCACCAAGAACAAGAATAATCACATCCAGCTGTCCGAACAAACATCGTTTTTAACCCCATGACCATTCCTTCGCCTTGAATCGTCGGACCGAATACTTCCATAACAGGAATTTTCATAGGTTTCCCTCCTGTTCAGGACGATAGATGACGTAGCTTGTCGGTGTTTCTCGGACAATGACTTGTAGACAGACTGGCTTATTGCTTCTCGTTAGGAGAACTTCCTGAATTGATTTGCAAACTTGTTCCGCCAATTTCTCGGTCGTCGGGAAATTACTGTTAAATTCAGGATGATCATTGAGCACAGAATGATCGTATTTATCATGAATGAGGTTTTTGAGCTCTTTGAAATCAATCAGGAAACCAATCGAATCCAGCTCATTTCCTCCAATTGTTATGTTTAGGTAATACGTATGTCCATGCATCACTTGGCATTTTCCAGCATCTTCGCTTGGAATGAAATGTGCCGCGGAAAAATGCATGTCTTTGTTTAATTCAAAACGAAACGAATGATGAACTTGCGGATAAAATTGCTGCATCATTCAGAAACACCTGCAGACTTTTGGGATAAATAAGTAGCGAGTCCATCATTCCGTAACACACAAGCAGGGCATTCTCCGCAACCTGTACTCGGAATTCCGTTGTAGCAAGTAAGTGTTTTGTCCTGCACAAAGTCGAACGCACCAAGTTCGTCAGACAATGCCCAAACTTCGGACTTATCGAGCCACATCAATGGCGTATGGATGACAAACTGCCCGTCCATCGCTAAGTTCAGTGTCACATTCAACGATTTAATAAAATTGTCACGACAATCAGGATAACCACTGAAATCCGTTTCACTCACACCTGTGATTAAGTGCCTAGCACCGATTGCGTCTGCATAAACTGCCGCAAATGACAGGAATAAATGGTTCCTACCTGGAACGAAAGTCGACGGCAATTCGCCTTCTACTTCCTTCACCTCGATATCATCTCGCGTCAAAGCATTCGCTGACAGCTGGTTTATTAAATTCATATCGAGCACTTTGAACGATACTCCGAGCTCGTCTGCAATTTGTCTAGCACACTCGATTTCCTCTGAATGGCGCTGACCATAGTCAAACGTCACCGTCGCAACTTCGCGAAAATTCTTCAATGCCCAAAATAAGCATGTCGTACTGTCTTGGCCGCCGCTAAAAACGACAACCGCTTTTTCATTTTTCAATATAAACATCTCCTTAGTTTTTTTGAGAGGGAGTTTGCGAACCTCTTTTTTGAACCCTGTTAATAATAGCATAAGTGGGGGCAGACTACTAAACTAAGCCAAGCTTTCCGCATGCAATATGAACAAGGCATCACTCTTAGAGTGAAAGGTGTAGGCTATGAAAATAAGGAGTAAATAAATTGAATGGGAAAACAAAATTGACGGGTCGGATTGTCATACCTGCCGCTCCTGACTATGACCAAGCACGTATGGATTATAATTCACGATATTCTAAGTACCCGAAAGTGATTTTTTTGTCAGTGGATTGAGGATGTTGTAAATGCTGTGAAATGGTCCCGAGAAAATGATGTCCAACTCCGGGAAAGAAGCGGTAGACATAGTTTGGAGGCTTTTGCTTTAGTAGATAAAGGAATTATTATAGATGTTAGCGAAATGACAAAAGTGCATGTTGATAAACAAAAAGGAACCGCTAAAGTGCAAACGGGTATCCAGTTAAGTGATCTTTATACGGAGTTATTTCGGTATGGTGTAACAATTCCAGGGGGTACGGCTCAAGATGTTGGGGTAGCTGGACTAACACTTGGTGGGGGCAAAGTCTAGGAGGAGCAGAAAGTGATGTAGCATCGCCGGAAACGGCCTACTTCCACCGGGATGCAAAGTTCATTATAGAGTTTGCATCTCTGTGGACAATAATCGAGAAGAAGTAGAAAATCTGCGTTGGGTCAATCATTTTCGAAAAGCAATGCTACCCTATATGAAAGGATATTACGTGAACTTTCCCGATCTAGCAATTAGGCATTGGGAACACACCTATTACAGAGAAAACATAGATAGATTAATAAAAGTTAAACGCGAGTATGATCCATGTAACGTCTTCAAATTCCCTCAAAGTATTACTCTTAGCTAACCAACCATACTATCTTATCTTATTAAGGTTTTGATACCTGCAACACGTTTCTAGAAAATACAATTCGATTGAATATAATAGAATAAGATAACACTAGTGCCAGTTACCTTAAATCAGCAAAAAAAGAATCCCTTCATCAATTAAATCAATGAAGGGATTTTACTTATAACCGTTTAAAACTATGAAATTTTGACTTCCAATAGCTATTGCTTAAGCTTGTTACTTGTGATTGCTTGCCTCCAGCATGGACGAACTTATTATTGCCAATGTAAATGCCAACATGCGAAATGCCTTTACGATATGTATTTTGGAAAAAGACCAAATCACCTGGCTTGGGGGAGGCTACTTTTTTCGATTGTGCAAATTGACTAAGCGTGGTACGTGAAACGTTTTTTCCTGATTGTTTGAAAGCATATTGAACAAAACCACTACAGTCAAAGCCATTTTTTGTCGTTCCACCAAATATGTAGGGTATAAATCTTAGCTTCATTGCCTGATCAACAACGTTTTTAGAAGCAGTGGATGATTTAGAAGTTGAGTTGTTTGTACTTGTCAAAAGAGAACTAAGTATCCATCCTGATGTTTTGTTGACTTTTACACGAAACCAAACATCGTTCCCAATTTTTTTTTGCTGTGAAACTGTTAACGTAGTCCCTTTTTTCACCTTAGCAACGATCTTATTAGCAGTACCGGCAGCGGAACGCACATTGATGTTGGATTTTGCTTTAAAGGAACCCGTCTTTGCCGTTGTTCTATTAGACGCTGAATTGGTATTCTTAGCTGACGTTTGTAAGACTTGATTTGGATAGAGTGCGTCTGATTTTAAGTTATTCCATTTTTTAAGATTGGTTATGGACACCTGGTTTGATTTTGAAATGTCCCATAGCGATTCTCCAGTTTGGACTTTATGTGTGCTTGCTTCTACATCACTAGTTGCCATTCCGAATGCTAAAGAACCTGCTAAAAGTAGTGAACATGCAATTTTTCTCATTATGTATTTCAGCCACCTTTTCTATGTATCATTGAAGGCTCAATGACTATATAGCTAATAGTAGAGAACTAAGTATGTAAGTACAACAGCAGTTCGATTACAAATTCATTACACCCTCGTAAAAATAACGGGATATCTTGGACTGGTATCCATTTTAGAGGAGGACGAGGTGAATCTCGTATGTTTTTACTTCCACTTGCAGGGTTAGCTGTTATCGTACCCGTACTCGTTCCGAACTTCTTTCTATAGAGATGCTTCCGCGGAGTATTAGGCAACGCGGTGGGTGGGCGTAGAGGTGCTAAAATTGGTGCTTCTGTACAAGGATTGTTAATCAGTTTCCTTTCGGCAATGTTGATGCCGTTCTAGGTTCACTTGGATTTGAAGGTACAACTTTTGGTGATTCTGATTTCGGTGTCATAGGCATTCTAAAGTGAAAGCCTTGAAGAAAGGTCTTAATATGATTGACTTCTATAAATTCTGCACGTATAATACCTAGTAAATAGGTAGGAATAGTTTATAAAACAATATCCTTGAAAGGGTGTTTACTATGACAAGTAAAGCGATTTCAATTTATGCAAATCAATTATATCTTTCGGGATCACTTCATCTCCCAGAAGCGATGCATCATAGGAAGGTTCCGCTTATTGTTTTGTTGCATGGATTTGTTGGTAGTAAAGTCGGTGAACATCGGTTATTTGTGAAAGCAGCTCGGTATTTCACGGAGAAGGGATACGCAGTTTTTCGTTTTGATTTTAGTGGTTGCGGGGAAAGTGACGGCGATTATGCAGACGTTACGGTAACGAAGCAGCTAAGTGAGGTTCAGGCGGTGCTAAATTATGTATCAGTGTTACCTGAAGTAGATGCAAATAATATTATTTTAATTGGTCATAGTCTTGGAGGTGCTGTCGCTTCATTAACAGCTGCAAAAGATCGTCGAATTCGTAAACTTATTTTATGGTCGCCAGTTGGTAAACCATATGAAGATATTGCTAAAATTCTAGGCACGAGTGCTATGAAAACTGCAGAAACAAATGGGGTAGTAGATTATCATGGGTTTTATGTCAGTCAAATATTTTTAACAGATTTGAAAAATCATCATCCCCTTGGAGCGATTCGTTCGTATCAAGAGGCGGCGTTGATCATACATGCACAACGGGATGAGGATATTCCAAAAGAACATGCCGCCCGTTATTACGCATCATTGCAACAAAGGCCAATTCTTGAACGAGTCAATACGCATTATATTGAGGGGGCAGATCATACGTTTTCAAGCTACACATTTGAACATGAATTATTTACGAAATCTGCTGAGTGGCTTGGAAAGTGTTGTGAGAACCCCCGTAAAATAGCATTATAGGACAAAGGTCAATCGGAAAAAGTTGATGGGCTTATTAAAGAGCCCGTCAACTTTTTTTACTTTCTTTTCAAAAATACTGTCCCTTATACAGATTCTGACCTATTTAAGTTAAGGCTTATGTACAAGAACCAGCTACCTGAAATAAGTTAAGGGGATATAGATGAAATCCAACGTGGAAAACATGGATAGACCCAGGAATTAGTAGTTCATTCCTGGGCCTTACTAAGGTTCTATAAATGGATTCCCTAGGCAATTTTCTTTCGTTCTGTACGATCTACTACGGCGGCACCTACCATGTCACCTACTACATTTGTGGCAGTTCCACCCATTCCGATAATGGCGTCCACACCTGCAATTAATGCCACAACTTCAAGAGGCAATCCAAACATCGTTAGGACGGCTGATAAAGTGATTAAGCCAGCCGCGGGAACACCTGCTGTACCAATTGACAGGAGTGTACCTATCACGATAATCATGAAAAAGTCTGAAACGGAAAGGTTCAGGTTTGTAATGTTTGCAGCAAAGACAATAGACACGCCCATTCGGAGCGCTCCACCATCAGAGTTGAACACTGCGCCTAAAGGAAGAGCGAAATTTGCTGTCTTGTCTGAAATACCGGCTTTCTTTGCCGCTTCGATTGCGATAGGCAGAGAGGCGATACTACTGGATGTGAAAAAGGCGGTCGTATATGCATCCTTTGTTTGTTTGAAAAAACTGACGATGGATGTACCGGATAATTTCAAGAAGCCCGTATAGACGAATACCCACAATATGAGTAGACCTAAATAGAAAACCGCCGTAAATGTCAGCAGTGCTTTAAAGGTCTCTAAGCCTTGACTGCCGAATGCAGTAGCACTGATGGCAAAAATACCGATGGGTGCATATAACAATACGCCACTCAAGATTTTGTAAAACATGATATTAAGTGCAGTAAACATCTTGTCTAGCAACGTTCCGTAGTCCATCATCTGCTTATCCGGGGAGAATTTCATCATCGAAATTGCCATGCCGATAATGACTGCTACAAATAAGATGGCCATCAAATCGCCAGTAGTGAAAGCGGCAAAAATATTCTTGGGCACGATTTGTAGTAAAACATCGGAAAAGTGGGGCATTATCGGTTTGTCGACAGTCACATTAGGCAAGGCCATGTTTTTACCTGGAGCAAACCAAAGCGCAAGCGATAGTCCAATCAGAACGGCAGCCGCTGTAGTTGCCGTATAATATAGTATCAGTTTGCCACCTATCCGGCCAAGCTGCGTAACATTCATTTGATTCACAGCTAAAACTACCGTGAGGAAAATGACTGGAAGGGCAACCAAGCTTAATAGATTTAAGAGCAAGGTGCCTAGTGGACTAAGAAATCCAGCGTTTGTCCCGAAGGTGATGCCGACAATCGCACCGAGGCTAAAACCGGTAGTTATTTTCACGACAAACGGAATTTTTTTATATATTTCCCATAATGATTTCAATGGTTCATCACCTTATCTGTTAAGTTTTTTAGCGTACTCTATATGTTAACATACAAAAAGGTACCCGGTCCAAACACGATTTGAAATCGTATCAGAACAAGGTACCAAAAGATAAAAGAGACTTCTTGAATGCTGTACTAGTGAGCTCTTTTCTTTACCTCTAAAACCCAAAATGATTCCGCAGTAAATAAGCCACCCATTTACAATGAGGGTGAATTCGAATGTTTTCGAGTAACCCTTTCACAAGAGCAGGACTTAAAGTCGGTTCAAGTAGCTGTTGCTTCAGTAGGATTAATGATTCCTTTTCAATAGACTCCTCAATTTCTTTTATACATTGTTCAATGACTACAAGGATTTGCTCCGTCGTTACTTCCTCTTGCGTAGGTTGTTTAAACAGTTGAATCAGCTCAGTTGAAATAAAAGGGATGGAAATATGTTTGGCTAGTACATTCGTTTTTTCTACCAGCGATTGAGTGAGTAAATTTAAATCTAATGGCAAGTTGTGGAATAAAAATAATTCTGAATAGGTTTTCATAAAGCCTTTAATACAGTAAATTAAATCGTACTTGGTCTGTTCAATCTCTTCGCCATATAATCGTTCAACCATCGTTAAGATCACTTTCTCCATCAATTGATCATAGGCGCGAATTTTTAAGATGAATTCCTCGTTAAAGGATTGCATTTGTTCTTTAATAAGAATTTTTCCGAAGTCAGAGTGCTTATGAAAAGAATCGAAAATGGTGTAATAAAATTTGTATAACAAATCTTCATCATTTTTTGTGCTTTTGACCTCGTAGTCAATATTGGTTATAAACTGAATCATAAAATGATCAATCAATGCTAAAATCAATTCGTCCTTTGACTTGAAGGATAGGTAGAAGGCGCCTTTAGAAATACCACAATGTGCAGTTATCTGTTGTACAGAGGTGGCTTCGAAGCCCTGTTCCGCAAAAAGTTCTAAGGCCTTATCCATGATTAGTTGTTTTTTTATCATTATGATTTTATCGCTCCTAAGGTTCTTCGTTGACAACTGACTTGTTAGTCATTAGTATAAATATTTGAGTTGGTAAAGTCAATTAGGGGAAGGTGTAAGAATGAAAGGTTTAGTAAATTTTGTCCTGAAGAATAAATTAGCAGTATGGTTGCTAACAATTATCATTGTTGTATCTGGTATATATTCAAGTACACAAATGAAAACGGAGACACTTCCAGATATTTCAATTCCTTACTTAATGGTAATGGGTGTCTATCCGGGAGCTACTCCAGAGCAAGTGATGAAAGATGTCTCCATTCCGTTAGAAAAAGCGGTAGACAATCTTGAACATGTGAAATCCGTTTTTTCAAATTCCTATTCTAATATGTCAAGTATTCAAGTGGAATACGAATATGGCATAGACATGGATGAGGCGAAGCGTGCATTAACATCCGCACTAGATACAGTTGTTTTACCAGAAGGAGCACAGGCACCAACGATTACAGCAATTAGCATGAACATGATGCCGGTTGTAGCACTAAGTGTAAGTAGTCAGACAGAGGATATTGTTGAATTAACGTCAACGGTAGAGGAAATACTACTTCCTAAAATCGAGAAAATCGATGGCATTGCATCTGCAGCGATTACAGGTCAGCATATTGAAGAAGTACAACTAACGTATGACGATAAAAAAATGGCTGAACTGGGCATTACGCCAGATACAGTCAAGAAAATGATCCAAGCAAGTGATTTAGCTGTTTCACTGGGGCTTTACGAGTTTGAAGAAGGTGAGCAAGCTGTTGCAATAGACGGCAAGTTCATGACAGCGGATGAATTAAAGGAAATGCTTATTCCAGTAACACCATCCGCAACAAACTCGTCCCCATTTGTGAAGCTAAGCGACATCGCTTCAATTGAGTTCGTAGGTAGAGTACAGTCGGTTTCACGTACAAACGGTGAAAACGCCATTGCCATTCAAATTATTAAAGGGCAACAAGCAAACACGGTTGATGTTGTTAACGCTGTGAAGAAGTTAATAAAAGAAGAACAGAAAACAATTGACGGTCTAGTCATCGATGTATCACTTGACCAAGGTGCGCCAATTGAAGCATCGGTTTCAACGATGATTGAAAAAGCGTTATTTGGTGGCATGATCGCCATTTTAATCATTCTTCTCTTCCTGCGTGATTTTAAATCAACAATTATTTCAATCATTTCTATTCCAGTTTCGATTTTCATGGCTTTACTGTTACTGAACTGGATGGGGATTACGTTAAATATCATGACGCTTGGTGCGATTACGGTTGCCATCGGACGTGTAATCGATGACTCGATTGTCGTCGTTGAAAATATTTATCGTCGTCTGCATTTAAAAACAGAAAAATTATCAGGTCGGGCGCTTGTACGTGAAGCGACAATTGAAATGTTCAAACCAATCATGTCTTCAACATTAGTAACAGTTGCGGTATTTGCACCACTTATTTTCGTAGGTGGTATGGTCGGTGAGCTATTCATGCCATTTGCATTAACAATGACGTTTGCGCTTGTTGCTTCGTTACTTGTTGCCATTACAATTGTGCCTGCATTATCTCACTTCTTATTTAAGAAGAAATTATATAGTGAGAAGACAGAAAGCCGCCATAAAGAGGTTGGTAAATTAGCTTTATGGTACAAAGGTGTTCTGGGCTGGAGTTTAAACCATAAAGTCATTACTTCACTAATTGCTATTGTTATGTTGGCAGGCAGTGTAGCATTAACACCATTAATTGGTTTTAGCTTTATGGGTAGTGAAGAAGAAAAAGTAATGTACTTAACGTACACGCCGGAAACAGGCGAGCTAATGGAAGATACGTTAGCAAATATTGAAGTTGTAGAACAAGAGCTATTAAAACATGAGGATATTGATATTGTTCAATTATCTGTTACTGAGACCGGAGATGCAATGTCTGCAATGATGGGCGGAGGATCAGGTGGCGCTTTAATGTACCTCATCTTCGACCCGAAAATGAAGAACTTTGCGGAAGCTCGCACGAAAATTGAAGACTATATGTTCAACATAGGTCAAACAGGCGAATGGAAGAGCCAAAACTTCACTTCAATGTCAATGTCTACGGATGGAGTTAGCTACACATTCTACAGTGAAAATTTAGATAAACTAAATGAAGCTGTAAAAATGGTAGAAGGCGTTATGAATGAAAACAATCGCTTAGAAGATGTTTCTTCAAGTGCAAAAGATGCTTACGTCGAATACAAATTCAAAGTAGAGCAAGATGAATTACTGCAGTATGGGTTAACAACGGGGCAAATCGTCATGATGCTAAACCCGATGCGAACAAATGATGTATTAACAACGATTGAAAAAGATAAAAATACATTAGAAGTGATTGTACAGCAAGAAGAAGCAGTAAAACCAAAATCAATCGATGATCTTTTAGCAACAGAAGTACCGACAGCACTCGGTACGACAATGAAACTTTCTGAGCTTGTAACAGTTGAGAAGGGGACAACGCTAAATGCACTTGCTCGAAGCAAAGGTGAATATTTCGCAACGGTTTCAGGCACAATCATTGATGCTGATATTTCAAAAGCAACATCAGAAGTAGATAAAGCAATTGATAAATTAGATTTACCTAAAGGTGTTACAGTCGGTACTGCGGGAGTGGCTGCAGATATGACGGAAACATTTACACAACTGATTGTGGCGATGCTTGCGGCAATCGCAATCGTCTACTTCATCCTGGTTGTAACGTTCCGTGAGGGTGTCGCACCATTTGCGATTCTCGTATCGTTACCATTTGCAGTCATTGGTTCATTTGTTGGTTTATTAATCGCGGGTGAAACAATATCTGTATCGGTCATGATGGGTCTATTAATGTTAATCGGTATCGTTGTCACGAATGCGATTGTACTTGTAGACCGTATTATCCGTATGGAACGCGCAGGTTTGAAAATGCGTGAGGCGGTTCTTGAAGCGGGTGTAACGCGTTTACGTCCAATCCTCATGACTGCGATTGCTACGATCGGTGCGTTGATTCCGTTAGCAATTGGATCAGGCGGCGGTGGCGGTTTGATCTCCAAAGGTCTTGGTATTACCGTAATCGGTGGATTAATCAGTTCAACGTTGTTGACATTGATTGTCGTTCCAATCGCTTATGAACTATTATCCAAGCTTTTCAAGAAAAACCGTAAAGAAATAGAAGAAGATTAATTGATTTAGATTACAAAACGACCTCATCTTTTAATGGATGAGGTCGTTTTTGTTAATGGATGCTATGCATACTATGCAAAATCAAAAAAAGGACAATGAAAGTAAGATGAGTTTATGAAGTACCCACTGAAAAGTCTATGCGTATTCAAAATGGCCCCGGAGTTTTCGTTTACAATCATTTATCATTCACTTCATGATATAGGTAGCGATGATCCCAAGAATGATGCCCGTTATTATTGTTACTCCAAATACTATTACTTGCTTCAATTCTCCATCCCTTCAATTAGTTATTACTTGAAGTCTATTGATGAGGTCTGAAACATATTCGGTGAAAAAATAGACAAGCAATAAATTTTTGAAGTGAAGCGGTTATTTGCGCATACGGTTTTACAATTTCCCTTGAAATTTACTTTTATAATGAGCTAGCGCAAGTAAAGGGAAAATATATTGATAGCTATGGTAGTGAATGTAAAAACCACCACCCATTGCTTGCCCAACCCGATATGAAAGAGTTACTGAATCAGTCGAAGGTACGCCCGCTTTTTGTAGTGTATAGCTAATTAAGGAGGTATTCCACACCGTTGCGGTTGTAAATTGCATATGGGTATGACCGTGAATCGTGCATTTCATCGCTTTCAATCCTTTGACAGCCTGTAAGATGAGTGGGTCGCTGGTGGAATGACCAAGGGAGAGCAGGGCAAATATCATTAGGAACGTAGAACTGAAATAACTGCAAAGGGTACCATCTGGCTCAATGCGATCTAGCATATATTGTTTTGTTCGATTGATAGCTAAAGAATGAATAGTTTGAGAAAAACCTAGCAAACTTTTAAGATCATGTTCAATCAACGAAAAAAATCTTGGAGTTCTTGGCTATCAAGAAACTCATCTGTTGCCCCTGAAAGGGTAAGATTAGATAGATGAGGGTTTCTAGTTGTCGTTTTGACATATTTCTTATTTGTCAAAATCATAATCAGAGCGAGATTAGCTCTTCCATATACAGAAATATCGAAGGAGTTTATTGGGAAATGAAGCGGTAAGAGGATAATTTCAACCGGTATTGGGAAAGAGTCGGGCCATGGATATTGACCAGTTATCGCCAACATGATTTTTGTAAGCATATGTGATTTCTCAATACCACCAATTGCCAAAATAAACTTTTTTGCCGCAAGCAATCTATAGTCATCTTTGCTAACGTAGCCTGAATACGGCAGGGAGTAATAGGCTTCAACCGTGACGGATAGATTGCCATCATCTTCAGCATGAAAAAGTTTCCGCGCACCATTTACCCTTGCTTACTCAAAATTCTTTCAGTTAGCTTACTAATTAAGTTTTTATCATTTATTTCCAGAGATCTTAGTGAAATTATCATATAGGCATCGGTTGAAATACCCGTTTCAAAAGGGTAACCCCATGAACCATTGGATATCTGATCATTTTTTAGTTGTTGAACTAATTGGCTAATCAACTGTTTTGTACGAAATGTCAATGTATCACCATCCCCTTAGTAATGGTTATTCATATCTATATAGGCCTATTCATAATCCTATAGGAAGAATGATTTCTAGTATGAAGAAAGTCTATTTCAAAGTCGAAATTTGTGTTATTTACTACCTTACTTGAATGTCGCTACATTTATGGAGGTGATCTGGAATCGCTTTTGGGAGGATAGAGATTCCTACATCCTTACGATTGCGCTCATTATTAATGAACAAAGCTATTTGGAAAGCAGAATCGTGCGAAATTTCTTCTATAAAAGAAAGGTTTTTCAGACATTCGAGTTCGTACACCAGAATCTTCTTTCATGCAATCAAATCTTGTTTCCCTTCACTGATAATGGAAATAGGACAGAACAGGCATCTCTCACGGGGCTAACGCTCCATCAACGCCTTATGCTTGGAAAGGATTTATATCGGTTACTCTTTCATTAGGCAGACCTAGTGGAAAAGGTTTATCGCTGGGCAACTACTCATCCACTATATTTGCTTCTTTACTGGGAACCTATTTAGATTTGTATTTTGTAGGAAGAAATTATTATGAGTTCCCGGTTCGCCCTTTCTCAGATGTATTTTCGATTACTATTACATTTACAATAATCAGCCTTCCTTTATTAATAGGACTATATATCTTTATTTAGTAGATAAAATGTCAAAATGGAGTAGGGTCGTTTTCACTTTGATTCTTAGTGCTCTAGTGCCCTTCTTCATTGAGAAAGAAGTCGGCGCAATTAGTTTTTTTTCGACTTTGATAAGCAATTATAGAAGTTGGATGTTGGACTACCATTGTATTATGACTAAGTATTGACAAGGGATATAGATTAAGATAATATTCATTATGTCGTATAAAACAAACCTGTACAGTATGAATTAACTTTTATACTATTCAGATGATATGCTGGTGGAAAAAGCAATACTGCAACGATGAAATTGCATAATTTAGGGGGACTAACACATGAAGTCGAAAAAAGTCAGTCTGTTATTGACATTATTTATAGTGGTTTTCGCACTAGTTGGATGTAGCGGTAAATCAAATGGAGATTCTGAGTCAGAAGGATCGGAAAAAGCGGGAAATAAAGAATATAAGTCAGAAGTAAATATCGCAGTGACTGCACAGCCACCAACATTAGACCCATCAATGACTGTGTCCCAAGTTGCATTGAATATTGCAGGCAATGTATTTGAAACATTGTACACGTTGAATGCTAATTATGAGCCGGTTCCAATGCTCGCTGAATCAGTAGACATTAGTGAAGACGGTAAGACGTACACGTTCAAATTGAGAGAAGGCGTAAAATTCCATAACGGGGAAGAGATGACTTCGGAAGATGTTGTTGCTTCTATGAATCGTTGGGTTGTCACATCTTCACGTGCTAAAGCACTGTTAACGAACGCGAAATTTGAAGTTCAAGATCCTTCTACAGTCGTGTTAACGCTTGAAAATGCAACATCTGATGTCTTGATTATCCTAGCTACTAAAGCGCAATTCCCGGCTATTATGCCAGCAGAATTGGTTGCGGCAGCAAGTGCTGAAGGTGTGGACAAATATATCGGTACAGGTCCATTCAAATTTGAAGAATGGAAACAAGATCAATACATTCATCTTGTTAAAAATGAAGACTATAAAGCGGTAGAAGCTGAGGCAAGTGGTCTTTCAGGTAAGAAGGAAGCATTTGTTGAGGATGTGTACTATCATTTCGTCACGGATCACTCGACGCGAATTGCAGGGATTCAAACAGGGCAATATGATATTGCTGAAAGTATTCCACTGGAAAGCTATGAGCAATTAAGTAGCTCTGATGATGTAAAAGTCCATTCTTATGATGGTGGAGCGTTGACTGCGTTTTATAATACCAATGAAGGTTTATTGGCAGATGTGAAAATTCGTGAAGCTATTACAACGGGATTGAAAATGGATGAAATTCTATTGGCAAGCTTTGCAAATGAAGATCTCTTCACATTAAACCCTGGGTATATGAACCCCAACCAAGCACAATGGGCTACCAACGCAGGTGAAGATATTTACAATCTGGGCGATGTAGAAAAAGCCAAACAACTGTTAAAAGATGCAGGTTATAATGGTGAGGAAGTAACTTTGCTGACGACAAAAGACTATGCTGAAATGTATACAGCGACGCTTGTTATTCAAGAACAACTTCGTCAAATGGGTGTCAATGTCAAGGTTGAAAACTTCGATTTCCCAACATTCCTTGAACGGAAAAATGATCATTCTAAATGGGATATCTTTGTTGCGAGTACAGGCTATCAGTTGACTCCTCCACAGTTATTAGCTGTTACACCCGACTGGGCAGGAACGAAGGATGCAAAAATAACGGAAATATTGACAGCTATTCGATCGGCCAAATCTCCTGAAGTAGCGCAAGCGAAGTGGGATGAACTTCAAGGCTATTTATATGAATACCTACCTTCTACTGTCATTGGACATTATAAGAGTCTAATTGCTTCAACGAATCAACTAGAAGGTTTCACCGTATTTGAAGCACCAATTATTTGGAATATGAAAGTGAATAAGTAAGAAAATTCCTCCATTGCTATTTCAGCAATGGAGGATTCCGTATTTTATCAAAAGATTAATAAGGAGGTTCGCCTTGATTATTTATATTATAAAGCGTATTTTGTCGTTGATTCCTGTACTTTTTGTTGTTTCAATTGCCATTTTTTTAATCATCCATTTAACGCCGGGCGACCCGGCATCTGTTATTTTAGGGATTGAAGCGACTTCGGAGCAAATTGCAGAGTTAAACGAGCAAATGGGACTGAATTTACCCTTGTACCAACAGTATATAAATTGGGTTTTGGGTGTGCTTCAGGGAGACTTTGGTGAGTCTTATTTTATGAAAGAGACTGTCATACAGGCGATTTGGGGACATTTGGGTCCGACAGCTTCTCTTGCTATATTGGCTGAGATTGTGGCATTAGTCATTGCTATACCTATTGGCATTTTCGCTGCCTATCGACGAGGAACTGTGGTAGACCAATCTTTAATGGGTGTTTCGTTAATCGGCATGGCTGTACCCAGCTTTTTACTGGGTTTATTGCTGATGTTATTTGTAGGCGTTTACTTACAATGGCTTCCTGTTGCAGGATATAAGCCTTTAAGTAAAGGGCTATGGGAGCATTTTCAGTATCTTATCTTACCGGCGATTTCCTTAGGAGCGATTCAAGCTGCACTTGTTGCTCGTATGACGCGTGCATCTATGCTAGAAGTGCTGGATGCGAATTTTATCAAAACGGCTCGTTCTAAAGGTGTTCACGAGTATAAAGTTGTGTTCAAACATGCGTTGCGCAATGCATTTCTTCCAATCTTAACAGTTATCGGCCAATCGTTTGGGACACTGGTGACGGGAGCGGTTGTTGTCGAGACAATTTTTAATATTCCTGGCTTGGGCCAGCTCATTATTAATTCAATTGTAAGAAGAGACTTTGCAGTTATCCAAGGTGTCGTATTATTTGTTTCGCTGATCTATGTGACAATCAATCTCGTGATTGATTTACTGTATGGTTTTGTGGACCCGCGGGTAAGGCTGGAGAGGAAATAGCTAGGAGGGTGAGTATGTCTGTCACAAGTAAAGATGTTGATTTTCAGCAAATCGCATCTGATTTAAAAAAACAGCAACGTCAATTAGTTATGAGACGCTTGTTAACGAATAAGCTGATGGTTTTTGGGGGCATTATTTTCCTTGTTTTTGCTTTCATGGCACTTATCGGCCCAACTCTAATGTCTTATGATCCCTATGAAATGAAAGTAATGGAGCGATTACAAGCGCCTAGTGTAGCACATTTTTTAGGAACGGATGAATTTGGACGAGATCTTCTTACTCGAATCGTCTACGGTGCCAAGGTGTCGATGGGTGTTGGACTTGCTGTGACAGTAATCTCATCCATTATCGGCTTAATCATTGGGTTATACGCTAGTTATTATCGGCTGTTAGATCACATTTTAATGCGGATTTGTGATGGTTTAATGTCGATTCCAGGCATTCTTCTGGCGATTGCCTTGATGGCTGCACTCGGCCCATCTTCAACGAATGTTATTATTGCATTATCAATTGTCTTTACGCCGAATATCGCACGTATTGTTAGATCCTCAGCGTTGATTATCCGAGAGCAAACGTATATTGAGGCTATGCATGCGCAAGGGGCGAGTACAACGCGTATTATTTGGAGACATATTGCGCCCAATACGATTTCTCCACTCGTCGTACAGGCTACATTTGTTTTTGCAGAGGCCATTATTTCCGAGGCAGCATTGAGCTTCTTAGGAGCAGGGATTCCAGCGCCTGAACCGAGTTGGGGGAATATTCTTTTCGCAGGTAAATTAGTAATTTTTAAAGCGTGGTGGATGGTTGTGTTCCCAGCGGCGATTATTGTGTTATCCGTGTTGGGATTAAACCTTTTAGGGGATGGTTTACGTGATTTTATCGATCCTCATACGTCTAAAAAGAATAAGAAATAGGGAATGAACTATTCGATACAAGGAGGTAAATCCATGGAGAAGCAGCCTCTTTTGGAAGTGGAAAATATAAAGACGCATTTTTACACAGACAGGGGTCGTGTGACAGCTGTTGATGGCATTAGCTTTCGTCTGAACGCAGGTGAAATTATCGGCGTTGTTGGCGAATCTGGCTGTGGTAAAAGCGTTATGTCCCAATCAATCATGCGATTATTTGATGAAAGAAATACAGTGGAATATGAAGGGAAGGTTCTCTTTGAGGGCAAGGATTTATTGAAATTATCAAGAGCCAACATGCGAAAAGTTCGCGGTAATGATATTTCGATGATTTTTCAAGATCCGCTTAGTTCATTAAATCCTGTCTTTACAATTGGTGATCAAATTAGAGAGTCTATATTATTGCATCAAAAGATCACTAAAAAAGAAGCCTATGCAAAAGCCATTGATATGCTACGACTGACAGGGATTCCTGCGCCAGAACAACGTGTCAACGAATATCCCCATCAATTGTCTGGAGGTATGCAACAACGTGTGATGATTGCATTGGCACTGTCCTGTCAACCTAAACTATTAATTGCGGATGAGCCGACGACAGCACTGGATGTGACGATTCAGGCGCAAATTTTAGATTTAATAGTCGATTTAAATAAACAACTTGGTATGGGTGTACTGTTCATCACGCATGATTTAGGTGTGGTCGCCGAAGTTTGTTCCAAAGTAATGGTGATGTATTTAGGACAAATTGTTGAGGAAATTGATACAGAAAGTCTTTTTACAAAACCATTACATCCTTATACAAAAGGTTTAATTAAGTCAATACCTCAATTAGAAGGAGATCGTTCTAAAAATCTGCATGTCATTGAAGGAACCGTACCATCATTAAATAACGTTCCGAAAGGCTGTCGTTTTGCAGCACGCTGTCCTTTTGCCGATGAACTCTGTAAAGAATCTGAACCAGAATTAAGGGTTCATCAAGGTGATCAAAAGGTTAGATGTTGGCATTATGAAAAAATCAATCTACTGGAGGGAACGGCGCATGAGTCAGAATGAAACAACGAGTAGGCAACCGATACTTGATGTTCAAAACCTCCAAAAGTATTTTCCTGTCATGAGTCAGCTGGGGCGTCTAGGCGGTGTCAAGAACAATGTCAAAGCCGTCAATGATGTTTCTTTTCAACTCTATGAAGGCGAAACGTATGGCCTTGTTGGTGAATCAGGGTGTGGGAAAAGTACGACAGGACGTACTGTACTTGGTTTAACAGAGGCTACAAATGGTCAAGTGTTGTACCAAGGGCAGGATATTTTGGGTTTATCGAAAAAGGAGATACGGGGTATTCGTAAGGATTTACAAATGGTCTTTCAAGACCCATATTCCTCTTTAAATCCGCGCATTCGAATTGGCCAAATGTTAGAGGAACCCATGATTATTCACGCGATAGGCGGCAATAAACAACAAAGACGCCAGCGTGTATTTGATATTTTGCAAAAGGTTGGTCTACAGCCAGAGCATTACTACCGCTTTCCACATGAGTTTTCTGGTGGACAAAGGCAGCGATTAGGCTTGGCACGCGCACTTATTGTCAATCCGAAAATCATTATTTGTGATGAGCCGGTTTCTGCACTAGATGTATCGATTCAATCTCAAATCATCAATTTGTTAAAGCATTTACAAGCGGAATTTGGGCTAACTTATCTTTTCATCACTCATGATATTAGTGTTGTACGCCATATTTCTGATCGAATTGGGGTTATGTATTTAGGGAATATTGTGGAGGAAGCACCCACAGATAGTTTATTTGGAACACCTTTGCATCCTTATACGAAGGCGTTGTTTTCTGCAGTACCTAGCACGGATCGAACGAAGATGAAGGAACGAGTTGTATTACGCGGCGAAATTCCATCGCCTTTAAATCCACCATCAGGGTGTATGTTCCATACAAGATGTCCTTTTGCGATGGACAAATGTAAGAGTGAGGTTCCGGTTTATAAGGAAATTCACCCCCAGCATAAAGTAGCTTGTCATTTGTATTGATTGACGAATAAGAGGAGGGAACTTTTTTGACGATTATCAATAAAGTTAATGGAGTAAACGGGATATACAACGAAGCAGGACTACAGGTAGAAGGGAGCTTAGCGCCTAATATAAACGGTCTATCTCCAAAAGAATTGTTAGAAGCATCATTAGGCTTATGCGTTTCGATTTCACTACAGAAAATGTTTGAGCGGGATAATATTGTAGTCGAAGATAAGGATATTTCGATTGAGGTAACAGCAGTTAAAGGGGCAAATAGCCCGTCGCACTTTGAGAAATTTGATGTGACTATTGCGTTTCCTGATCACTTCTCTGATGAATACAAAAAAAAGTTGATTATTTCTGTTGATAGGGCTTGTACAATTGGGAATACGTTGAAAAACAGTGTGGCGATTCAGACGATTGAACAAACTAAGTAAATAATGAGCCGCATCGAGCTAGACTTGATGCGGCTTTTTCATATTACTGCGAACTCCGCGCATAACGAACATACACAACAAAAAAAAGTGCAGCACTGAGAAAGCGTAACCCAGAATTAATGTACATTGCAGTTTCCACACCAAAGACATTTAACAACCATATGCCAATTTGAGGAGCGAGGAAAGCCACAACTGCGAGTAATACATTGTACGTTGTTATGCAATAGGTCCTCGATTTTTCAGGCGATTGCTCGAGCAGTAAATTGAACAACAACAGCACAGTACCCGATAAGAAAAAGCCTGACGTCGTTTGCACGAGTGTTAAATAGTATAGATTAGTAGATAGTACCGTTAAGAAAGGTGTCGTTGCCATACCAATAGCTGCCCACACAAAGACGCGAACATTTGATTTTTGTTCCGCCCATTTTTTCCATAAAGGGAAAGTCACAATTTGCATTAACATGCTGCCAACTGAAAACATGCTAATCCAAAAGATTGTTGCCCCAACAACCCGAACATGGTAAATGTTGAAAATCCCCCAAGCCATTTGCCAAGTGAAATTGAAAAAGAGTGCCCCCACTAGAAACCATACATAGCTGGAATGTTGAAAAATTGACCAATCCATCAATTTCTTTTTCGCTATAGGTCCTTCGATTATTACGGGTCCTTCTTCGTGTTTCATCAATAAAAATACTTCCACTAATCCAAAACAAAATGCGATAGCGAATAATACTTGATAGGCTACTACATTGTCAGACGCGTCTTTCATTAAAATTCCGATTAATAGGGTTGAAACAAGGCCAACCATTGTTAGAAACCGGTTGCGATCACTGAAAAATGCACCACGTCTCGAATTGCTAACCAAGCCACCAATGAGCGTCTGCCATCCTATGTTGGCGACTGTATTTGGTATGCTCATTAATGCTAAAACAGCGAGAAATGCCCAGGCTTGAAACGCAGCAGATGGTAAGTAAACAAGCAAAATAATAAGTAAAAACATCAAACGCGCAAGCAACACTGCCATCGCTACAAGTTTCTTTTGTGTGTGTGCTCTATTTAACAAAACTGCAGCAGGAATAGTCATAAGCAATGCCATAAGTGGGGGCAGGGAACTTATTAGCCCTACTTGATAATTCGTTGCGCCTAAAATTGTAATCGCAAAAATCGGGAAAAAGTTATTCGAAAAGTTTAAAGCAATAGTCGAAGCCATTCCATGATAAATACTGATTTTTTCATTATAAGTTCGCATGATATCTCCAAACTATTTTGAATTTAAATTCTTATGTATTGAATTATAAACCCGATTTTAGAGAAAACAAGTACTTTGAGACACGAAATTTCGGATTATTTGGTTCCTTATTCTAACGTGAGAGTTTAAAAAATCATGTTTGTTCAAAATAATATGATCGTAGTTGTGAACTGGCACCGTCTTTTGACAACGTTATGTAGTCCTTCTTATCTAAAAAAATAATTTCACTATTGTATTTTTTCATAGATTGCTTGTGTTCTGCTATATAAAAATGAGTGCCTTCTACTTTTGGACCCAAAATCGAATACAACTTAAAGTCCTATCATATAATCAAAAAGAAGTTAATTGTTGGATTATTCTAAAATATTGGAGGGAGTTTAGTGGAGGGTTTTGTAAATGGTCTGAATAATATTTTGTGGAGTATGCCAGTCATCTATATTTTACTTGCGGTCGGTTTGTTTTTCTCTATATTGACACGCTTTTTGCAGGTGAGACACATTAAAGAGATGGTTAGATTGATGTTTCAGGGGAAGAGCTCGAAAGCGGGTATTTCCTCCTTCCAAGCGCTATCGATTGCGCTTTCCGGACGGGTTGGGACAGGAAATATCGCGGGTGTGGCAACGGCAATTTATTTCGGTGGACCAGGAGCTGTCTTTTGGATGTGGGCAATTGCTTTCATTGGGGCTTCAAGTGCCTTTGTTGAGTCAACACTAGCACAAATTTACAAAGTGAAACAAGATGGACAATATCGCGGTGGTCCAGCTTATTTTATTGAGAAAGGGATAGGCTGGAAGTGGTTTGGGACTCTATTTGCAATTGCAGCTTTGATTGCGATGGCGGTCCTCATGCCAGGTGTCCAATCCAATTCAATTGCTGTTGGGATGAATAACGCTTTTAATATTCCTCAATGGGGAACTGGACTTGTGATCGTAACTATATTAGGTTTCATTATTCTAGGTGGAGTCAAGCGAATTGCGAACGTTGCACAGGTCATCGTTCCGTTCATGGCGCTTGGATACATGTTGGTTGCACTCGTAATTATCGTAATGAATATCAATCTCTTACCTGAAGTCTTCACTTTGATTTTTAAAAGTGCTTTTGCCATGGATTCCGCTTTTGGCGGTATAATTGGTATGGCGATCATGTGGGGCGTGAAGAGAGGAATATTTTCAAACGAAGCAGGACAAGGAACTGGAGCGCATGCGGCCGCGGCGGCAGAAGTATCCCATCCTGTCAAACAAGGTTTGGTTCAGTCTTTTTCCGTCTACATTGACACATTGTTCGTTTGTTCAGCGACAGCATTCATGATCCTGTTTACGGGAATGTATAACACGCAAGCAGAGGACGGCACATATATCGTTAATAATATACCTGGTGTAGAACAGGGGCCAGGGTATACACAGGCTGCTGTTGACAGTGCTCTTCCTGGTTTTGGGGCAGGCTTCGTAGCCATTGCACTCTTTTTCTTCGCATTTACTACAATCATGGCTTATTACTATATTGCAGAAACAAACATTGCTTATTTAACACGAAAGAAAAACAAGAAAACAGCTATGCTTTTGTTGAAAATCATCATTCTAATCACGACTTTCTGGGGAACAATCAGATCCGCAGAGTTGGCCTGGGCACTTGGAGATGTAGGCTTGGGTGTTATGGTATGGTTGAATGTCATTGCAATCTTACTATTGACCAAACCGGCGCTGATTGCCTTGAAAGATTATGAAAGTCAGAAGAAGTTGGGGCTAGATCCTGTTTTCGATCCCAAAAAGCTTGGTATTAAAAATGCAGACTTTTGGGAAAATGAATACAAACAGGATTCAGAGGACGATTTATGATACTAGGCCTAACATCAAAGTCTGTTCTTGGCATTTAAAAGCATATGTAATGAAAAAAATCTGATTCTAACATAATTCAGAATAGCATCAGAATCAGGTTCCTGAAATTCAGTTAAAATCAGCCATTTATGTGAATGGCTGATTTTTTGTGTTTTTATTCTATATGGATGAATTGATCGCCATTGACTGTCGCATAAAAGTCCTATTATATGTGAATAAATTTTGGGGGAATCGGTTGTGTTAAAATAGGACTACAAATGTTTTTGCGAAATTGAATGAAATCAACAGTAGACAGATTATTCGTAATGTAGTTGGAGGGAAAAGTATGAGGTTGAATCAATTTATTAGTTCATCGGGACTTTGTTCAAGACGGAAGGTCGATGTATTGATTAAAGAGGGAAAAGTGACTGTGAACGGGGAGCAGATTTCACTAGGGCATGTAATTAGTGAAGGGGACCGGGTGGAAGTGGATGGGCTTCTTATAGAAGCGAAAGAAAATGATATATATATTATGCTCAATAAACCACCCGGTGTGACGTGTACCGCGACAAGTCGAATTGAAGGAAATATTATCGATTTCGTCAATTACCCGGAGCGGATCTTTCCTGTTGGACGGCTTGATAAGCAATCTGAAGGATTAATTCTTTTGACGAATGATGGTAGCATTGTCAATGAGCTTCTACTGGAAGAAAATAATCATGAAAAAGACTATATTGTAACGGTGGATAAAAAAATAACGGCCGCGTTTATAGAGGAAATGGCTAGTGGCGTGGAAATTTATAATCCTAGAAAAAAAGGGAATGTATTAACAAAGCCATGTAAAGTTATTCAAATAGATGATAATTGTTTTAAAATTACCTTGTCACAAGGGTTGAACCGACAAATTAGAAGAATGTGCAGACGGTTTCAATTTAATGTTACTCGTTTACAGCGTGTAAGGATCAAAGAACTCCCACTTGGTGCGTTAGCTCTTGGTCAATGGCGCAAATTAACGGAAGAAGAAATAGCGGGGTTGAAATAAAAACGTGTACAACTAGGAGTTCAGCAGGGTCATTAGTCTCCAGGAGAAGTACTGACTTTTTTTGTTGGTTTATTCGTAAAGATGAATTTCCATAAAAAAGTCTGATGCAGGAAACTAAAAAGTTGCGGGAGTGTAACTATTTCTTTTGGACATACTACAATTTGAACTAATAAATTGAGGAAATAACAAAACGGAGGTGAAAGAAATAATGCCGAAAAACAAAGAAGCAAATAGTGATAGCAATAACAATAAAGGGAAGAAAGCCACTAGTGTAACGCCTCAAGGAAATCAAGATACGGAATTCGCTGCAGAACCAAAAAGCAAGCTAGAAGAAGTAGCCAAAAAGAAAAACACAAAGTAGATTTTAGGTGCTCAACACATTGAAATAAATAAATAGAAATGCCCTGTCTTGAAATAAGAGACAGGGCATTTTGTAGCCTCACTATCAACCATCGTTAACGTATCAATGAGCTTGCATCTTGTTCCGGTGGTTCTTCATTTTACGTATTTGATAAATCGCAATCAGTAAAAGTGCACCGATATAGAATATCAAAATTCGAATAGGAATATTATTGATAGCTTTTGGAATAACCTTCTCCGGATTTTCTGTTTTATTTGGATAACTAATCTTAACTGAACACCGTTACCGATAATATAAAGTAAAAGCCTATTGGCTAACCAAGTTTGGCTGTCCAACACGCTTTTACTATACATAAATTTCTAATTCAATAAATAACCTGATGACCGAAATTAAATTCGTGCCAGTTCTGAATTTCATATGTAGGCCGCGTAGTCGTTGAGTTTATCTTTTGTTGAGGATTGAACCAACAAGTATCGATTCCGAAGTTATTGCCACCTTGAATATCAGATGAAAGTGAATCTCCAATCATTAAAACTCGGGACTTATCTGCTATTTGCAATTTATTGAAGGTATACTCGAATATCTCTGCCTGCGGTTTTTGGTAACCTGCTTCTTCGGATGTAATGATAGCTTCAAACGAATTTTTCAGCACTGATCCACCGATTCGTGCCAACTGAACATTTTTAAATCCGTTAGTCAATATCACCAATTTGCAACCCGTGAGATTACTAAGCATTTCTGTCACACCGTCAATGAGATGGACTTCTTTGCCTAAGTTTTCAAGATAAGTCTGCCCAAATACTTCCGCGTCCATTTCGAGATCGTATTGCATGAACAATCGCTTAAATCTTTCCGTTTTCAACTCCGTCAATGTAATGCGCCCTTGTTCCAAATCATCCCACAGCACCTCGCTGATTGTCTTGTAACTAGCCCTGTAGTCCCTTAATCCATTCGGGAATCCACTAGATTGGAATGAATGAGAAAACGCACGTTTTTCGGTTTCACCAAAATCAAACAATGTATCATCTAAATCAAACAAAAATACATCATATTTCACAAACATCTCATCCTTTACAAACTGTATTTAGTAGTGTGATGACAGTATAACATGATATTCTCATTTAAAATGAGCAATAATTGTCACACATCTAACTACTTCTAGTCATCAAAAAAAGCGCGCGTGCAGAACTAGTTTATCTGCACGCACGCTTTTTAAATTTTCGGAAAAATCTTTCTTGCAGCTATAAACAACCAAGTACATAGGATAAAAGGGAACGTCAGTGCAGGAAGTCCAAGCGGGTTAAGAAGGAACTCCAAGCCTGCAGTAACCGGAACTGTCAAGGTGGCAGCTACTATCCCAGTCAGTGGAGTTTTTTCGGGTTTATTATCAAATACGAGACTGACGGCTATGATGGTCAAAACGGCGTTGTAATTATACAAACCTAAATTCAAAGATTGTGCATCTACACCCATAAAATAGGCAGTTAGCCAAGATACAAAGGTACCAATAATTGCATAAACCCCGAATCGCCATCCCGCTAAGAAAAGCCCGGTAAGGATGAGAGCCCCTGTCAAAAGAGAGTCAATGATGAAGACTTCGCCGATACCTTTTATCAATCCAACAATTAAAGTCGGTGTCCCCTCTGTTTGCAAATTCCAGCGTGCGGGGGAGCTTATAACAAAACCTGGATCCATATGAAGGACATCGGTCCGGTAAGTAACAAGTAGCCCAATCCACGTAATAAAGACGAATGGCACCGTTAGTATAGGAATTCCCCATTTAACAATCCTTTTCGTTAGAACAGCCATTACTAAAGCGGCAATAGCGGCGGCAATCAAAGCAATCAGCCAGCGATTATTCCCCGTTAAAAAAAGAATGACGGCCATTCCACTTAAAACAGAATTGAAACTGTAAATCCCAGCGTGAATTAGTGAACGATCTCCATCAAAATATTGTGCGGTAATCGTTCCGACTAAAGAGGAAAGAAAAGCCATTAGGCCAAGGAATGGAGAATAAAGTGTGATGCCAATTAGAATGAGAAATCCTGAAAAAGCATTATCAACTAGAATAACTTGCGAAAATCCCTTTAATGACGACGAAATAAGTAATATGAACTTATTAAGAACAGTGGGTTTAGCGTTAATTTGCTGCATGTGGACATCTCCTGTGTATTATTTGCATTAGTTGGATCAAAACTAGTTGTCCAAAGAACACGGAAATAAGTGAAATAAAGTACCTTTTCAATACTATTTAAGTATAGTACCATAAAAAGGGCTTTACTTATACAAAAAAAGGTGTAAAATAATATTTTGTAAATAAAAGTTCATTTAGGAGTGACTAATGAAATTATCAGAGAAAAAAGTATTAATTGCCACGGGGATATTGTTTGTAATTGTCGCGGCCATGTTGAACCTCGGCAACAAAGTGATTGCTGAGAACATTGTGAATCAGCCTAGTATAGAAATCGTTTCATCATCTTATAACGTCAATGATGGAAAACTGACTTTGGAATTCGAAAAATCGACTAAAGAATTACTATTCTTATCGAATATCGTCATTCGATAAGAATAGTAATTCGTTTAGTAGAGAGCCTACAAGGCAGAATGATTATTTTCTAGTTGAAGCCTATATTTCCGAATTAACTCAAGGAGATATGGTAAGAATTATAATAGAAGCTACTGTTTAACAAAGGAATTAGAGATGGAACACAAAATACAAATGTTGAACGCATTCAAGAGCTTTTAGGTGCAATATCCATGTATTCATTATAAGATTGAAAAACCTATGACTGATTGTCTCCGAATATGGAGCAATCAGTTTTTGATTGTCCGAATATAGGGCTAGATATGCGGTCCCTTTAAATTAGGATAATTGTCAGCCCTTATTAGTATTTGGACCAATTGATTGTTTGTATACATTTTTCCTGAATACAGTGTCATACTTATTTAATAGAACCTATTTACGAAAGGAAGGCATGCTTAATGGGACATAAAACAACCATAAATGAGACGGTGCGATGTGGGCTTGAAATTACGGCTAACGCACGCAAAGAACTCATGAAATGGTCAAAAGATGAGCACGCCTTTTTTTCGATGCAGGTTGCCTTCGATGTACATATTGAAAAGCGCCCAACTAATAAACAAGGCAATATGTCGTTTTCGCTGTTCTTCGATAATGGCTCGAATGAAGTCTTAGCTAAACGTTTAGACAATAGAATAGCCGTAATGGAATGTGTTTATCAAAATGATGGTTTTCTAGCAACAGGTTTTCACGTAAGGGGACGCAGAGAGCCCGTACAGACGAATAGACGTCTTCCTGTACGGTTAAAGTTTCTTGTGGGCCGTAGCACTGGCGTCGCGATGCCAATCGGGTTGTACACAAGCATCCGGGAATTGCCAATTGCACAAGAACGCTCTGAGTATGTAAAGAAGAGAATTGCCAGCTGGGAAGGTTATTTACGTATACAAGAAAGCAATGCGGATGTCGCAGATTTGACAGCGGCTTTTTCAATGGCCAGTTTTAATGAAGATTTCAGTAAATTAAGTATTGTTTGTAGTGGAATAAAAGGAAATGAATGGAATACAGTTAAAGGGTTTAGTGCCAAGATGAAAGGGCTACCGAATGACATTGGTAGCGTTATAAATACAGATAGGTCTAAGAAAGTTATTGAAATCGAATTGAGTCGGAATTATAAAGAGCTGGCTAGGCGAAATGAATGGCAGCCTAAATCTTTTAAGGAAGTCGTGTTCAGTAACTTTGCCGAACTTAGCCAAGTAAAAAGACTTAGGAAAGGTTTTAAAGATCTTCAAGATGGCCTTGCAGCCAATGCGAACTTAGAAAAGGTTCTTTTTGAGGAGCGGCCCGTTGTACGCATTTCGAAAAAACAGCAAGAACTTGTTTTTCATAACGAGTTAAATGAATACCAACAAGAAGCTGTAACTGGCGCAATGACATCAAATGATCTGTACGTGATTCAGGGTCCTCCAGGGACTGGAAAGACGACGGTTATCTCTGAGATATGTCATCAAAATGTCAAGGCAGGGTTGCGTACGCTTGTCGCCTCACAAGCAAATCTAGCAGTGGACAATGCACTCGGAAGATTGTTAGCCCATCAAGATATTCGAATATTACGGTATGGTCGAACAGATAGCATTGAAGAAGAAGGAAAAAAGTTTATTGAAGAAAATGTAGCATTGAACTGGAAAAACGAAACGTTAGAAGCTGTGAATAATCAACTTCAGTCAAATTCGATTAAAGAGCAGCAACTCAAAGATGATCTAGCTAGTTGTAAAGTACGATTGGAAAAACTTCAACTTGAATTGCTGTCAATAGATGAAAAGGTAAAGCAAAAAAAAGAGGCTGAAGCGCAACATCTTATCCTTGTTAGTGAAATCGTGAAGCTCGGTAAAAAAGCAGTGATTTATAAAAAAGAACGCGAGGAACTAGTAGAAAAAGAGGCTGTGTTGAACCAACTAGCCGATGCCTTAATCGTGGAAATCAATCGACTTGAACAAATCATACAAATAGAAAACATAAGTCCAGAGACCATAGATCAGATGGAGAAATTAGAACCTCAAATAGAGAAAATACGTCATTACATAAGCTATCGTCAAACAATACAAATGATTGACGAGACAGAAAATGCTATCGCAATTATAGGTAAAGAACTTGAATTAAAAAGTAATAAAATCGATACGATTCATGTGTTTGTGAAACAGCTAGATTCAATAACCAAAATTGATTTATTAAAAAATCGGTTAGAATTTTTCGGAATTGTGCCGACATTTAATATGAATTGGAAAATGACCGAACTAAATAAGGTGATTGATTCAATTAAATCAGACACGTCTAGCGACGAATGCAGTGATTGGCAAGAACTACAAAATCGACTATTAGCCGCTATTGAGATGATAGAGCGTTTGTTGAAAGACCATGGTTTCCTACCAAATGCAGTTAAAAGAACTGCAAATCAAAAATATAGTTCAGTAAAAGATATTCATGGGCTTATTAATCGTGTTGGTAAGTTTTTAATTGATCCTTCGACTAAAAGTAGTCTTGAAACGAGAAATTATTCGGCTCAAAAATATGACAATCTCGATAAAATAGCCATTGCTTTGGAAATGTTACGTGAAAGAAAGAATTATGTGCAGACACAGCGCGGAAACTTAGAAAAACAAAATCAAATCAGGTTGGATGCCAAAAAAATGTTTGCAGATATTAAGACAGAAATAATCGATCACACTCATCAATTCATAACAGAAATAGAACAGGAAAGAAGCGCAATACAGCGCAATGCAGAAAGTCACCAAATAACGCTAAATGACCTCCGGCGAACAGCTGAAAAATTACAAAAAGAGGTAGAAACTGTCGATGTAACAGTATCACTCAGTGAAGTGAAAATACAATTGCAGCAAAAAGAACAAGTCTATTCCGATTATATAGATAAGAAGGCATCGCTTAATCAATATACCTATGAGCTGGAAACCAAAAAAAGCGATGTCGACGTTAATGCTCAAAAATTGCAGAACAATAGAGCTACACTTCAAGCCATTAGCGATGAACTTGAATTGGTAAATGAAGAGCGTCTTAAACATGAAAGACTACTAGTGCCCCTGGTGGAATTATTGGACCAGAATCCCGAAGAACAGCGTCAACAAGCGCAAGCTTCTATCATGGCTTTATCGAAAAGTATGAAGAAACTTAAAATAGATAAAGAGCGTTTACCTATCAGCCATTCACTCCAACAAGAATGGAGGACACTACTCACAGAAGCGAATGAATATGATCTTGACGAAATTCGGAAAATGTATGTGCAACATGCGAATGTCATTGGGACAACTTGTGTCGCGTCTGCGAGACGTGATTTCATGGAGGAGTATCCGACATTCGATGTGGTCATTATCGATGAGGTTTCTAAAGCAACACCTCCCGAATTGTTACTGCCAATGTTAAAAGGGAAAAAGATTATTTTAGTTGGGGATCATCATCAGTTACCGCCACTTATGGGGCAAGATACATTAGAGGAATTGCTTGAGGAAAGTGACAATAATGAAGAAAAAAATGAACTAGAAAAACTGTTGAAAGAATCACTATTTGAACGTCTTTTTAGAACATTGCCGAAGCAAAACAAAACGATGCTCGCCATCCAGTACCGGATGCATGAAAGCATCATGGAAACAATTACGCCTTTTTACAAAGAAGGAAATTATGGTCTTCAGTGTGGTTTAACGGACTCTGATTCTGTTCGTGATCATTTGATTGAATCCCGCTATGTGCAACGAAATGATCATCTTCTCTGGTTTGACATGCCGAATGAACCGAAGTATTTCGAGGAGAAGGTTAAAGGGGGAACAAGTCGCTTTAATCAAGCTGAATTGACGATGATTAAAAACCTCTTGATGGATTTAGATAAGGCAACTGAAAATGCGAAGAATGCTGGAAGAATGAAGCAAGAAGACAAAAAAAGTGTTGGTGTAATAAGCTTCTATGGTGAACAGGTAAAAAGGGTAGATCGGTTGATTCAGCAAGAACTAATCCCGCAGCATTTACATTGCAGAACGGGATCAGTAGACAAGTTTCAAGGCATGGAAATGGACATCATTATTTTAAGTTTCGTTCGGAATCACCAAGATAAGGGGGGAGACATCGGATTTGCGAGGGACTACAGACGTCTAAATGTTGCTTTGTCGCGTGCACGTGAGTTGCTCATAATCGTGGGGAGTTCGGGTATGTTCACGATGAGAACAAAACATCCAAGTTCCAGGGAAATGTATGGCCGTCTTTTAGAAAGCATCAAGTTGAAAAACGGATTTAGAAATCTTGAAGGTGCTGTTAAATCGTGATTTGTAGGGAGGTCCCTGTTTTGAATGACTTAAAAGGAAGGTTAACGAAAGAACTGCAACAGGATTTTAATGTGAAAATAATGGGCTCTCTGTCATGGAGTTTACCTGTTAATTCAATCGAGATTGTATACCAGACCGTTATGCGAACGAAAGTGGATATTCTTATGAAAATGATGTTGATTGCATTTGGAAAAGCCGATATTGCAACTGCTGAAGAGTTGAGTGACATTCTTCTCGTCGAACAGCTCTTTATCAATGATTTGATTGATAAAATGTCGAGAACTGGTGTAATCGAAAAAAGAGAAGGGTTTTACTCTTTAACAGAAGTTGGGGTCCGGCAGTTTAAAACAGGTATTTTTGTACATGAACCAGAAATAGGCTCAAGGCAGGCGCTTTTCAGTCCGTACCATGAATCTTTTTTGTATGGAGAAATTAAGAATATTGCGTATGAAGAGATGGAACTTTATCGTTTTAAAAGCGAATTGGATGATTGGACTGTAGCGACGCTGGAGGATTCGATTCTAATTGATGCGCTTAAGACGATGGGCATAGAATCAGGTGAAGGAAACGTTCAGATTGTTGTGTCCGAAATTGTAACTGCTTCTGACAATCAAGTCGACTTGGTTCCGTGTATTGAATTTCATCTGTATAACGAGGCAGAGGATTTACTCTATGCAAGGGTGTGGAATACGCTGTCTGAACAATGGGATGAAACGCTCGAAGCACAATTGAATGAAAAAGAACGGAAGAAGTGGCGGGGAATTTATTTGTTATGACCATTTGAAATGATTATAGATATGTTGGAATTAAGAATCCTCTTAAATTCGCTACGGCATCTTTGCTTAGTCAAAATTAGGTATGCATATCTTGCACATACATAGATATCAAAGTTAAAACGGGAGACTCCTTTGCTTGAGGAAATCTCCCGTTTTTAATTGTGCAAACTATTTGAAGAAATGCTAGATACACGACCTCTGAAATTGGTCATATGTGAGTGGATAGGATCAGACACTTGGGTTAGAGTTGATTTCAAAACAAATTAAGATAGTTTTTTCGAAAAAGTTATGAAGTTAGGGGAAAAAGAGTATATTGGCTAAATTCACTATATTTAAGTGAGCGGAGGAGGATTTACCTGCGGCATCGCTAAATGGTGAGTGTAAAAAAAACAAAGTGTGCTGTATGAATTACTAACTCATGCAGCACACTTTTTATTGAAATCTTTAATTCGTTTTATAATAATGAATCTACCCAGTACAATATCCCAGCTTTATTGGCATAATTACAAATACAAAAGTCTACCCTAAGCCATGTATTATATGGAGTAAAAAGAACGAGTGTTTGTAAGTCGAGTGGTAGCCGATGTGTGTCTCTGGGTATTTATTAATTCAGTACGTATGACAAAGTATTGCGACGGCTTAAAAAAGGTAGGTTCTTTTTTCTTTAGAAGTGAATGAGTAGTACATCTACTTACTTGAATTTAGAATAATCTCCGTTATATAGTCCATCGTGATTTTCGAAGCCTTTTCGACTTCATGGGTCGTTCGGTTATTTAATAAGTTAGTGAGCATACCTTGCCAAATTAGAATCGTCATTTCGTTGACCTTATCAATGTCAGCATTATCGATGAAACCCTCATTTGCAGCAATTTCCAAAATGGACCGACCCCTTTTTGACACACTCCGTTCAAATAAAATGACTTTTAGTTCTTCTGGAAAATTAATCAGATCACTAGGGTAAATCTCGTAGTAATCTGCCAAGAGCTTTTCAGGATGATTACCTAAATCCATTATAAATACGGCATGAAAGATTTGCGGCTGTTGAAAGGAGTGCTTACAAAAACATTCCCAAGAGAGTATGTATTTTTCCAATGGATTTCTCCCTTTTTCAATAGCGCTTCCCACGTCATCCGTATACGTTTTAAGGAACTTCATGGAAGCGAAAAATATCAAATGTGAAATCTCCGTAAAATAATTGTAAATCGTTGCACTGTTATAGCCCGCCCGATCGGCTACTTTTCGGATTGTGACATTTTCAATCCCTTCTTCTTCAATTATTTCCGCTGTCGCATCAACAAAATATTTCCACATCCGGCTTCTTTGAATCTTCTTATTCCCCATCTATAAACACTCCTATAATCTACATATTGTCAACTTTTTTTACATGAGTATGCCTAGTATACATTATCTACTAAAAAAAAAGACGATATTTAGATTGTTCTATGTTTTCCGATGTGCTAATATAATCAATATAAATAAATAATCATGATTAGTTTTACTAGTCTGGTTTAAAAATACGCCTGGATATAAGTACATGTTTATCCTTCAAGAACAAGCAGTTTTATCTACATATCAGGGATTGGCGGTGGCAAGGAAATTATATGGAAATAGGATTCCCCTTAAATACTCGGTAAGTTCAATTAGCAATCGACTGAAGGGTAGAAACCCGAACTGATTGAAATTATCTGTGAACAGAAAAGTATGATTTATGGATGAGAGAAGAACTGGTGAATGATTACCAATTTTTTTCTTTACTGAAAGCGTTACCACTTAAAAGAAGTAGCTATAAATCATGGATTTTAACAAATTGAATTAGAAAAAGGGGATTGGAAGTATGGGGAAAGTTCGAATTGATCCATTTGTATTCTGGACATCAATCGTCGTTATTTTTGCGGCAACTGTGTTATTAGTGTTAAACCGAGGAACAGCGGAACCGTATTTAGATAAGTTAATGACTTCCATTACCTATAAAATGGACTGGGCATTTCAGTTTTTAACAATCGGATTATTTATACTACTGATTTATTTAGCATTTAGCCGTTTTGGGAAAATCAAATTGGGTGAAGGCAAGCCCGAATTCTCCACATTCAGCTGGGGGACAATGTTGTTCACAGCAGGCATGGGGACAAGTATTATGTATTGGTCGATGTTGGAACCGATTTATTATTTCATGGGACCACCTTTCGGAATTGAGCCTGAGAGTAGTGAAGCGGCAGAGTGGGCATTGACGTATGGCTTATTCCATTGGGGAATATCAGCATGGGCACTTTATGCGTTCCCGACAGTTGTCATAGCTTACTCGTATTTTGTTCGAAAACGTCCTTCGTTAAAAATGAGCACTGCACTTAGTGGGGTTCTCGGAAAATATGCAGACGGCAAGATTGCAAAATTAATTGATGTGCTGGTAATTTGGAGTTTGGTCGGAGGTCTTGGTACATCACTTGGACTTGGTGTTCCAATGGTTTCGGCAGTTGTCGCTAGCATTTTTGGGCTCGATAAATCATTGATGCTCGACACCATTATAGTGATCAGTATTACAATCATCTACTCTGCCAGTGCTTATATGGGACTGCATAAAGGAATTAAACGATTGAGTGACATAAACGTCTTCCTTGCATTGGCACTTGCGGTTTTCGTCTTCATTGCAGGACCGACTTTGTTCATCTTGACGTATTTTACCAACAGTTTCGGCATGATGATTCAAAACTTTTCGATGATGAGCTTTTATACAGATCCAATTAGCAAAGGTGGATTCCCACAGGCTTGGACAGTCTTCTATTGGGCTTGGTTTGCTGCCACGGCTCCATTCATGGGCTTGTTTGTTGCACGAATTTCCAAAGGACGCACGATTCGCCAACTTATTACACATATGCTGTTATGGGGATCAATCGGCGGGTGGACTTACTTTGCGGTTTTCGGCGGATACACGATGAATTTACAATTAGATAACATTCTTCCGGTAAAAGATATTCTATCTGATAGCGGAGGTCCAGCGGCAGTTGTTGAAATCTTGAAGTCATTGCCACTCAGCTACATTGTGTTACCATTCTTTGTGGTGTTGGCAGTAATTTTCCTTTCCACCTCACTTGATTCTGCGACCTATATCCTTGCGGCAATTGCGACGAAGGAAATAAAGGATGGACAAGAACCTGCAAGATGGCATCGTATGGTATGGGGTGCAATCCTTGCAGTGCTGTCGGTAACCTTACTACTTGTAGGAGGATTACGTGTCATTCAAACTTCTGCCGTCATTGTATCCGTACCGATATTTGTTATTTATTTATTGTTAATCATTTCGTTCTTCAAATGGTTAAAGCAGGATTTTCCAACTAAATAAATCTAGTTCAACTAAGAAGAGCTTCATTTGCACGCTAGGTTTTCAAATTATTACTTGGAGGTAATTACATGGTTTTCAATGTACGTGAATCGAACCGGTCGATTAAAACAAAATTTCCGAGAGAGGTTAAGGAAATTGAACATGTTTGGATTCCGTTATCGGACGGGACACGTCTATCGGCACGCATCTGGTTACCTTTAGACGCAGAACAAAATCCGGTTCCAGCTATTTTAGAATACCTCCCTTATCGTAAAAACGATTTTACAGCGTTAAGGGATTCGATTCGTCACCCGTACTTTGCGGGTCACGGCTATGCAAGCATTCGCGTGGACATGCGTGGATGTGGCGATTCAGATGGAATTTTATATGACGAATATTTAAAACAGGAGCAGGACGATGGACTGGAAGTACTATCATGGATTGAAAAGCAGCCATGGTTTACAGGCGGAGTGGGTATGATTGGGAAATCGTGGGGCGGTTTTAACGGCCTGCAGATGGCGGCACGTCGTCATCCCGCGCTGAAAACAATCATTACACTTTGTTCGACAGATGATCGTTACGCTGATGATGTTCACTATAAAGGCGGTGCACTTCTTGCGTCGGACATGCTTTGGTGGGGCTCTACAATGCTTGCCTACAATGCGCGACCTGCAGATCCCGCAGTTGTAGGGGATGCATGGAGAAAAAGCTGGTTGGAACGTTTAGAAAAAACACCGCCATTCGTAGAAGAATGGATGAGACACCAGCGTCGAGACGAATATTGGAAACATGGTTCCGTCTGTGAAAACTATGACGATATCGACATCCCTGTCTATGCAGTAGGGGGGTGGGCTGATGGTTATACCAATGCAATCCCCCGTTTACTTGAAGGACTGAAAGGTCCACGAAAAGGGTTGATCGGCCCTTGGGCGCATGAATATCCAGAAGTAGCGGTTCCTGGACCACAAATCGGCTTTTTACAAGAATGTATTCGTTGGTGGGATCACTGGTTAAAAGGCGTTGACACAGGAATCATGGAAGAACCGATGCTACGTGCGTGGGTACAAGATAGCGTACCGCCTAAAACGGATTACGCAATTCGACCAGGTCATTGGGTTGCTGAAAATGAGTGGTCACCCGAGGAGCAAGAACAAAAAGCCTATTATCTGAACAAACAACAGCTTTCTGATAAACCGGTTGCGGAACAAGCAATCACTGTTTCAAGTGTTCAGCATCATGGACTCTATTCCGGTGTTTTCTGCCCATTCGGACAGCCAGGAGACCTTCCTGCAGATCAGCGAATTGAAAATGGCCTTTCTGTAGTCTTTACATCTGACCCAGTAAATGAGGCGGTTGATATTCTAGGTTTCCCTGAGTTTACAGTTGAAGTAGCATCTGATCAGCCGAATGCATTACTCGCAGTTCGCCTGAATGACGTTGCACCAGACGGTTCTTCGACACGCGTAACTTGGGGCGTATTGAATTTGACACACCGTAACAGCCATGAACATCCTGAACACCTGGAGCCAGGTGAAAAGTACACGGTAACGGTTCGTATGAATGCAATCGGACACAATTTACCGGCAGGTCATTGTTGGCAATTAGCGGTATCGCCAACATACTGGCCTCACGCTTGGCCATCACCTGAGCCAGTCACATTGACAGTCTTTGCAAATGAAAAGACATTTTTGGCGTTGCCTATCAGAGAACCTAAGGCTATAGATGGAGAATTACCACCGTTCGAACACCCGGAAACTGCAGCTGTAATGGAGCGTGTTATTCTACGCGAAGCAAACCGGACAAGAGAAATCCGGCATAATACAATAACAGATGTTTGGACGCTTGATGACTTTTCTGATGAAGGAGCAAGAATGCTTCCTAGTAACGGAATTGAATATGGCAGTACAAACCGCAACGTCTATTCCATTGCAGAAGAGGATCCACAGTCTGCCAAAGTTCAATGTGATTGGACGCTGACTGTAGGACGCGGGGAGTGGCAAACGAGCCTGGAGAGTACCAGTATCATGACGGCAGACGATCAGCATTTCTATGTCACCAATGAACTGATTGCTTATGAAGGCGAGACGAAAGTATTCAATAAAACATGGAAAATAGAAGTTCCTAGGGATTTTGTGTAATCAATAGTTCTCCTTGTACAGATAGAGTTCCTTTCCTTGGAAGCCTGTTTGTCACAAGGAGTTTTTAATGGGCTAACATTAAAAGTACTATTTTTACACGTATTTCTATGAGCCATATTATGAGTATGATTCACACTTTTAGAATTCATGATTATTTAATTGAATTAGATAAATAAGGTTGATTTCAATCGCAAGTATGATCAAAAGAGAAGGGTTTCGTTATAAAAATCTATGGGAGATAATTGGATACGTTTTTCCTATCAAGTACAAGGGATTTTAAATCGATTGAATAGTTACTTCTTAAAAAAATGAATGAGGTAAAGACCTTAGGGGGATCCCATGACAGCTATACTATTTATCATCATTGCCATTAATATCGTATATGTATCCTTATTCACGTTACGCGTCATTCTTGTTATAAAAGGATACCGTACGGCGGCATCGATTCTTTCGATGGGCGAAGTGTTTGTTTACCTGATGGGTTTAACAATTGTCCTGGACAATTTAGACAACCCTATCAATATCGCAGCGTATTGTGTTGGCTGGGGAATGGGTGTCTTCCTCGGAAGTAAGATTGAAGAACGCTTGGCACTCGGTTATATCGTCTTTGACGTCGTTGTTGATTCACTTGAGATTGAAATACCCATGAAAATCCGTGAACAAGGGTATGGCGTTACATCTTGGGTGGCAGACGGTAAAGACGGTAAACGACTCGTTATGAAAGTGTTAGCGAAACGAAATTACGAACAGAAATTAAGAAAACTCGTCCTTTCATTAGCGCCTAAAGCATTTATCATCTCCTATGAACCGAACAAGTTCAATGGCGGATTTTTGCTCAAAAACCTAAACTCAGGACGAAGTTAATGTCCAAAAAATGTTCAAAGTGAATAACATTAAATATAGTGTGAGGGGTATGAAGAATGGCTATATTAAAAGATTTATTTATTGGGTTATCCCAAAACCAACTACTAAATACTGCAGCAAAAAAATACGGTTTGAAATTAGGGGCACAACACGTCGTCGCAGGGACGAATGTTGCAGAAACGATTGAAAGTATAAAGGAACTGAATGCGCAAGGTATTACTTGTACGGTCGATAATTTAGGCGAATTCGTTTTTCAAAAAGAGGAAGCAATGGAAGCGAAAGAACAGATTCTTGAGGTAATCGAAGCAATCCATACACATAAAGTGGATGCACATATTTCATTAAAGCCATCTCAACTTGGATTGGATATCGACTATGATTTCTGCTTGAATAACTTAACAGAAATCGTAAGTAAAGCGAGCGATTATGGTATTTTCATCAACTTCGACATGGAGGATCACAATCGTCTACAAGCATCGTTTGATTTATTAGAAACGCTATCTGAAGACTATATTAATATAGGAACAGTAATCCAAGCTTATTTCTTCCGTGCAGTAGATGACATTAAAAAATATAAAAACTACCGCTTACGGATCGTGAAAGGTGCGTATAAAGAGTCTGAAGAATACGCGTATCAAGATAAGAAAGTTATTGATGAAAACTATATCAAACTCATTGAATGGCATTTGTTAAATGGGAAATTCACATCAATTGCAACACATGACCATGTAGTCATTAATCATGTGAAAAAGTTTGTGGAAAAGAACAATATTTCAAATGACAAGTTCGAATTCCAAATGTTATACGGGTTCAGAGTGGATATGCAGCTTCAATTGGCGAATGAAGGCTATAACTTCTGTACATATGTTCCTTTTGGTAGTGACTGGTATGGCTATTTTATGAGACGTCTTGCGGAAAGGCCACAGAATTTAAATCTTGTTGTGAAACAAGTGTTTAATAAGAAAACGAATAAGGTTATTGGGCTGTCGGTAGGGGCATTTTTGTTAGGTAGGGTGTCTAAAAGGAAATAGATTTTTCATATAACCAATAGGTATTCCGGTTCGAATGAATTTACCATTTGAACCGGGACTTTTTGCATTTATGATTCGGATGAAACTGTTTCAAAGCTTAAAGGACGCCTCCCGCGACAAGCCATTCAGAAAGCACATTTTATTACACTGGATTAAACCTGCAACCTGAAACACATATTGATATGTCTCATATGTGGGTGGATAGAATTAAAAACTTGTGCTACAGTTAATTCGCAGACAAGTTCAACTAGTTTAGTACATAAAAAATAAGAAATGTAGGGATGGAACTTATGAAAATACTAGCGGTAGATATTGGTGGAACATCTATTAAGATGTGCATGGCTGATGAAAAAGGGAATGCTTCTGCATTTAAAGAATTTGATTCTGAAGCTGAAAAGGGTGGACAATACTTAGTTGATAATATAATCGAGAAAATTATAGAGACTTATACAGAGTTTGATGCCATTGGTATTAGTACAGCTAGTCAAGTAAATAGCGAAGAGGGCTCTATCATTTACGCGAATGAAAACTTTCCAAATTATACAGGTATGAAAATAAAAGCTATTTTTGAAGCTAAGTTCGGAGTTCCTGTGAAGGTTGAAAACGATGTGAATGCGGCCGCTTTAGGAGAGAAACATTTTGGGGCTGGTAAGAACTTTAACGATTTCTTATGCTTAACTTACGGAACTGGTATAGGCGGCGCAATTGTAATGGATTCCACTGTTTATAAAGGGCTTAATGGAGGTGCCGGCGAATTTGGTCACCTGATTTTGCATCCTGGGGGCAAGCGGTGTAATTGTGGCTGTGTAGGATGTTACGAGATGTATGGATCGACTACCGCCTTAGTGAAAAAAGCATTGGAGATCGATATCAAATATAGCAATGGTCGAATGATTTTTGAAGGCTTGGAACAAGGCGATGTATCACTTGAGAAGGTGCTTAATGACTGGGTACTTGAAGTCGCATATGGCCTTGTTTCATTAACGCATATCTTTAATCCTCCAGCGATTATTATAGGCGGTGGCGTGATGGAGCAAGAAAGATTAATAGCAATGGTGACTAACAAAGCAAAGGATTTAATGTTGAAAAGTTTTTCTAATGTGGAGATATTGAAAGCGTCGCTCGGAAATAAAGCGGGATTATTAGGGGCTGCGTCATTGCATTTGCCTAGCAAAGACTAAAGGTTTACACCATACGGGTTTGTAAAGATCGAAGTTTTGAAAGATAGCTCTTGTTGTTCTTTTACGAGTGAGAGTAATCACATTAAGTGGTTGACTCTCTTTTTATTATTTGTACACGATGATAACATTCTATTTAGAAAAAAGGAGAGGTACAAGTATGAACAACAAAGCAGGTTTTATGGGTGGCTTGTATGCTATTAGTGAATGGATAATGAAGTTTTCTTTGATAAATCTGTTTTGGATACTCTTTAATATACCTATTGTTTTTTTACTTTTAAATCTATTATTCATTGAACAGATAGAAGAATTACCCCTTTTATTGATTCCTTTAATCATCCTTATGCCAATTTTATTCTTCCCCGCAACGACTGCAATGTTTGGGATGGTAAGAGGTTGGATCATTAAAGATGAAGATAGTAGCCATCTTTTCAAGTCCTATTGGCGATACTATAAAGAAAATTATAAAAGAAGTGTATCAAGTGGTCTAATTTTAACGATAGCTTGGATGATTTGGGCGGTAGATGTCTATTACTTCTTCAATAATAATAGTATTATGATGTTTCTTTTTATGATCATGGGTATTATTTTATTTGTCTTTTCAATCAATCATTTTTCGGTTACAGTCCATTATCATATGAAGTTGTTTACTGGATTAAAAAATACGCTTCTCCTAACGATAGGTAGTCCAGTGTTATTTATCACGGTGGCAATTAGTAGTGGTGTAGTCTTATATGTAAGCCTAAACGTTTTCAGGTTCTTCCTTCCCTTCTTAACGGGCTCGCTTATTGCGTTCTTGTCCTTTTCCGCATTTTATAGAAATTATTTAAAAATAACTGAAAAAAGTAAAAACTGAAATCACCTAAAATTTAATAGAAACTAATAAATCAATTATTTGTGTTGCGCAATTTGAAATTGAATGTTAGTCTAAAGATGCGTAATCAATGCAACCGGTTTCATAAACGGTCTGGGGGTGATAAATCGATAGGTGATAGATACAAGCATGAAAATATGCAACCGCTTTCATTGAGGAAAACAAAAAAGGGGAGATTATATTGAAAAATAAGAAGCATTTTATGGGTTTAGTTTCTGTACTGTTAATTTCTATGCTTGCATTAGTGGGATGCTCAGCTTCGGAAGGTGAAGGAAAAGACAATTCATCTGGGGATCAGGTAACAGTAGATATCTTTCAATTTAAAGTAGAAATTAAAGAACAATTTGAAAATCTGGTCAAAGTATATGAAAAAGAAAATCCTAATGTAAAAATTAATGTTAAAACTGTCGGTGGGGGAAATGATTATGGTGCATCTTTAAAAACAGCATTCTCTTCTGGTGAAGAACCAGCTATCTTTAACGTAGGTGGTCCATCGTCTGTTGCAGAGTATAGAGAATATCTTGCGGATGTATCTGATACAGATGCAGCAAAAATTGCCCTTGAAGGAACTCTAGACACTGTGCGAGATGGCGATGAGGTTCTGGGATTACCGTTTAATCAAGAAGGTTATGGCTTAATTTATAATAAGAGGATCTTTAAAGAAGCCGGAATTAATCCTGATGAAATTATTACTTTTAAAGATTTAGAGAATGCGGTTCAATCATTGGACAGTCAAAAGGAAAAACTAGGTATTGATGCTGTGTTTGCACTTGCAGCTAAAGAAAAATGGGTTATTGGTAACCATCTAGCAAACATCTTCTTTGCACCAGAATTTAATAATGATGCTATGGAGGCTTTTAATGCTAAGACAATCGCATTTGAAAAAGGCGATGAATTGAAAAGGCATCTCGATTTGGAGAATAAATATTCTGTTCAACCCGTACTCAGCTTAGATTATTCTCAGCAAGTTGAACAACTATTTTCTTTAGAGAAAGTGGCTATAATCCAACAAGGTAACTGGGTATTTAATTCTATTTACGATATGGATCCAGAATTGGCTGAAAACAATATCGGAATTATGCCAGTTCCTGTTGAAGGACTTGAAGGGCATATTCCAGCCGGTGTGCCAATGTATTGGGCTGTAAATAGTAAGAGCGATGAAAAAGTAGTTCAAGCGAGTAAAGATTTCTTGAATTGGATGTATACATCTGAAACGGGTAAAACTGCTGTTTTAGAAGACTTTAAATTCATTCCAGCATATAAAGATTATGATTCATCGAAAATAGCAGATCCACTTTCTCAAACAATTTATGAGTATGCTTCCAAGGGTAATACTATTCAAGGATGGGTATTCCAAGGTTCTCCAACTGGGTGGAGTGAGGGAGTACTCGGAGCTAGCATGCAAAAGTATTTAAGTGGTGGTATCGCTTGGGACGAAATGCTTAAACAAGCACAAACGAAATGGGAAGAAGAACGAAAGTAACTTGATTCACAAGCAAAATGCAGCTAACAAAAATCTGTTGGATCTTTTGTTAGCTGTACTACATATTGGGGGTGCTAGTAATGCGTAATCGTGATTTGTCATTTTGGTTATTTTTAATGCCGGTAATTTTAAGTTTAAGTATTGTCATTATTATTCCATTTATTTATGGTTTCATCTACTCATTCACGAATTGGAACGGTTTGGTAGCGACTGAATTTCTTGGTTTTAAAAACTATATTACTTTATTAAAAGATGAAGAATTCAGGGCATCCGTGTGGTTTACAACTAAATTTGCAGTCGCTTCGGTAATACTCCTAAACTTTTTAGGGTTAGGTCTAGCTTTGCTGGTAACTCGAAATATGAAAACAAGTAGTTTTATGAGAACTGTTTTTTTCATGCCAAACTTAATTGGAGGACTAATTTTAGGGTTTATTTGGCAGTTTGTTTTCATCAGTGTTTTTGGAAGTTTAGGAGATTTACTTGGAATTGAGGCATTAACAGGTTGGTTGTCTACGACTGCGACAGGTTTTTGGGGATTAGTCATTTTAACGTCTTGGCAAATGGCTGGCTACATTATGATTATTTATATTGCATATTTGGAGAATATACCAAAAGATTTACTTGAAGCGGCAGAAATTGATGGCGCATCTAGCTTTCAACGCTTTCGGAATATCACTTTTCCACTAGTAGCACCCGCATTTACTGTTAGTATGTTTTTAACACTGTCTAGTTCATTTCAAATCTATGATCAAAACTTATCTTTGACAGATGGCGGACCATATAACTCTACACAAATGGTTGCAATGAGTATTGTTAAAGCAGCTTTCACTGAAAATAAGATGGCCTATGCCCAAACACAAGCCGTTATTTTCTTCCTGATTATTGCAACCGTTGCCGTTACACAAGTTTACTATAATAAAAAAAGGGAGGTGGACTTGTAATGAAGCAAAATCAACGTAATCTATATATAATAGAATTTTTCGGTATATTGCTTGCTTTGTTATGGCTCTCCCCTTTTTACTTAATGATTGTTAATGCGTTTAAAACAAAGAGGGAAATCTTCACGGATGTACTAGGATTGCCAAATGAATCCACTATGGATAACTTTGTAAAGGCCTTTGTCGATTTGGATTTTATGAAATCTTTTTTTAACTCCGTAATAATTACTGTTTTAGGAGTAGGGGTTATTATTATCTTTTCATCTATGGCGGGATATGCACTGGCACGGAATAAAAGTAAATTGAGTGGCATTATCTTGTTAGTTTTTGTTGCTGCGATGTTAATTCCGTTTCAATCAGTTATGATTCCACTTGTTTCGCTTTTTGGAAAAGCGGATATGCTGAATCGTCCAGGTCTCATCTTTATGTACTTAGGATTTGGCTCTAGTTTATCAATATTCTTATATCATGGTGCAATGACTGGAATATCCAATTCAATGGATGAGGCGGCAATTATCGATGGAGCAAATAGATTCCAAGTGTTTTGGAAGATTATTTTTCCTTTACTAAAGCCTATTTCAGTTACAGTAGGAATATTAAATGTGATTTGGATTTGGAATGATTACCTATTACCGTCTCTTATATTGTCAGAATCAAGTGCGACAATCCCTATAAAAATGTTCCTTTTCTTTGGGCAATACACAAAACAATGGCATTTAGCATTAGCGGGGTTAACAATCGCCGTGATTCCAGTTATTATCGGTTACTTTTTCGCACAAAAGCAAATTATCGAAGGGGTATCCGAAGGTGCCGTTAAATAAAAGTAAAAAGGATGAAGGTTATGTCAGTAACGATTAAAGATGTTGCGGCTCAAGCAAATGTAGCCCCATCTACCGTTTCACGTGTAATTTCAGATAGCCCCCTCATTAGTGAGAAAACGAAGAGGAAAGTCCAAAAAGTTATGGATGAAATGGGTTATCATTTAAACTATAATGCGCAAATGCTTGCTACACAATCAACAAAGACAATCGGTATTATTATGAAAAACTCTACGGCAGAATTTATGCATAACTCCTTTTTTCCAGAAGTCATTCGGGGAATCAGTGCCTTGTGCAGTAAGCATGATTTCAGTATCAGTCTAACTACAGGGGAATCTGAGGAAGAAATCTTTACTGATACGGTGAAAATGGTACGTGGAAAAAGAGTAGATGGCATGATTGTCTTATACTCAAAAAAAGATGATAAAGTGGTTCCTTATTTAATTGAATCTGGCATTCCTTTTGTCGTTATCGGTAAACCTCTAATTGAATCCGGTAAGATCATGTTTGTAGATAATGACAACGTTCAAGCAGCGAAAGAAGCGACAGATTTTTTACTAAGCCTTGGACATGAAAAGATTGCATTTATTGGCGAAGATAAGCAGTTTGAAGTAAGTGAAGCTAGATTAAATGGTTTCATTCAAGCGGTAAAAGGAAAGAACTTGGATATTCCAGAGGGGTTCATTAAGAATATACAATTCGATCTTAACCATGGCAAACAAATTGTCACTGAATTAATGAGTATGGCTGAGCCACCTACTGCATTAGTTGTCTCAGATGACTTAAATGCATTAATTGTGTTGACTGCTTTAAGTGAAAAAAATATCAAAGTACCGGACGATATGAGTATGATTGTCTTTAATAATTCAGTTATATCGAAAGTAGCCAATCCGCCCTTAACAACAGTAGATACACAAATATTTCAATTGGGCTATGAATCTGCGAACTGCCTAATCGAACTGGTGAAAGATCCGCAAATGTTTAGAAAAAGTGTCATCATACCAACTGTTATTGTCGAAAGAAATTCGTGTTTACCCCTGTAAGTAGGGACAATACGAAATTTCAAGCATAAATGCAACCGGTTGCTTGAATTCATGCAACAGATTATTTTGAAGGAGGAACTATTCATGAAAATCGTCGTATGGAATGAAAATCGTCATGAACAAAAAAATCCAGTTGTCGCAGCTATTTACCCTGATGGAATTCACGGAGCCATTGCTGGCTTTTTACAACAAGACGCTAACCAGGTAAAAACAGCGACACTAGATGAACTAGAACATGGTTTAACGCAAGAGGTTTTGAATGATACCGATGTACTCGTTTGGTGGGGGCATCTTGCGCATGATGAAGTACAAGATGAGGTAGTAGAAAGAGTTAAGAAACGTGTATTGGAAGGCATGGGCTTGATTGTCTTGCATTCAGCTCATTTTTCTAAGATATTCAAGACATTGATGGGGACGACTTGTGACCTTAAATGGCGTGAAGCAGATGAGAAAGAACGATTATGGGTTGTTGATCCGAGCCATCCAATTACAGAAGGCATCGGGGAATATATCGAACTTGAAAAAGAAGAGATGTATGGGGAACACTTTGATATCCCAGCACCTGATGAGTTAGTATTTGTCAGTTGGTTTGAAGGTGGAGAAATATTTAGAAGTGGGGCCACATTTAAGCGCGGCAAAGGGAAGATATTCTATTTCCGCCCAGGGCATGAAACATACCCTACATATTACAATAAAGATGTGCAACAGGTTATTCGTAACGCGGTGAAATGGGCTTTGAATTCGAATACACCAACACCAATCTATGGCAATGCTAAGTCATTGGAAAATATTTCTAATCACAACGGGTGAAAACAACTGGAGGAGTGAGGTAATGTCGAAATTGCGAGTTGCTGTTATTGGATGCGGAAGCATTGCTAGATATAGACATTTAGGAGAATTTAATAACCATTCCGGAGTAGAAATTGTCGCTGTCTGTGACATTATTGAAGAAAGAGCACAAGAGATTGCGCAACAATACGGAGCAAAAGCGTATACGAGCTATGAAGAGTTATTTGAAGTGGAAAAACCGGATGCAGTGAGTGTTTGTTTACCAAACTATTTACATGCACCCGTTTCCATTGCTGCTTTACAAGCGGGTTGTCATGTCTTATGTGAAAAGCCTATGGCAACATCGAAAGCTGAAGCAGAAGAAATGATTGAAGCGGCGAAAAATAATAATAAAAAATTAATGATCGCGCATAACCAACGTTTTGTACCATCGCACGCTAAGGCACGAGACTTAATTGCGAAAGGTGAAGTAGGTAAAATCTATAGCTTCAGAACTGCATTTGGACATGGCGGGCCTGAAGGGTGGAGTATTGACGGTAAGGATAGTTGGTTTTTCAATAAAGAGCAAGCTTTTATTGGAGCGATGGGGGATCTCGGTGTACATAAAGCTGATTTGCTCCGCTACTTACTTGGTGAAGAATTTGTCGAGGTAGCTGGCTTTATTGAAACAAGTGCAAAAGAAAATACAGATGTTGATGATAATGCTGTTTGTATTTTAAAGTCTGAAAGCGGTGTGATTGGCACACTTGCAGCTAGTTGGGCTTATACGGCAAAAGAAGATAATTCCACAATTATCTATGGTGAACATGCTACTTTACGTTTAGAAGATGATCCAAACTATTCGTTAATTGTGCAATATAAAAATGGTGAAGTTGTTAACTATGAATTGGGTGGAATTCAATCTAATGCCGAAGGTGGTCAAACAACCACGCAGATCATTGAACATTTTGTGGATTCGATTGTGCAAGATACTGAGCCACTCATTAATGGTGAAGAAGGTATGAAATCATTACAGGTAATTCTGGCAGCTTTGGAATCAATGGAGACAAAACAATTCACAAAAATTTAACTAACCATTGGAGGTGCGAATCATGAAACTAGGCGTATTTGCTGTTTTATTTGCAGAAAAATCATTTGAAGACATGCTGGATCACGTGAAAAAAGCAGGTGTAGAGTCTGTTGAAATTGGCACAGGCGGCTATCCAGGGGATGCCCATTGTAATGTAGATGAGCTCCTTGCAAGTGAGGATAAACGGAAGGAATATCTTGATAAAGTCCAATCACGCGGGCTAACAATTAGTGCCTTCAGCTGTCATGGTAACCCGGTTTCACCAAATAAACAAGTCGCACAAAACGCCCACGATACATTCGTGAAAACGGTTAAACTGGCACAGTTATTAAATGTGCCAGTTGTTAATACATTTTCAGGAACGCCAGGCTCCCATGAAGGCTCAACGCATTCAAACTGGCCGATATCTCCATGGCCAACAGAGTACTCGGATATTTATAAGTGGCAATGGGAACAAAAACTCATTCCATACTGGAAAGAACAAGGGAAATTTGCTGAAGATCACGGTGTGAAAATAGGGATTGAGCTTCATGGTGGGTTTTCAGTACATACACCCTATACCCTGTTGAAATTAAGAGAAGCAACCTCACCAGCTATTGGAGCCAATTTAGATCCAAGTCATCTTTGGTGGCAAGGGATTGATCCGGTCGCGGCGATTAAAATTTTAGGAAAAGAAAATGCCATTCATCATTTTCATGCCAAAGATACATTTATTGACCAGGACAATGTGAACATGCATGGCTTGACAGATATGCAACCATACGGAGATGTTCAAACACGCGCATGGACATTTAGGTCTGTCGGCTGTGGGCATAGTATCCAAGAATGGTCTGATATGATGAGTGCTTTACGCACCTATGGCTATGATTATGTTGTGAGTATTGAACATGAAGATCCGTTAATGTCGGTTGATGAAGGATTTTCACGCGCAGTGACGAATCTGAAATCAGTAATTATTAAAGATCAGCCTGCCGATATGTGGTGGGTATAACAAACAGAAAAAGTTGCGCTGTATGAGCTAGATATTCATGCGGCGTGACTTTTTTACGGCCAAATTAATGCATGTATTCATATAGTAGACCTGTATCGAATGATCACCAATAAATTGTAGATAATTTAAAAATGAGAAGAGTGGTATGAATGAGTGTATTAAGAGTTGGAATCATTGGTGCTGGGGGAATTGCTAGTGGTGTACATGTCCCTAGTTATTTGAACAGCGAGTACAAGGTGGAAATAGTGGCAATTGCTGACGTTATAGTGGAACGTGCACAACAAGTTGCAGAATTATTTACGATTCCTCATGTCTTTTCTTCTTATAAAGAAATGCTTGAGAACGTAGAATTAGATGCAGTAAGTGTTTGCGTGCCCAATAAATTTCATGCGGAAGCTACGATTGCCGCGCTTGAGGCAGGTTGTCATGTGTTGTGTGAAAAACCACCGGCAATGACTGTGGAAGAAGCACAACTAATGGTTAAAGCGGCAAGCGATTCGGGAAAAATTTTAACATACGGTTTTCATTATCGCTATCGACCTGAAGTGGAAATCGCAAAATCGTTTATTGATGCGGGAGAAATGGGCGATATTTACGCCGCTCGCGTTCACGCTATTCGCAGGAGAGGAATTCCGGGGTGGGGTGTATTTACGAATAAGGAATTACAAGGCGGTGGTCCATTGATCGATATTGGCGTTCATATGCTAGATACCGCTCTCTATCTGATGGGCTATCCAGAACCTGACGTTGTGTTAGGGAAAACACATCAACAAATAGGCCATAAAAAAGGAGTGGGGCTATTTGGTGATTGGGACTATGAAAACTATACGGTAGAAGATATGGCTGTTGGTATGGTGACATTTAAAAATGGGGCAACTTTAACATTGGAAGCTGCTTTTGCTGCAAATGTCGAAAAAGATGAGACGATGCAGGTTACCTTGATGGGTAATAAAGGGGGAGCTGATATATTTCCTTTGAAAATTTATCAGGAGAAATACAACACATTAATCGATAGTACTCCCGCTTATTTACCAGAAGTAAATGGTCATCAGCTTGAAATCCATCAATTTGTAGAATGCTGCTTGGGAGGTAAGACCCCATTAAGTACACCAGAACAAGGGCTTATCATTCAAAAAATCGTGAATGCTATTTATGAATCTGCGGAAACTGGAAAGGCAATACAGTTTTAAAAACCAGCTTAGGAATAATTTGCTATGCCGTACTTAAAGCTGTTTATCTAACTTTAAATTGACATTTAGTTTGTTTAGAACTTGAAATAATTAATATGGTGCGCTTGGTAATTTGCTGACGACAGCATCTACCTAGCGCATTTTTTGTGGGAGAATTTAACTAAGAGAAAAATGAAATATAAAAGTAATTTAAATAGGGTCCATTACGATAAGTCTTTATGGAGTGACTTTTAATTCCGATATTAAGGATTAGTTCTCAGTTAATTGAAAATGTGTAAAATTTAAAATACAGTGTTGACAAAAGTGCTAATTAATAGTAATATTCAGAATGTAATCGATTACATTGCAAATAGATTTCGAAAGTAGGCTGTTAATATGGCTACCATTCAAGATGTCGCTCGAAAAGCAGGGGTTTCTGTCGCGACAGTTTCAAGGGTATTGAACAATCAGAATGTCGTAGCGAAGGAAACGGCAATTAAGGTAGAAAAAGCAATTAATGAACTAAATTATGAACCTAGTGTGCTGGGGCGTAACTTGAGGACGTCAGAAAGTAGGCTAATTCTTGTGCTGATTCCTAGTATTGCAAATCCATTCTACACTGAAATAATAAAAGGCCTTGAGGATACTGCAATTGAACAAGATTATAACATTCTCCTTTGCGAAACAGGTTCCAATCCAAAAAGAGAATCGATTTATATTAATTTAGTAAGGAATCGCTTAGCGGATGGGGTTATTTCTATGGATCCAGCTGTAGATAAGGTGAGGCTGACCGAGCTGGCTAAAAAGTATCCAGTTGTGCAGTGTAGTGAATATGATAAATTTGGAACTATTTCCTACGTAACTATTGATAGTGAATTAGCTGCATACCAAGCAGTAAGGTATTTAATTCAGATAGGTCATAAGAGAATTGGACTTATCAATTCAGATAATAAATATTTATATGCTCGTGATCGGTATGAAGGTTATATTAAAGCTCTGAATGAATTTGATATACCAATTAACACTGATTGGATCTACAATGTTGAAAGTGTAAGATTTCAAGATGGGCAGCAAGCAATGAGGAGACTATTAAATCACCCGGATAGGCCAACTGCAATATTCGCTGATTCCGATGTACTAGCTATCGGTGCTCTAAAAGAAATTAATTCTAATGGATTGAATGTACCAAAAGATATTGCGTTAGTCGGGTTTGATAATATTGATTTTTCCAATATGACTTATCCAACTTTAACTACTATTTCACAACCAATGTATAAAATGGGAATTGCATCAGCGAATATGATTATTCAAAAAATTAGAGGGAAAAAAGTAGGGAATGTTATTTTAGACCATGAACTTGTCATTCGTGAGTCTACTTAATTTTACGCTTAAAAAAGATTGATAATTCAACTAAATTCGTTTAGGTGTGTTTTATAATTAAATTGAAAATTTAGTATTAATAAAGTCAGTCATATCTTATTAGTATCTAAATGAATGAATTAGATGACAAAGCGAATATATTATGGCTGTGTTGTTTTTTTTTATAAGAAATAATTTTCATATAAATACAATGATATTGGGGAGGTGATTATGAAATTAAATCAATAAAAGAATAAATGTAAGGTGAAGAACCGTTCAATAATTCGGTTCTAATTTTAAAACCCTAATGTAATCGATTACATTCCGGAAGTGAGAAAAATGTAGGCTTTGAAATCAACTAATAACTTTTATATGGTAGCACTGAAATCTAATAAAAAGGGGAACTGACAAATGCAAAGTATACCAATTGCTCTTCAAATGTTTTCATTACGTAATGAAAGTGAAAAAGACTTTATCGGAACTTTAAAAAAGGTGGCTGATATGGGGTACGACGGAATAGAGTTTGCTGGCTATGGGGGATTAGCCGCAGAAGAATTAAAAATGGTATTGGATAATATTGGTTTGAAAGCAGCTTCTAGCCATGTTTCACTTACCACATTAGAGACAGAGTTGGAGGAGATTATTAACTATCAGCATATTATAGGTAGTAAAAATATTGTTTGTCCATATCTTCCACCGGAAAGACGGGGAAAAGAAGATTACTATAATCTAATTCCATTCCTAAACAAAGTGGGGGAAAGGTGTTTTGATGAAGGTATTACTTTCTCATACCATAATCATGATTTTGAATTAATTGAATTAGAAGATGGGAAAAGACCACTTGAATTATTAATGGAAGAAACAAACCCTAAATGGGTTCAAACAGAATTGGATATTTATTGGTTAACAAAAGCCGGGGAAAATCCAGTCGAGTGGATAGAACGCTATCAAAATAGGACTCCATTAATTCACTTAAAAGACATGACCACTGACGGTGAACAGTTTTTTGCTGAATTAGGCACCGGCGGAGTAGATATTGATGGGGTTTTAAAGCAAGCAAGTAATTCGAATTTAGAATGGTGGGTTATAGAACAAGATCAAAGCAGACGTACTCCACTGGAAAGCGTCAAAATTAGCATCGATTATTTAAAAACAAAATTTGCAACTATTTCTTAAATACTAAACTTAAATAATGGGGGGACATTATTATGAAAAGATTATTATTCATGTTAATAGCTAGTTCAGTGTTGTTTTTAGTTGCATGTGGAGGTAAAGATTCGTCTGCACCAGAGGGGACTGCTAATGACGATAAAGTAATTGAGTTTTGGCATATTGAACCAGGTGAAAAGGGTAAAATATTCGAAGAAGTGGCACAGCAATTTGAGGAAGATAATCCGGGAGTTAAAGTAAAGTTAACCCGTATTCCTAATGATTCATTTAAACAAAAGCTATCGGTAGCAATGTCCGGTGGAGAGGTACCCGACATATTCCAAAGTTGGGGTGGCGGATGGTTAAAAAACTTTGCAGATGAAGGTAATGTACTAGATATTACGGAAGATGTAGAAGAAGGCCATTTTAATCAGCTAGCTTTAGATAATTCTACTTATAATGATAAGTTATATGGACTGCCACTAGGACTAACGATTGATGTCGTGTTTTATAATAAAGAAATATTTGATAAATATGGATTAGAGGCACCAAAGACATTTGATGAATGGCTTAAAGTTATTGATGTTTTAAATGAAAATAATGTTATTCCGATTGCTCTAACAAATCAAACTAAATGGCCTGGAGCATATTATTTAATGAACTTTGCAGCTCGCATTGGCGGTCCTGATTTGTTTAACAGTGCGTTTAAACGTGAAGGTAAAGGTTTTGATGATCCTGCATATGTCCAAGCGGGAGAATACATTCAAGAATTAGTGAAAAGAAACGCATTTAATCCAGGATTTAACGGTGTTCCATATGATGAGGGACAAGGTCGACAATTATTGTATTCAGGACAAGCAGCAATGATGGATATGACAATATCACTGCTAAATAATATTAAGGATGAAGCTCCAGAATTTGAAGAAAAGCTAGACTTTTTCCTTTTCCCTACAGTACCTGGAGGAAAAGGTGACCAAACACAAGTTGGTGGATCGGCATCCCCAGTTTTTTCAGTTTCGCAGGATAGTGAAGTTGCTGACTTATCGGTAGCATTACTCAAAGCACTTACAACTGAAAAAATAGCACATGAATATGTAAAACGTACTGGCTCTTTGAGTTCCGTTGCTGGAATAGAACCAGAAGATAAGTTAGTCAAACGTTTTTTTGAAATCACGGAAAGTGCTACACACATCCAAATGCCTTATGACCAAACTTTACCACCTGAATTAGGAGAAAAACATAAGGATACTACTCAAGCAATCTTTGGTTTGGATATGACACCAGAAGAGGCTGCAAAACAAATGGAGAAAAAAGCAGTGGAATTGTTGGATAAATGATAGCTGGGGGAGAGTCCATCATCTCCCCATCTTCATTAAATAGAGGAGGAGGGAAATTGTGGAGACAGAACTTACTGCTTCTGAATCAAAGGGAATAAAATCAAGAAGTAAAATAATTGATAAAAAGGTTAAAAAAGCAATGACGATTAGCCTTTTTATCGCGCCGGCGTTAATCATTTACTCTTTATATGTTATTTATCCCATTTTAACTACTTTAAACTATAGTTTTTTTGAATGGAATGGCATAAGTGATAAAATGTTTATTGGTCTGGATAACTACATTAGGATGTTTAACGATGATGTTTTTTGGGTGTCACTCAAAAATAATGGTTGGGTAGTAATTGCTTCAGTTTTTATTCAGATTCCATTAGGATTAGTTATGGCGTTGTTGCTTTTCGCTCCTATTAGGGGGATTCGTTTCTTTAATGGTATTTACTTCATCCCCTTTCTAATGTCTACAGTTGCGGTCGGTATGTTATGGCGATTAATGTACGATCCAATTAATGGGACAATTAATCAGTTAATAAACCTATTTGGGTTTGAAAATGTCGCTTGGCTAAGCGAAAAGAACACTGCTATATTTTCAGTGTTGATGGTAGTCGTATGGCAATTTTCACCGTTTTATATGATTCTTTTTAAAGCAGGAATAGTTGGAATATCGGAGGAAATGTATGAAGCGGCAGACATTGATGGAGCAAATTATCTACAAAAATTTGCTAAAATCACGTTGCCATTATTAGCACCGACAATCGTAACATCGTCTATTTTAGCAATCGTAGGTTCCTTAAAGTCATTTGATTTATTCTATATTATGACGGGTGGCGGCCCGAACCATGGTACAGAGATACTAGGCACTTACATGTATAAGCAAGCTTTTATAAATTATAACATGGGGTATGCAAGTGCTATTGCTTTTGTAATGTTTGGACTTGCTTTAGTTGTAGTAATAATCATTCAGTATCTTGATTATTATCGTAAAAAGAAAGGTGATTTACTATGATTGCTATACTTAAGCGAGGTCCACTATACCTATTTGCCTTACTATTATTACTATTTACAGCTTATCCGTTCGTATATATGATTTCAACGGCATTAAAGAGCCAACCGGAATTTTACGAGGCCCCATTTGCTTTGTTTTCATCATTCAATTTTGAGAACGTCAAAACTGTCTTTGAAATGGGATTAACTCAATACTTTACAAATAGTGTTCTAATAACTGTTACATCTGTTTTGGCCGTTATGTTATTTGCATCAATGGCGAGTTATCCTTTAAGTAGAATGAACTTTAAATTGAGTGGTCTAGTATATATACTTTTTATCGCTGGAATGATGCTTCCGATTCATGCAACATTGATACCAATATTTAAACTTACCCAAAGTATGGGGTTATATGATAATCTATGGGCATTATTTGGACCGTATATAGCATTTAGTTTACCAATATCCGTTTTCATCTTGACCCAATTTATGCGGGATATTCCTAAGTCATTAGAAGAGGCAGCGGAGTTGGATGGGGCATCGCACTTCAGTATATTTTGGAGAGTAATCTTACCGATGGTTTCTCCAGCATTAATGACTGTACTAATTTATAATTTTATCCATTTGTGGAATGAATTTGTCTTTGCGCTTGTGTTAATTTCTACACCAGAAAAAATGACGCTTCCACTCGGTCTACAAAATTTCAAGGGAGAGTTTTCTGTTAATATTCCAGGATTAATGACTGCATTGGCATTAGCTAGTATTCCGGTGCTTCTGGTTTACTTGTTTTCCCAAGAGAAAGTTACTACAGGATTAGCTGGAGGGGCAGTAAAAGAATAATGGCTGTTGATTTATTTTGAGAAAATTTATTATTATATGGGGGATTGAAATTTATGGGGACATTAAAAATAGGAGTAATTGGGTGTGGAAGTATTGCAAGAAGACGGCATTTACTAGAATATGAGGCGAACTCAAAAGTAGAAATTATAGCAGTTTGTGATATCGTTTCCGAAAGAGCAGATGAAATGGCTACCAAATATAATGCAAAAGCATTTGTTGATTACAAGAAATTATTAGCTATCGAAGATCTAGATGCTATTAGTGTTTGTCTACCGAATTATTTACATGCTACAGTTTCTATTGACGCTTTAAATGCAGGATGTCATGTGTTATGTGAAAAGCCAATGGCGATATCTAAAGAGGAAGCCGAAAATATGATCAAAGCCGCTGAAAAAAATGATAAGAAATTAATGATTGCTCACAACCAGCGATTTGTTTCGTCGCATCAAAAGGCAAAACAGTTAATTGATAATGGAGAGCTCGGGAAAATTTATAGTTTTCGAACTACTTTCGGTCATCCGGGACCAGAGAAGTGGAGTATTGATGGAAAGGCGAGCTGGTTCTTTGATAAGGAAAAGGCATTTATTGGAGCTTTAGGAGATTTAGGTGTACATAAATCAGATCTAATGCGGTATCTTTTGGGTGAAATTGCCGAAGTAAGCGCGTTTGTAGAAACAAATGCAAAAGAGAATACAACAATTGATGATAATGCCGTTTGTATAATGAAGACGGCAGATGGTGTGATTGGTACCCTAACTGCTAGCTGGTCTTATGTGGCAGGAGGAGACAATTCTACAGTGATTTATGGTGAAAAAGCAATATTAAGATTAGAGGATGATCCAGTTTATTCTTTAATTATACAGTATGTAAATGGAGAAACGGTAAATTATGAATTAGATAAAATTCAGACAAATGAAGTGGGCGGTCAAACAAATACTCATGTTATTGATCATTTCGTCGATTCTATCATCCATAACACGGAGCCCTTAATTAATGGAGAAGAAGGCAAGAAGTCGTTAGAAGTTATTTTAGCAGCACTCGATTCGAGTACAACAAAGAAAATTATTCAACTAAATGCGGAAAGTAATTAGGGTAAAATAAAGATAATCGCAACAAGACAGAATTGAAGAGGGTTCTTAGTAGAGTGGTATTGTTCATTAGGCCCTTGAACACAAATATATGATTTTATTGGCAGAGGTGAATAATGTGGAAAACTCTACTAGTCTTATGGGATCTCTTCACGGTTTATGTGATTGGATTATGAGGTTCTCTATTATTAATATGCTTTGGATAATTTTTAATATACCCATTATCTTAGCTAGTATACTAATGATTTTTACAGAGCCAAAAGAAGGCTATTATGCCTTAGTAGTATTGATTGCTCTATTGATACCATTACTATTTTTCCCTGCAACAACAGCAATGTTTGCATCAGTAAGACAATGGGTTATGCAAGGAACTATAAGTCCTTTGTTGAAATCTTATTGGGGTTATTATAAAGAAAATTACAAGAAAAGTTTTCTTGGGGGACTTATTTTAACAGCTGCCTGGACAGTATTGATTGCGGATTATTATTACTTTGTTAATAGAAGCACTCTCTGGTTGTATATAGTACTCATAATAGGAGTTTTCTTATTTGTTTTTTCGATGAATTTCTTTTCAGTTGTGTCACATTACAATTTAAGATTGTGGCCGCTATTTAAGAATGCATTGCTTGTTACAATAGGGAATCCGTTATTGACTGTAGTGGTTTTTATCGGGAGTAGTATCATTTTATATGTAAGTTTCTATATTCTTCTATTTTTAATTCCACTTTTTTCAGGAATACTAATAGCCTACTTATCATTTGTACTTTTTTATAGAATGTATTTAAAAACGACGACTATGTAAATGCGTACGAATTGAATAAAGGTTGAAAATAGTATTGAAATAAATTGTTTGAAATAGAGCTAATAAAAACTATGGAGGATAGATAATTGAAACTTGGTGTATTTGCAGTTTTATTTTCACAAAAACCATTTGAAGAGATGCTCGATTATGTACAAGCCGCTGGTTTGCAGGCGATTGAAATTGGAACTGGTGGTAATCCTGGGGATGCGCATTGTAATGTCGACGAACTTCTCGCAAGTGAAGACAAGCGGAAAGAATATCTTGAAAAAATCCATTCGCGTGGATTAACGATTAGTGCATTCAGTTGCCACGATAATCCGGTTTCCCCAAATAAACAAGTTGCACAAAATGCGCATGAAACGCTTGTAAAAACGATTAAACTAGCACAGTTATTAGATGTACCTGTCGTTAATACGTTTTCAGGAACACCGGGTTCGCATGACGGTTCCAAACATTCGAACTGGCCAATATCCCCGTGGCCAACGGAGTACTCAGATATTTATAACTGGCAATGGGAACAAAAACTGATTCCTTATTGGAAAGAAATCGGGAAGTTGGCAGAAGATAGCGGCGTGAAAATCGGGATCGAGCTGCATGGTGGATTCTCCGTGCATACCCCTTACACATTGTTGAAATTAAGAGAAGCGACTTCACCTGCAATTGGTGCGAACCTAGATCCTAGTCATCTTTGGTGGCAAGGGATTGACCCAGTTGCAGCGATTAAAATTCTTGGTAAAGAAAATGCGATTCATCATTTCCATGCGAAAGATACCTTTATTGACCAAGAAAACGTCAATATGCATGGTCTAACAGATATGCAGCCTTACGGGGATGTGCAATCTCGTGCGTGGACATTCCGTTCTGTCGGATGTGGTCATAGCATTCAAGAATGGTCGGATATGATGAGTGCACTTCGCACATATGGCTATGATTATGTTGTCAGCATTGAGCATGAAGATCCATTGATGTCAGTAGACGAAGGATTTTCACGTGCAGTTACGAATTTGAAGTCGGTACTTATCAAAGATAAGCCCGTGGATATGTGGTGGGTGTAAGGAAATAAGTAGTTGTGACCTATGAACTTCTAGCTCATAGGTCACAACTTTATTTGTCTATCTGTTAGTCAAGTATAATGGCATCAACTCAACTAATAAAAGGGAGATGGCATGATGAAATCGATTAATATCGGGATGATAGGCTATAAATTTATGGGGAAGGCACACAGCAATGCTTACCGTGCATTGCCAATGTTTTTTCCTAACAATATTCAGCCTAAGATGAAAGTTATCTGTGGAAGAAATGAAGAGGCTGTCTCCGAGGCAGCTAAGCAATTCGGTTGGGAAGAATATACGACAGACTGGAAAGACCTTTTGAAACGGGATGATATTGATTTAATCGATATAAATGCACCGAGTAATGTACATAAAGAAATTGCGATTGAAGCCGCTAAAGCAGGAAAACATCTTTATTGTGAAAAGCCATTAGCTTTTACATTAAAGGATTCTCGTGAAATGCTGCTGGCCGCTGAAAAAGCGGGTGTAAAGCATATGGTTGGCTTTAATTATCGTTTTACGCCGGCTGTCATGCTTGCAAAAAAGTTAATTGTAGAAGGTCGTTTAGGGGAAATATACCATTATCGTGCGTGGTTTTTACAAGATTGGATTACAGATCCAGACTTCCCACTCGTATGGAGACTTCAAAAAGAAATTGCTGGCTCGGGTGCCCACGGTGATTTGGGGGCGCACCTTATTGATATGGCCCATTATTTGATTGGGGACATATCAGAAGTAATTGGTATGAGTGAGACATTTATTAAAGAAAGACCACTAAGTGGAGAAGGCACTAAAAAAGGGCCTGTTACGGTCGATGATGCAACATTGTTTTTAGCGAAATTTGCAAACGGAGCACTCGGTAGCTTTGAAGCAACACGTTTGGCAACAGGACATCGAAGTAAAAATTCATTTGAAATCAATGGTAGTAAGGGGAGTGTTATTTTTGATTTTGAGCGAATGAATGAACTGCAAGTTTATTTTGAGGATGATGCAGAAGATGTACAAGGATTCCGTCGAGTGTTGGCGACTGATTCTGCACATGCGTATTCCGAGGCGTGGTGGCCAACTGGGCATGCGATTGGCTACGAGCATACATTTACCCATGCATTTGTGGAGTTAATGGATGCTTTCCGTGAAGATCGGCAACCCGTCCCTAATTTTAAAGATGGGGTAAAATGTCAACAAGTTCTTGAGGCAGTCGATCAATCAATAGAAAAGAGACAATGGATTCAGGTATCGAACCTTTAATGTTTTTTGAGGGAGTTAAGGTGAAATCTATGCAAGTTTGGAAGAAATCAATGAAAAATGGGGGAGAAAGAATGGGGAAAGTAAAAGTAGGTATTATCGGTTGTGGAACAATTAGTTCTATTTATATGGAGAACATCCCGACCTTTAACAATCTTGAACTTGTTGCGTGTGCAGATTTAGATATAGATCGGGCGCGTGCTCAGGCGGAGAAATATCAGATTCCAGTGGCTTGCACGGTGAAAGAGTTATTAGAAAATCAAAATGTAGATTTAGTTATCAATTTAACAATCCCAAAGGCACACGCGGAAGTCGCGATTGAGGCGCTTAAAAATGGTAAGCATGTCTATGGTGAAAAGCCTTTAGCGGTCACACGTGAAGAAGGTAAAGAAATTTTAGCTATTGCCAAAGAAACAGGGCTACTTGTAGGGAGTGCGCCGGATACATTTTTAGGTGCGGGTGTCCAAACGGCTATCGATTTAATTGAAAAGGGTGAAATCGGCGTTCCGATTGGAGCTTCGGCCTTTATGATCGGACGCGGTCCTGAACATTGGCATCCAGATCCGATTTTTTATTATAAGGAAGGCGGCGGACCGATGTTTGATATGGGTCCCTATTATTTAACAGCACTCATTGCTTTGTTGGGGCCAATTAAGCGACTTTCTGGTTCAGTTGGCATTAGTTATCTAGAACGAACGATTTTAAGCGAACCAAAAGCAGGTACAAAGATTATGGTAGAGACCCCGACACATATTGCAGGAACACTCGATTTTTCTTCTGGTGCAATCGGAACAATCACGACTAGTTTCGACGCATTTGGTGGGACAAGCCTTCCATCAATTGAGATATATGGCAGTGAAGGTACTATACTTGTTCCTGATCCGAATACGTTTGGTGGCCCCGTTCGACTTCGAAAGCGGGACGAAAAAGAATTTGTTGATATCGAGTTAACCCATAATCATGATGCAAACAGTCGTGGAATTGGTGTTGCTGACATGGCGAAGGCAATTTTAAGTGGTAGTTCATATCGAGCGAATGGGGAACTTGCTTACCATGTGCTTGAAGCAATGCATGGTTTCCATGATTCTTCTGAACAAGGAACGTTTTATCATATGCAAAGTACCTGCGAGAGACCGGATCCACTGCCCGTTGACAATCAATTTTCACATGCATAAGCGTCAAATAATTCCCATCTAATTTTCGGGATAGGGGGTATTCACAAATAAGGAATTGGTAGGCGGGGATCCGTAGATCGATATTGGGGTACAAATGCTAGATACTGCCCACTATCTGGCGGGATATTGAGAACCTAACGTTGTGTTAGAAAAAACGCATCAAAAAATTGATTATCAAAAGGGTGTTGGACTGCTTGGAAGGAAAGACCCCATTAAGTACACCAGAACAAGGACTTATCATTCAATAAATGGTGAATGCTATTTATGAATCTGCGGAAACTGGGAAAGCGATACAGTTTTGAGGTGCTATTAAAGAGATTTGAACCAAAAAGGTTGTGCAGTATGAATCTTGAATTCATACTGCACAACCTTTTTTTATAAAGTAAGAATTTTTGTCACACTGCGAGAAATTTCATGCGTATTGATTGTAGATTCTATCTGTTTGTTTTTCACGCATTTTATAAACTCTTCGACCTCATAGTACATAGAATCAAATTCATGTTTAACAGAGATATCTTCAGTTTGACCGTCTTTGTATTTGATAATAATCTGTTTAGGATCACTGATTCTATCGATTTCGATGACACCATTCTCACCCTGGATTTCATTGGCAGAATGGGAATCTGAAATTTTGGAGTACATAATAACAGCTTCAAATTCATCGTAATTTAAGATCATACTTCCTTGGCCATCTGCACCAGTGGATAGTAAATAAGAGTTTTTGAGTACAGATTTAGGTTCACCGACTAGATGAATAATAGGCGCGATACAGTAAACACCTAAGTCCGTTTTGGCACCATTCCCCAGTTCGGGTTTAAAAGCATTTTCAATAATACCTGCTTTGTATTTATCGTAACGCGAAGAGTATTGATTATAATGAAACACGAATCGTCGGAGTGGGCCAATTTTAGCTAGGTTCTCTTTCAAGTTGAGAAATGTAGGTGTAACCGTGGATTTCATAGCTTCCATATAGGTTGTTTGATATTCTTTAGATGCATTAATTACTTGATCCATTTCATTTACGGACGTGACAGCCGGTTTTTCGCAAAGAACATGAATACCATTTTTCATGGCTAAGATACTTTGTTCTGCATGAAAGGAATTTGGTGATGCAATATAAACGGCCTCAATATCACCGCTTTGAAACATTTCAAGCATATCTGTATACACGCGTTCGACATTATGTTTCTCTGCAAACGCTCTTCCTGTATCCTCAGTCCTTGAATAGACTGCACCGATGCTAAACTCGGGATGTTCTTTAGCTGCTGTAATTAATCGATCTGTAATCCAATTCGTTCCAATTATTCCGAACTTCAAAGTAATTACCCCTTTTAGTAATTTTATTATGAATTGTACTTGTCACGTACGTAAATCTAGCCCTCAATTCCAAATGAAAACACCGTCTGCTTTTCATATAATTCATTAGCCTTTAAGATAACGGGCGGAAAGCCCCCGTGATGCAAGGAGGCAGGGGAGGCTTGTGTTTCAAAACAGACACCTAAATAAGGTTTTGATTTACCTTCTGCTAGATTTAGCCCTTCATCGAGAGTATTCGATGTGTACATAACTACACCTGGTTGGTTGGTCTTAATCGTCATCACTCGACCACTTGTTTCTTCTTTTACACTGATGTTTTGATGTTGAGTTTGATTGAGAATAAAGTAATGATCATACCCATGATCAGCAACTCTACTTTGTGCTGAAAAGGAGTTAAAACCGTCAACAAGCTTCCTTCCAATTCGGAAATCAAATGGCGTATTTGCTACATTGATCTTTTTACCGGTTGGAATTAGTTCTGTATCAAGTTCAACAAATTCATCACTCTCTATTGTAACATGGTGGTTGTGTATCGTGGCGGCTAAATTCCCATTTAAATTAAAATAGGAATGATTTGTCAAAGTAAGCACAGTCGTTTTGTCAGATGTCCCTGAATAATCAAGGATGAGCTCATTGTTATTAGTCAATGTATAGGTAACGGCAACCTCAATAGTACCAGGGTATCCACCATCACCATCTAAACTTCTATGGCTTAATCTCACGCCAACTGTATCATCTGTTTGAATGGGGTTAGCCTGCCAGATTACTTGGTGAAATCCTCCGTCTCCTCCATGTAAATGATGGCCACCCTCATTTGCTACCAATGAATATTGTTGATCTTGGATCGTAAATGAAGCATCTTGAATTCTACCAGCAACACGACCGACAATCGCGCCAAAGAAATTCGGGTTTTTTTCATAATCGACATAATTTTTATAGCCAAGGACTACATTTTCTAGTTGATTATTCCGGTTTGGAACGCTTATATCAGTGATGATGCCACCGAAGTTCAAACAGCTTACTGTCATGCCGTTATCATTTGTTAATGTATACAACTTCCATTTATTCAGTATATCTTGGGTTTCTATTTTCATTTAGCTAGCCACCTACTATTTAATGTTTTGATGAATCGTTCACACTCACTTTGTGCTTTAAAAACGCCTGCATCTCCAAGTACTTTGGCGAATTTAATCCCAAGTTCTTTTTCTAAAATGGGTTCAATTTGCTCTAGGTTTAATAATTCTCCATAGTTACCTTTTATTTGTTCTGCCCATTGTTGATGATAGGGGGCTACAGCACTTGTTTGATCTAGTAAAAACTTCTTGATTTCAGCTAATTCATCTTTAAGACGAGCCGGTAATACTGCGAGACCCATTACTTCAATAAGTCCAATATTTTCTTTTTTAATATGATGGACATCTGCATGGGGGTGGAAAATCCCTAGTGGATGTTCTTCAGACGTTCGATTATTGCGTAAGACAAGATCGAGTTCAAACTTGTTAGCACGCATCCGGGCAATCGGTGTGATCGTATTATGTGGGGTATCATTACTAAAGGCTCTGATATCCGCTTCCTCATCACTATAATTTTTCCATGTCGTGAGGACATTGTCTGCTGCTTGAATCAAAGTTTCAATCTCATCACTCTGCAAGCGAATGGTTGTTAACGGCCATTCTAGGACAGATGCAGTTATGTTTGGAAAGTTTTCTAACGTAAACGAAAATGCATTTGTTGCAGTTGTCATTGGGAAATTATAGCTTCCTGCTTGATAATGATCATGATTCAAAATAGATCCACCGACAATAGGTAAATCGGCATTTGAGCCAATAAAATAATGTGGGAATTTCTCTATAAAAGTAAGTAACCGTTTAAAAGTGTCCTTACCAATTTTCATATCACGATGTTCTTCAGCAAGTAAAATACTATGTTCATTATAATAAACGTAGGGTGAATATTGTAGATACCAATTTTCATTTACAAGTGGTACTTGAATGATACGATGATTTGCCCTAGCTGGATAACCTGTCCGGCCAGCATATCCTTCGTTTTCGATACATAATAGACATTTTGGATAATCAACATCATGTTTCAATTCGCTTTCTCTCTTGATTTGTTCAGGGTCTTTCTCGGGCTTTGACATGTTAATGGTAATATCCATTTCACCATAGATTGTTGCAGCTTTAAAATGGATATTCTTCTTGATGCGATTCATCTGAATATAATTGCTGTTTTTACTTAATTCATAAAAATAGTCTGTTGCTTCTTTTGGAGAGTTACTATATTTTTCCCGAAAAATTGCATTGATAGCAGAAGGCCTCGCTACAAAGCAATTCATAATTGTAGCTGAAAGTATTTCTATGTCATCAAAAACATTGTCAATGACATTATTTTCAGTAGCATAGGCAATGACTTTGTCGAGCAGATTTGGAATTGAATCATCTGTTGTGCATTCAGTTGTTGCAGGCATAGATTTGAGATGGAGTAGTGCAAGTACTTGGTTCGTCACATAAATCTGATCAGCGACATCGATTAGCTCAGCATCGATAGCTTTTTGAATGAGTCCTCTAATATGTTGGTAAATCATTTAGCTGTCACGTCCTTCTTATAGCCATTCGGGTTATTGACATGCCAGTTCCAAGCATCGTGAATGATTTTTTCAATCGAAGTTCGCGTTGGCTGCCAACCTAATAGGGCGGCAGCTTTATCAGAACTTGCGATTAGGATACTAGGATCACCGGCACGGCGTTCACCTGATTTCTCGAGAATTTCCTTACCTGTAACTGCCCGTGCTGTATCAATCATTTCTTTGACTGAAAATCCTTGACTACTGCCAAGATTGAAAATATCGCTTTTTCCATCAGTGTTTAAATAATTTAGAGCTAAAAGATGTGCATTGATAAGATCTTCTACATGAACATAATCACGAATACATGTGCCATCAGACGTATCATAATCTTCTCCGAAAACAGTGATATGTGAACGTTGTCCAAGTGCTGCTTGGAGAATGATTGGTACTATATGTGTTTCGGGATGATGATCCTCGCCGATTTCTCCAGATTCCCGCGCACCCGCCACATTGAAATAGCGTAATGCTACATAGCGAATGCCATAGGCTTGTTCGCACCATTTCATCATTTTTTCCATCGTCAGCTTGGTTTCCCCGTATGTACTCGTCGGGTTAGTGGGCATGTCTTCCGTAATCGGAACAGCTTCAGGCTCCCCATAAGTGGCTGCCGTTGATGAAAAGACAATTTTTTTGACAGCAAACTCTGTCATCACTTGTAGTAATACTTGTGTACCATAGACATTATTATCAAAGTACTCCAGTGGTTTTTCCATAGACTCACCGACAAGGGAATTCGCTGCAAAATGGACAACTGAATCAATGGATTCTTTGGTAAATACATTACGCATAAACGCGATGTCTCGAATATCACCTTCGTAAAATGTTGCATCAGGATGGACAGCTTCTCTGTGCCCAGTTTGTAGATTATCAATAACTACGACGTTTGTCTGTTGGTCAATTAACTGATAAACCGCATGTGAACCGATATATCCAGCTCCACCTAAAACTAATACACTCATTTAAACCGCTCCTTCAGTAAGTTCTCTTGCTCCGTCACCAATTGACGCTGTGTAAAATGTTGCTTCATAGCCTATCTTGGAACGATAGCTGTGATTGACATTCACTTTAAAGTTGTCGACTTGACCTTTTTCAACAATTGCAATCGCACACCCACCAAAACCGGCGCCAGTCATGCGGGCACCCACAACCCCTGGTTGATCCCATGCTACTTGGACAATCGTATCAAGTTCGATGCCTGTTACTTCATAATCCTGTTGAAGAGATTTATGTGATTCATTCATTAATTGCCCAAAGGTCTCTAAATTGCCTTGTTGTAATTGCTGAAGGGCCTCAACTGTCCGTAGATTTTCATAGACAGCATGTTTTGCGCGCTTTTGGTTTGTTTCATTAGTAATAAGATGTTTGTGTTGTTCAAATTGTGCTTTCGTCAAATCACCAAGACTCTCAATTTGTAGGGCTGTTTGTAAGTTCGCCAAAGCTTGTTCACATTGCGCGCGACGTTCATTGTATTTTGAACCCGCAAGTGTTCGTTGTTTGTTCGTATTAATGATAATAATGACATGATCATTAAGCTCAATAGGTGCATAGCTGCAAGCTAATGTTTGGCAGTTTAATAGGATGGCATGCCCTTTTTTACCTTTACCAATTGCAAATTGATCCATAATTCCACTGTTGACGCCGATATAATTATTTTCTACTTTTTGCCCAAGTTGAATCATCTGTACACGATCAATTTCCAAATCAAATAGTCCTTCTAAAAGGACGCCGGTGACCATTTCAATAGAAGCAGAAGAGGAGAGTCCGGCACCGTTAGGAATGTCACCATAAAATAAGATATCCATTCCAGTCATTATTTCGAATCCGCTTGCCCTCATATAGTTAATCATTCCTTTAGGGAAATTCGCCCAATCATGCGCTTCATTATAGTCTAAATCGGTAAGATCACATTCAATTGTCCCAATAGAGGGGAAGTTCAACGAGTAAAAACGTAACTTTTGATCATCGCGTTTTTGTGCAAGTGCGTATGTTCCAAATGAAATTGAGGCGGGGAAGACATGGCCACCATTATAATCCGTATGTTCACCAATTAGATTAATTCGTCCTGGTGCAAAGAACACACGCGGAGTTTCGATAGTGTTGAAGATTGATTGAAATTCAGTAAGTAAATCTGGTTTTTTCAAAGGTTGTTGCCTCCTAAAGTTAATAAATTAATTTAATTAAGTATAGTGTACTATATTTTGAAAGACTATTCAATATAGTTAGCCATATGTTATAGTTGCGGATAAAGATGAATGCTCAATCAGCTTGAACTTTTATAGCACGAAAATCGCTAATTTGATTTTCACCAAACTAGCGATTACTTTAGAGGAAATAAAATGAAGTTAATGGGGGAGTCATATTGACCATAAAAGTAGGGATTATTGGAACAGGTTACTTCAGTATGTTCCATGCAAAGATTTTATCAGAATTAGCAGATGTCGAGATAACAGCCATATATGGCACAAGTATAGAAAAAGCGGAGTTAATGGCAGCGAAGTTTACGCATGCGAAAGGGTATGACAATTTGTATAGTATGCTTGACGCAATTCGCTTGGATGCCGTCTATATTTGTGTCCCACCTATGTCGCATGGAGAGATAGAACTGGAGTTAATTAAGCGGGGAATTCCATTTTTCGTTGAGAAACCATTGAGTCAAGATAATGAAATTCCTTTAACTATATTAACGGAAATCAAGAAAAAGTCTTTGCTTACATCAGTAGGTTATCATTATCGCTATAGTGATTCGATTGCACATCTAAAAAATATACTAAATGGCCAGAATATCGGTATTGTCCTTGGGCAATATATGGGGAGCATGCCCAAAGTATCGTGGTGGAAAGATCAAGCTAGTTCTGGGGGACAATTCGTCGAACAGACAACGCATATTGTCGATTTACTTCGCTTTATTTGTGGGGAAATCGAAGAAGTTTATGCGGTATTTGGTAACAAGATTCTTTCGGCAAAAGACAAATCTGTCACAGTTGCGGATGTAGGAACGGTAACGTTGAAACTACATAATGGAATTGTAGCTAATATATCGAATACTTGTATACTTCCAGAAAGTGTTGGGAAATCCGGAATCACCTTTTTTACAAATCAGGGAATGCTCGATTGGTCATCCAAACGTTTAGAGATTACGACGAAAGGGTTATCATCTGACTATTTCGATACGATTAATCCTTATCAAACAGAAAGTGAAGTATTTATCAATGCGGTACGTACAGGTGATTCATCTAGGATTTTATCTGACTACGAAGATGCTTATAAGACACACATAGTAACCTTGGCCGCTTTAGAATCGGCAATTAAAGGTTCTCCTCTGAAATTGAGCCATTCATTTTGATTGTGAAAAATAGATGATAGCTATGGCATCAATTAAAATTATCATAGAACCCCCTCCCTAATTTGATAGACAATCGGGGAGGGGTATTTTAATTTAATTTTGATGTTGCAGAATAGCTTCAATCGCCAATCCAACGCCATCATGTTCATTTGTTGTTGTAACTTCGGTGCATTCAGCTTTAATTTCTGCTGGAGCATTTCCCATAGCAACTGAGCGTCCTGCACGTTCCATCATTGATATGTCATTATAGCTATCACCAATTACCATGACATTTTCCATTGTAGTCCCTTTACTTTTAGCATACTGTTCTACTGCTATTCCTTTTTGCGCATTCTTATTTGTAATCTCAAGATTACCGGCTCCTGAAGAACTAATAGCAAGTCCAGGTAACAATTGAAGTGCTTTTCTAGCATTATCCAAATTCAGTCGATTAAAGGAAGTTCCGAATACTTTGTAAATTTCACTTCCGCGTTGGTTAATAATCTGGTCATATGAATCAAGTTGGATGACAAAACCTCGTTCTACTCTATCCATTACTTCTTTTCGGATTTCATCCACGGCGGGGATTTGGTTAGCGGCTTCGGCAAGTTGAACGAAAGTATCGATTTGATCTTTGATACTTTTTGTATAAATGAGCGTATCAATAAATAATTGATAATCTATTGTGTGAGTCTCTAAAATTGATATGATTTTTTGGATATCATTTTCGACTATATGGGTTGCTGAAATCAACTCGCCGGATTCATCTCTAACTTCGGCACCATTTAGACAAATGTATGGGAGATTCAATCCCGCACTCCTAACAGGTCCGATGGCCTCAGAAAAACTTCTTCCAGTAGCTATTACAACCTCGATACCGTTCGACTGTGCAGCTAAAATTGCTTGTTTATTTTTAGTACTGATGGAGTGATCAGGACTTAATATTGTTCCATCCATATCTATTGCAATTAGGCGTATCATAATTGTCTCCTTTCTTATACATAGAGACTGATAATACCAATGAATGGGATAAATATCAACTTGACTGTTCGACAGGTTTATTTAATCCCTAGCCGAAAATTATTGTCAAAAATAAGGAGATTCCAATGGACTCTCATAGGAAACTAGAAAATCGCAGTCAACTTTGAATCGTAAATCATTAACGAGTCATTTCGCCAGGTCCTTCATAAAAGGTATACGTTCAGCGATTAGAAGGATTAACGAATAAATCAAAGCTGAGTAATTAAGTGATTGTTTTGGCCCAAAACGAGATTTTCATTACCTCATTTAAAATTGGGTGGATGTCAATACCTGAAAAAATCGAATAAAAAAGATGGGTTTAGTAAATGAAAATAAAGGAAAATAGTTCATGTATCTCTGGCGTGAAATGGTAGACTCTTTAGAGTATGAACAAACAGAGAGGTATGTAACGATACAAATGAAAAATGCCTCTTGGTATTACAGTTGCCTCTATGAATATTACATTTATCCAAATGGAGATATATTATTTGTAGTTTTGAACCATTCATACATAAAAAGAAACTGTCTGTCTACTCAACTAAAGAGATAAATGATAGTATTAAAGCCAAAGAGCGATTCGTGTACTTACAATCAAAGTTAGCTTTTCAAGAAAAGATGGAGAAGCTAATATGTATCGACTAGTTAAAGCGGGTTTTTCTGTCAGGAAAAACCGCTTTGGTTGGTAGTATAGATCAATGTGTAGTAGTAAAATAGGGATGTTATTTATCTATCAATTCTATAATAATAGGGGGTATTAATATGCGGCAAGGCACATTCCAGTGGATGAAATCAGTAAATAAGTCAATTATATTAAATAAAATACGGACTGACGCCCCCATCTCCAGGGCGCAAATAGCCAAAGTGACAAAATTAACGCCACCAACAGTCAGTAGTAATGTAAAAGAGTTGATTGATCAAGGGATTGTGAAAGAAAGTAAGCTCGGTGAGTCTCAAGGCGGCCGAAAGCCAACTATGCTTTTAATCAATAATCAAGGATTCTATGTTGTCGGAGTAGACGCTGGACCGGAAATGATAGAGTGTATCCTAACTGATATATCGGGAAAAATTATGAAGAGAACGTCAAGTAAGTTGACCTTGCCGTTATCGAATGCCCAATTTCTCAAAATGTTAAAAGACTGTATTCGTGCTTGTATAACAGATATCTCTACCACTAGTAAAAAAATTATTGGTATAGGTGTAGCGATGCATGGAGTTGTGGACGTAGAATCAGGTACAGCTTTGTTTGCTCCTATTTTAAGTTTGACAAATATTCCAATCAAAGAAGATTTGGAAAAAGAATTTGGACTAGAAGTAAAAGTAGAAAACGATGCACGAGCAATGGCGTTAGGTGAATCCTGGTTTGGGGATCACGGTGAATTAACGAGTATGTTGGTTGTGAATATTGGACGTGGTGTCGGTGCTGGATTCATCATTGGTGGAAAATTGTACCACGGAGCACAAGATATTGCAGGTGAAGTGGGACATATGACAATCGATTTGAATGGAGAAATTTGTGAATGTGGTAATCGTGGATGTTTGCAAACGTTTGCAACGGGTCCAGCGATTGCTAGACGAGCAATGAAGGGGATGTCGACTGATCCAACCACTGCTGAAAAAGTCTATGAATTAGCTATGAGTGGTAATGAAGAGTTTGCGACGATATTGAAGGAAACTGGAAGAGTGATTGGGATAGGTTTAACAAATTTAATACATATTATTAATCCGCAAAAAATTGTTCTTGGTGGCGGGGTAACAAAAGCGAAGGAGTTTATTTTTCCTGTTGTCCTTAAAACAATTGAAGAATGTGCATTGACTCCACAGGCAAAACAGACTGAAGTAACCATAACTAAACTAGGTGATGATGTAACACTCATTGGTGCTGTATCTTTACTTTTAGTTGATGTATTTGACCCGCATTGAGTTTTCTACTAAACTAGGATAGATAGCTATGCGAAGAGTCTGAATAGAACGACTTTTTCATCATTATTTTAGGAGGTCATTCATATGACGTGGCAAGTTGAAGCAGAAAAATGGCTTAATCAAGAGTATCTAGAAGTTGGACTCAAGCAGCAACTTATGATTGAAGAAAATAATAAAGAATTATTAGAAGACAGTTTTTATCAAAACCTCTCATTCGGAACGGCTGGCCTGCGCGGGGAACTCGGGTTTGGTACGAATCGGATGAATATCTACACTGTAAGGAAGGCTGCTCTGGGGCTTGCTTTATATATAAAAAGTTGCGGGGAGGCAGCAGAAAATAGAGGCGTCGTAATTGCTTATGATTCGAGGCACCAATCTGCGGAATTTGGCCTTGAAGTGGCGAAAGTTCTTGGATTCAATGGCATTCGTTCCTATTTATTTGACGAACTGCAATCTACTCCATTGTTATCTTTTGCAGTACGCGAATTGAATACGTTTTCGGGCATTGTTATTACGGCAAGTCATAATCCTTCAGAATACAACGGCCTGAAGGTGTATGGAGAAGACGGTGGACAAGTTACTTTAGAAGCAGCAACTGCGATTACTACACATACGGAGAGTATCGATGATCTATTTTCAGTAGAGGTCGCGGAAGAAGCTTATCTCTTAGAAGTGGGACTACTTACTTATTTGGGCCATGATATGAGCGACCGTTATGTTTTGCATTTAGATGGAATACTTTTAGGTGGGGAACTTGATAAGAGTCTCTCGATTGTTTATTCCCCACTTCATGGGGCTGGTGGGAAATTAGTTTGTAAAGGACTAGAGGTAGCGGGCTTCTCGAACGTAACTATCGTAAGTGAACAGGCAACTCCAGATCCCGATTTTACAACCGTCAAGTATCCAAACCCTGAAGAATCACAAGCTTTTGAAATGGCACTTACGTATGGTCATAGAGTGAAAGCGGATCTACTCATAGCGACGGATCCGGATGCAGACCGAATGGGTGTGGCTGTTCGAGATTTAGACGGCGATTATATTTTTTTAACAGGCAATCAGATTGGGGCATTACTCGTAAATGCTTTGTTGGAAGATAAATCGGACCGTAATGCAATGCCGGAAAACGGTGTTGTGTTAAAAACAATTGTCACATCAGAACTTGGTAGAGTGATAGCAGACAAGTACGGTGTTAAAACGATGGACGTACTTACAGGTTTTAAATTTATCAGTGAGAAAATCTTAGAATTTGAAAAAACTACAGACTCAACTTTCTTATTTGGTTATGAGGAGAGCTATGGCTACTTGATTGGCGATTTCGTACGGGATAAAGATGCTGTCCAAGCATCGGTATTAATTGCTGAAGTAGCCGCTCGTTATAAAGCAAACGGCCAAACATTATTGGATGGGCTACATGCATTGTATGAAGAGCACGGCTTTTATCAAGAAGGATTGGAATCGATAACGCTAAGAGGGAAGACTGGCATGGCGAAGATTGATGAAATCGTAAATTATTTCCGGTCGACATCATTTGTAAGTGAGTTTACTCAACCCCTTTCAATCGTTGAAGATTATGCATCAGGCCATTCCGTTGTCGTTGAAACAGGAGATCGGCGCCCACTCGAGTTACCTATTGCGAATGCGCTTAAATTCAAGTTGTCTAATGATGCATGGTTTGCCATCCGCCCATCTGGAACCGAACCCAAAATCAAGTTTTACTTTGGAGTGCAGGGCGAGACGAAAGTTGAAAGTGATGAGGTTTTAGCAACATTAAAAGTAGCCGTCATGAAGATTGTTGAAAGGTTAACTTCTAACTTATTATTAGGAAAATTATAAATGAGTCATGTTGAAATGGTATCACCAATTACACTTACTAAATCACTTATTTCAATAAGTGATTTAGAGAAAAAGTGATGAAATTCCATACTAATTTGGATAATAGAGCGTCTACAGGTACTGAGTTTTTAGGCTGGAGAAGTCTACCTAACGAAATACTAGATATTATCTTAGCGTTAACAGGGAGATTGCGGAAAGTTGCAAAATTAGTTGTCGTGATCGGTGTTGAAGGATCTTATTTTGGTGTAAAAGCAGTTCAAGATGCACTTTACCTCTATTTCAAAAAAATTAGAAGACCCTGAAATGCTCTTTTATGGTTATAATTTCTTTATTGTGGATAAATTATGGTGATCAGCCAGTTGTTGAAAAGTATAAGAAGAATATATTTAGAGTGTTGGAAAAACCAGTTTTTTGAAGTGGAATAAGAATAAAATAAAGTGAGTCCCTTACACCAATTATGGTGTAAGGGACTTTTTTGTTTTGGTATCTCAAGTGAGCAGTCATTAACTCAAAACGCTTTAAAAAGGCATTCGACAGCTGATTGCTTTGATGAGTAGGAAAGGAATTGTTTGCGTGCTATTAAAAACCTAACGATCAATTTTCTGAATCCTACTCCCTCGAAAAAAGTAATTTAGTAAACAAGTGTAATTGTTAACTAAACAAGTGTGTAATACACCCATTAATACTGAATATATAGGTCGAAGTATTAAATTTCATAGTAAACCTAGCATAGGTGCTTTACAGAGTAATCGAAGCCATAAGGCCGGTGGAAAAGTCCGTAAAAGGCATCCGATAGCGCTAAACTGGTGTTCAGTGAGATTAGATAAAACCTATATACAATCCTGCTAAAGCGCTCAAATACTATTCGTCTTCAAGAAAACGCTTGCAAATAGTTAGATTAGTTGATATATTACCTTTAATACGTTTAGTTAACTTAACTAAAAAGAGAAGGTGAATCATGGCGACGATGAGGGATATAGCAACAAAAGCTGAGGTTTCAACAGCTACCGTGTCTAGAGTTATCAATGGGGACCCTACATTATCGGTAACTGCTGAAACAAGAAAAAGGATAATGGATGTCGTTGATGAACTCCATTACAAGCTACCAAGAAGAAAAAGTGGCAAAGCTTCTGAATCGATACAAGTGAAAAATATCGGGCTCGTTATAACCAATGACGAAACTATTGACCCGTATTTCCTTTCTATTCGACTAGGAGTAGAAAGTGTCTGTGAAAAGTACTCAATGAATATTTCTTCTGTACTAACGGTCGGTAAAAGTGATTTTACAGCTGTAACACTCAGCCGCTTTGATGGGTTAATCATATTCGGGGACGTGATCATTGAAGAATTACGAGATGTATATTATCACAATGACAATATTGTAATCGTTGACTTTTTACCCGAAGAAAATAGCTACGATGTAGTTCTATCTGATTTTGAAACAGCTACCGGTCAAGTAATGGATTATCTGTTCAACCTTGGTCATACGGATATTGCTTACATTGGCGGACAAGGTGCAATTAGGGGCATTACAACTGAACAAATAATTTCAAAAGAAGACACCCGCAAGCAAATATATGAAAAGAAAATGAAGGAAAAAGGTCTATATAATCCTGAAGCAATTCTTTTAGGTGACTTTGGTTCCAATAGTGGTTATTTGTTAACAAAGGAGTTGATTGAATCTGCTGCCAAACCAACAGCAGTTGTCGTTGCTAGTGATCCGATGGCGATTGGAGTTATGCGCGCCCTGCATGAAGCAGGAATAAAGGTGCCAGATGAAATTTCAGTTTTCAGCTTTGATGATATTGAATCTGCCGCTTATTTAAATCCATCATTATCGACCGTTAAAATTCATACCGAAGAAATGGGACGGACTGCAGTTAAGCTGTTGTATGATCGCATACATGGTGATCGAGTATTGCCGCTCAAAGTCGTACTCCCGACCGAATTAGTCGTTAGAGACAGCGTAGGCATAAAAAAAGCGTAGAAGTAAAAAGATATTGAATTGGAGGAGCTTATATATGAAAAAAATGATTTTGTTACTCGTAGCAGGTGCCCTATCCGTTGTTCTACTTGCCGGTTGTTCTAGTGGTAGTAGCTCTAGTTCCAAAAGTGATGAAGTAAAGATTGAGTTCTTTCAATATAAAAGTGAAGCCATTCCTACTTTTGCTAAATTGATTGCAAAGTTCGAGGAAGAAAATCCAACGATTAAAGTCGAACAAGTAAGTCCGCCAGAAGCAGAAGTTGTATTAAAAACGAGAGTCATGAAAAGTGATATTCCCGATATCATTGGAATTGGCGCTAACAATAACTTTAAAGAACTATCAATAGCAGGCGTTTATAAAGATATGACAAATGATGAAAACCTAGATAAAGTTCAACCTGCTTACTTGCAAATGTTGAATGATGTCACAGGATTAGACGAAATTTATGCAGTTCCTTATGTAGCTAATGCGGTAGGTGTTATTTATAACAAAGCGATTTTTAAAGAGTTAGGACTCGAGATTCCAACAACATGGGAGGAATTTATTGCGGTTGCAGAAAAGGTGAAAGAATCGGGACAAACTCCTTTCTATTTCACATTTAAAGATGCGTGGACAACACTCCCAGTCTTTAATGTACTTGCAGCAAATACACAAGGCGATGATTTTTATGATGAATTAAATAAAGGTAATGTGCTCGTTGGAACAAGATATAAGGAAGCAACGGAAAAGTTTGTACAGTTGCTCGATTATGGACATAAAAACCAACAAGGTCTCGCTTACAATGATGGGAACACTGCTTTCGCAAACGGAGAAAGTGCCATGTACTTACAAGGTATTTGGGCGATTCCTGAAATCAAAAAAGCGAATCCTGAAATTGATCTAGGCGTTTTCCCTTATCCAATAACAAATACGCCTGGGGAAAGTAAAGTAGTTTCTGGTATCGATTTACTTCTAAGCATAGGTGCATCATCGAAGCATCCTGAAGAATCGCAGAAATTTATCGATTTTCTATTAAAAGAAGAAAATTTGACAATGTATATTCAAGAACAAAATGCATTCCCAGCGCTAAAAGGAATCTCACAAGAGGAGCCATCACTTGAAGGCTTGAAAGAAAGCTTTGAGCAAGGTGCGCTCGTTGATTTTCCTGACCATTATATACCGGTAGGTGTCCCGGCTGATAAGTACCTACAAATATTAGTCCAAAATAAAGAAGTAGCTGCATTTTTAGATTCGATGCAAAAAGACTGGGAAAAAGTTGAGGATCGAAAGTGATGTCATAAGAGAAACTGTGTAATTCCAGTTTCTCTTCCTTTTATAAGGAAGGAGGAATAATAATGGGGAAATATAGTCCTACTTTGACTCCCACCGTGGATTCAAGCAAAAAGAGGAAGCAGAAGTTTACTAAAAAAGATTGGGCTTTTTATGCAATGGTAATACCCGCGGTTTTACTTTTCGCTACTTTCCATACCTTTCCCGCTTTACAAGGAATCTATTATTCTTTTACAAACTGGAACGGAATCAATTTAGAGTATGACTTTGTTGGCTTTAAAAATTATATACATTTGTTTAAAGATAAAGTTGTGAAAGATTCGTACATATTTACGTTTTCATTCGCCATTATGGCCACAGTTCTTGTAAACGCAATTAGTTTAGTAGTCGCGATAGGCTTAAATGCGAAAATAAAAGGACGTAACTTTTTCAGAGCCATTTACTTCCTTCCTAACATATTGGGCGTATTAATTGTTGGGTTTATTTTCAACTTCTTTTTCACGAATATTCTCCCGACAATTGGCGAGCGATTAGATATCCAATTTTTGATGGTCAATATTCTTGGCTCAGAAAAGTATGCATGGATGGGTATCTTGCTTGTTGTCGTTTGGCAAGCCTGCGCATTTAACATCATTCTTTACCTTGCAGGATTACAGACCGTGCCAGGTGAATTATATGAAGCAGCAGGTTTAGATGGCGCAAACTACTGGCAGCAGTTTTCGAAAATCACATTCCCGATGATTGCCCCATTCTTTACAATTAATATGGTTTTGTCGATGAAGAACTTCTTAATGGTGTTTGACCAGATTGTCGCTATGACAGCTGGAGGACCAGGTCACTCGACGACATCCATTTCCCTACTTATTTATAAAGGGGGATTCCAGGGTGGCGAATTTGCATTCCAATCAGCGAACGCCGTTATTTACTTCCTACTGATTATGTTTGTCTCTATTTTTCAACTTAAAATCTTGCAAAAAAGAGAGGTGGATATGTAATGAAACAGCGAACAAACTGGCCTGTCACAATTCTGATTACACTCGGCTCGCTAATCATCCTTTTTCCATTATATATGTCCTTCTCTATTGCCTTGAAAAACCCACAGGAACTCGCTAAATCAGCACTGGCATTTCCAACCGTATTTCGCTGGGAAAACTTTACGAGAGCAATCGAGGCAACGAACTTTTTTAATGCGTTAAAAAACAGTGTGCTTATTACAGGTGTTACACTTGTGTTGACAATTTTATCTAATTCGCTTGTAGCCTATGCAGTGGCGAGAAATATGCATAAAAAATTCTTTAAAGGCTTATATTTCTATTTTGTCAGTGCGTTATTTATTCCATTTCCAATTATCATGCTACCCATTGTAAAGCAAACATCCGCACTCGGGCTAAATAATCCAGGTGGACTTATCTTACTGTATGTTGTATACGGTATGGCTATAAATATTTTCATCTATGTCGG
>CAZWAW010000002.1:0-37263 GCA_964632025.1 uncultured Sporosarcina sp.
GCACAAGGCTCAACAGGCGGCAATCGCCCAGCACAAGGTGCACCAAGCGGACAAGGCGGTCGCCCTAGTGGTGGAGGTCCAGGAGGTCGTCCAGGAGGCGGTCGCGGTGGACGTCCACCAGCACGCGGTATAAACCAAGGACGCAGAAGATATCGTCCAGCGAACCCGATTCCAAAAGTGGAAAAACCGTTACCGGAAAAAATCACTTTTTATGAATCACTGTCAGTTGCTGAACTAGCGAACAAACTAGGCCGTGAACCGTCTGGAATCATCAAAAAACTCTTCATGCTTGGTATCATGGCTACAATCAACCAAGAATTGGACAAAGATGCGATTGAACTCATCTGCGCAGATTATGAAGTTGAAGTAGAAGAAGAAATTCGTATCGACGTAACTGATCTTGAAACGTACTTTGAGGAGCATGAGGAAGTAGCTACTGCTTCAATTGAACGTCCTCCAGTCGTTACAATCATGGGGCATGTTGACCACGGTAAAACGACACTTCTAGACTCAATTCGTAATACGAAAGTTACACAAGGCGAAGCGGGCGGTATCACTCAGCATATTGGCGCTTACCAAATCGAAGAAAAAGGCAAAAAAATAACATTCCTTGATACACCAGGTCACGCGGCGTTTACAACGATGCGTGCACGCGGTGCGAAAGTGACTGATATTACGATTCTTGTTGTTGCAGCTGATGATGGTGTTATGCCACAAACAATCGAAGCCATCAACCATGCAAAAGCGGCTGATGTTCCGATTATCGTTGCAGTGAATAAAATGGATAAGCCTTCTGCAAATCCAGATCGTGTAATGCAAGAATTAACAGACCAAGGACTTGTTGCTGAAGCATGGGGCGGAGATGCAATTTTTGTACCAATCTCAGCATTAAAAGGCGAAGGAATCGACCAGTTGATCGAAATGGTTCTTCTTGTTGCTGAAGTCGCTGAACTAAAAGCTGATCCAAACATCCGTGCACGCGGAAGTGTTATAGAAGCATCTCTTGATAAAGGTCGAGGTGCTGTTGCGACGCTTCTTGTTCAAGACGGAACGCTTCGTGTAGGGGATCCAATCGTAGTTGGTAACACATATGGTCGTGTACGTGCGATGGTAAGTGACATTGGACGCCGCGTGAAAGAAGCTGGCCCATCTACACCGATTGAAATTACAGGGTTAAGCGATGTACCTCAAGCCGGAGATCGTTTTGTTGTCTTTGAAGACGAGAAAACAGCACGCCAAATCGGGGAAACTAGAGCTGGTGAAGCACTGCAAGATCAACGCGTTGAGAAAACACGTGTAACACTTGATAACTTGTTTGATCATATGAAACAAGGCGAAATCAAAGAATTGAACTTAATCGTAAAAGCAGACGTACAAGGTACGGTTGAAGCGATGGCATCTTCACTCATGAAAATTGAAGTTGAAGGCGTAAACGTTAAAATCATCCATACAGGTGCTGGTGCGATTAATGAATCTGATATTTCACTTGCTGCTGCATCAAATGCAATCGTTATTGGCTTCAACGTTCGTCCAGACGTCAACGCGAAACGCGCGGCGGAAGAAGAAGGCGTTGAAATCAGACAACACCGTGTCATCTATAAAGTGATTGAAGAAATCGAATTGGCAATGAAGGGTATGCTTGATCCCGAATACGAAGAAAAAGTTATCGGACAAGTTGAAGTACGCGAAACAATTAAAGTGTCTAAAATCGGAACGATTGCGGGAAGCTATGTAACAAGCGGTAAAATTACGCGTGATTCAAGCGTCCGTATCGTTCGCGATAACATTGTCATTTTCGAAGGTGAAATAGATACATTGAAACGCTTTAAAGACGATGCAAAAGAAGTAGCAAAAGGCTATGAATGTGGAATTACAATCAAAAACTTTGATGATATCCATGTAGACGACGTTATCGAAGCCTTCATCATGGAAGAAATTAAACGAGTATGATTGTCTACGCGGAATGTTCATTCTTCATTCCGGAGGCGGCTTCATTGAAAGAGAAGCGGTCTGTTTTAAAACGGATGACGGACAGAGTCAAAAATGACTATAATGTCTCCATCTCAGAACTAGATCATCAAGATCTGTGGCAACGAACAACAATCGCTCTTGTTGCTGTTGCCTCATCAAAAGATGCAGCTGAGCGTGAAGTTAGGCGGGCGATCCGACTTTTGGAGTCAAATCCAGAGTGGGAATTGTCCAACCTGACGCTCGACTATTATTAAAACGGGATTGGGGTGACCATCCATGACAATGCGTGCTAATCGTGTTGCAGAGCAGATGAAAAAAGAGCTTGGTGAAATCATCGGTCAAAAAATTAAAGATCCACGTATCGGTTTTGTTACAGTAACCGATGTCGAGGTGACTGGTGATCTTCAGCATTCTACAATTTACATTTCTGTTCTTGGAAAAGATTCGGAAAAAAAAGATACGCTGAGAGGGCTGAATCAGGCGAAAGGATATATTCGTACTGAAATCGGCAAGCGGATCAGGCTTCGAATAACACCCGAAATTAAGTTCGAATTCGATAGTTCCGTTGCATACGGAACTCGGATTGAATCACTTCTTAAACAGGTGAAAAACGAAGACGAAGACAAAGAATAAATGAATGAAAAAAGGAGGAAGTCGGTGTCCACAAGGACTTTCCGGCTTCTTCTTTTTACATATTGTGAGAATTGTGAAGGCGGTGGCGTGTATGAATGGAATACTTCCCTTGTGGAAGGAAAAAGGAATGACTTCGCATGATTGTGTATTCAAATTGCGGAAGATTCTAGGTACGAAAAAAGTAGGACATACCGGTACACTTGATCCAAGTGTGGAGGGCGTATTGCCAATTTGTATCGGACAGGCAACGAAAGTAGCTGAATATGTAACAGATTCCGGCAAGGAATATATTGCAGTTGTCTCCATTGGGACTGCGACTGAAACGGAAGATGCGGATGGAGCAGTTGTAGCTTCGGATTTATCACCAAAACGTATTACTCGAATGGAAATTGAAGCAGCGCTTGCCAAATTGACAGGCGAAATTGTCCAAATCCCACCGATGTATTCTGCTGTAAAAGTCAACGGTAGAAAATTATATGAATATGCACGAAAAGGGATTGAAGTTGAAAGGCCAGAGCGAAAAGTATTCATTCATGAAATCGAATTGTTGGATCCTGTACAATGGTATGAAGGTGAAACAGTTTCATTCCGCATCCGAGTTGCTTGCGGTAAAGGAACGTACATCCGCACGCTTGCTGTCCAGATAGGGGAGTTGCTGGGTTTCCCAGCGCATATGGCGGCACTCGTTCGTACATCGTCAGGAACATACGTGCAGGCCGATTGCCGTACGTTGGATGAAGTGAGGGCACTCCAGGAAGAAGGGCAAATCGATACGATACTTCGTCCGCTTGAAGATGCACTGAGTGATTTCGCTGCCATTGAAATTACTGAAGAGCTTCTTGAGAAAGTAGAAAATGGACAAGTGTTGCCTGAGCATCCACTGCTTGAAAGTGAAGAGGCAATCATATTTATGAATGAAGGCAAGGCACTTGCAGTATACAGGAAGCATCCTACCAAGCTTGGTCTCATGAAGCCTGAAAAGATGTTTCCCTTGAACAGGTAAGGGGGCGATTACAATGGACATCTACAAATTGCATTATCCAGGAACAATTACGATTGACAACGACTCGCATTATTCCCTTGCAATCGGTTTCTTTGACGGCTTGCATAAAGGTCATCAGACGGTGATCAACGAAGCGAAAAGAAAGGCCGAAGAACTTGGTATCCGTTCGGCTGTTATGACATTTGATCCGCATCCCTCACATCTATTTGGTGATGGTGAAAATAAGGTAGGTTATATTACGCAGTATAAGGAAAAAGTTAGGCTGCTTAGTGCTATGGGTATCGATGCTTTGTTCATTGTAACGTTCGACTGGGCGCTTGCTTCGCTTTCGCCTAAGCAATTTGTCGATATTTTCTTGAAGGAACTACATGTTTTGCATGTCACTGCGGGATTTGACTATACATTTGGTTCGAAGGGTGCGGGCACCATGGAACAGATGGCTGCTTTGTCGGACGAAGCATTCGGTACAACTGTTATCAAAAAAGTGACGGATAATGAGCAAAAGATTTCTTCAACCCGGATTCGTAAGCTTTTGTCTGAAGGCAATGTTGAAGAGACAGAATTGCTTCTTGGCAGACCTTTTCGGACGGTGGGCATAGTCGTTGACGGCGAGAAAAGGGGAAGATTGCTCGGATTCCCGACAGCCAACGTTATGCCGGAGAGTAGCGCAGTGTTGCCCGCAAATGGTGTCTATGCAGTGCGTTTTACTGTGGATGAAAAAACATATGAGGGTGTGTGCAATGTTGGTGTTAAACCGACGTTCCATGACCCAAGTGATAGGCAGGCCGTCGTCGAGGTGCATGTACTCGATTTTGACGGAGATCTCTATGGTAAAGAAGCATCTGTAGACTGGATTGGACATATCCGTGCGGAGCAAAAATTCGGTTCTATCGATCTGCTTGTCGAACAAATCGCCAAAGACAAAAATAGCGCACAAAAGATTTTAGCAGCGTGCCAATGATTGTTGCATTTCAAAAATAGGCATGGTACTATAAATACGTGCCAATGTGCACAAACCATTCCTTGGCATCGCGAATCACCAACGCTTGCTCGGGAACCGGGGATATCTTACTATTGGAGGTGAAGAAGATGGCTATCACACAAGAACGTAAAAATGAATTGATCAGTGAATACAAAATTCATGATACTGATACTGGATCAGCAGATGTACAAGTTGCTGTCCTTACAGAAGAGATCAATAACCTGACAGAACATTTCCGTCTTCATAAGAAAGACAACCACTCACGTCGTGGTCTTTACAAAATGATCGGAACTCGTAAAAGACTTTTGAGATACTTACGAGACAATGAAGTTCAGCGTTACCGTGATCTTATTGCTAAACTCGGCCTTCGCCGTTAATAAGATGACTACAAAAAGTGGGCCTTGTGCCCGCTTTTTTTTGCGTTTTTTTAGGTTGTTTGGTGTGTTTTTTTCTATTCAGTGTGTGGTGCATTTACTTGTATAATTTCTGTAAAGTGCACAGAAATTATACAAACCGAACCCTTCGCTGCTCGGCTTGCTGCAACAATTCGAAGGGCATGAATGGTGTCAGTAACTGGCACGGTGTATTTTTTTGGAGTTCTGTACTTGTTGATTTTGTGTACGGATACTGATTGGAAATATGTACATTCAGTGTAGGCGCCTTACAGGGGTAGCCGAAGCCCTAAGACTGGCGGCGAAGCTGCTCGGCTTAGGGCGAAAGGCATCCCCTAAGCGCCGGAGCGGGTTGAGTGGAAACTTTATGTCCTTTACGCCTTTAGAGAGTATTTGGTGTCATCTTTTCTATTCAGTAACTGGCACAGCGCATATCGACATGTTCTATTCTCCACAAAAAATCAAAACCTCATTAATTACCTCCGTTCTATACTAGAAACTACAATAAAGTGGTATACTATATAAATGTGCCATGATGACGGTTAAATGATGTAAAAACTTGTGTTCACTGAGCGCTATCACTTACACTACTACTAATACATACACGTATACAGTTCAGGCTGGAATATGGAGAGGGGTTCAATTTATGACAGAGAAAAAAGTTTATACACTTGATTGGGCAGGACGTCCGTTGACAATTGAAACGGGGCAACTTGCTAAACAGGCTAACGGGGCAGTACTTGTACGCTACGGGGAAACAACAGTACTTTCAACTGCAACATCTTCTAAAAATTCACGGGGGTTAGATTTCTTCCCACTTACAGTGAATTATGAAGAGCGCATGTATGCTGTTGGTAAAATTCCAGGTGGCTTCATTAAACGTGAAGGACGTCCATCAGAAAAAGCAGTTTTAACTAGCCGACTAATCGACCGTCCAATCCGTCCTTTATTCGCAGACGGATTCCGCAATGATGTACAAGTTATCTCACTTGTTATGTCAGTTGATCAAGATTGTTCATCTGAAATGGCAGCAATGCTCGGTTCTTCACTTGCATTGTCGATTTCTGACATTCCTTTCGAAGGACCGATTGCTGGTATTCAAATTGGACTAATTGACGGGAAATTCATCGTTAACCCAACACCGGCACAATTAGCGAAGAGTGAGCTTGACCTTGTTGTCGCTGGTACGAAAGATGCAATCAACATGGTTGAAGCGGGCGCACAAGAAGTTGCGGAAGATATCATTCTTGAAGCAATTATGTTCGGACACGGTGAAATCATTAAACTGATTGAATTCCAAGAAAAAATTATTGCTGAAGTCGGCAAAGCGAAAACGGAAGTTGCGTTATTCACATTGGATGAAACAATTATGTCCGATATTAAAAATAGCTGTGAATCCGACCTTGTTAATGCAATCCAAACTGTTGAGAAGCATGCACGTGAAGATGCGATCAATGCAGTGAAAAACGAAGTAATCGAACGCTACAAAGAAAACGAAGCGGACGATGCGACGATGAAACAAGTAAAAGGCGTTTTGGATCATATGGTTAAAGAAGAAGTCCGTCGCCTGATTACGGATGAAAAAATCCGTCCTGATGGCCGTGGCCTTGACGAAATTCGTCCACTTGCATCTGAAGTAGGCATCTTGCCACGTACGCACGGTTCAGGTCTCTTTACACGTGGACAAACGCAAGCACTTAGTGTTTGTACACTTGGAGCACTCGGTGAAGTACAAATCATCGATGGTCTAGGTCTTGAAGAAACAAAACGTTTCATGCACCATTACAACTTCCCGAACTTCAGTGTTGGTGAAACGGGTCCAATCCGTGGACCAGGCCGTCGTGAAATTGGGCACGGTGCACTAGGGGAACGCGCACTTTCAGCAGTTATCCCGAACGACACTGATTTCCCGTACACAATCCGTCTTGTAGCTGAAGTGCTCGAGTCAAACGGTTCATCTTCACAAGCATCAATTTGTGCGTCAACAATGGCTATGTTAGATGCGGGTGTTCCACTTAAAGCGCCGGTTGCTGGTATTGCAATGGGTCTTGTGAAAAAAGGGGACAACTATTCTGTTCTTTCCGATATTCAAGGGATGGAAGATCATCTTGGCGATATGGACTTCAAAGTAGCAGGAACAGACAAAGGAATTACTGCACTTCAAATGGATATTAAAATCGATGGTCTTTCACGTGAAATCTTGGAAGAAGCATTGACACAAGCAAAAGTAGGCCGCTTGAAAATTTTAAACCATATGATCACAGCAATTTCAGGACCGCGTGAAGAGCTTTCTGAATATGCTCCGAAAATTATCGTCATCAAAATCAATCCAGACAAGATTCGTGACGTAATTGGGCCAGGCGGAAAAGTGATCAACAAGATTATCGAAGAGACGAGTGTTAAAATCGATACGGAACAAGATGGTACGATTTATATCTCTTCTCCAAATAATGAAATGAATGCCAAAGCGAAAGCGATGATTGAGAATATCGTTCGTGAAGCAAAAGTTGGCGAGTATTACTTGGCGAAAGTAAAACGAGTTGAAAAATTCGGTGCTTTCCTTGAACTCTTCCCAGGAAAAGATGGACTTCTTCATATTTCTGAAATTGCAGAAGAACGGACAAAAGCGGTTGAAGATGTTTTGAAAATGGACGATGAAATGTTCGTAAAAGTAATTGAAATCGATAACCAAGGACGAGTTAACTTGTCTAGAAAAGTTGTCATCCTTGAAGAAAAAGAAGCAGCTGAAAAAGCGAATAGCTGAATCGACATACAGGACTAGAATGGAAAGCCCCCTCTTCAAGTGAAGATGAGGGCTTTTTCTTCTTTTATCAAATATAATAAATAAAATAGAATAGAGATTAAAAGGGGGATTCCAAGAATGATAGAAACACATGTATGCCGAAATGGCGTCAGAATCGTCCATGAAAAAATGCCACATGTACGCTCGGTAGCGCTAGGGATATGGGTCGGTGCAGGTTCTGGAGACGAGATGGACTCAGAAGCAGGAATTGCTCATTTCATTGAACATATGCTCTTTAAAGGAACACCATCGCGAAGTGCGCGCACGATAGCAGAGGAATTTGACCGGATTGGCGGAGATGTTAACGCCTTCACATCAAAAGAAATGACCTGTTATTATACGACAGTACTCGGACACCAGGCGCCTCGCGCGCTGTCAATCTTAACGGATATGTTTTTCAACTCGACCTTTGATGAAGCAGAAATAGCAAAAGAAAAGTCGATTGTCCTTGATGAAATTGCGGCAGTCGAAGATGCACCGGATGACGATGTAGATGAACGGTTGTGGAGCGTTATGTATCCCGAACAACCGATTGGTAAACCGGTACTTGGTGATGAATCGACAATTAATACTTTCGACCGCAAAATGATCGATGACTTCATGGGGCGCAAGTACACGCCGGGCCGGATTGTTATTTCCGTGGCGGGCAACTATGATGATCGTTTAATACAGCTAATTGAAGTCCAATTTGGTTCATTCAAACGGGAAGAAAAGATTGAACAGGCGACACAAATAGCGTTACCTGAATTTCACGGTGGTAGTACGCTGAAAGAAAAAGATATTGAACAAGCCCATATCTGCCTTGGCTTTACAGGGCTTACTGTGGACGATAAACGAATCCCTGAATTGGTTGTGTTGGATAGTATTATAGGTGGCTCGATGTCTTCGCGCCTATTTCAGGAAGTCCGTGAAGAACGTGGTTTAGCTTACTCAATTCATTCCTATTTCTCAGCGTATAAAACGACGGGTGCATTCATGATATACGGCGGAACTTCTCCTGAGAATCTCAGGGAATTATCGGATACAATTGATGAGGTGATTCAGTCGATATTGACGGAAGGCGTTACAGAAAACGAATTGCATAATGCGAAAGAGCAGTTAAAAGGTGGGTTCCTGCTAGGTCTTGAGAGTTCAGAAGCAAGGATGCACCGTAACGGTAAAAATGAACTCATTTTAGAGGAGCATAAATCAGTCGATGAAGTCGTAGCTCTTATCGATAATGTCGAATTAAGTCAGGTTTATAGGATGGCAAACGACATCTTTAGTGGGCAACGGGCAACATCCATCATTGCGCCAAAGGATGTTCTAAAAGAATTTACTAGTTGATTGCTAGCGTTAGTCAGTTTTCCCGTGTTCATCTCATATGATGGATGGAGACGAAGGAAAGGGGAATGACGATGCTACTTTCAGAACTTGCTCAGAAAGAGCTTATTCAAGTTGAGGACGGGGTCCGCTATGGTTTTTTGGCGGATACCGACCTTATTTTTAACGGGAGAACAGGGGATATTATCGGATTTGAAATAAAGAAGAAGTTCGGTCGTTTTTCATTCAAGAACCGTCAAGAAGCTTCGGATGAATTCATACCTTGGCATGAAATTGTCTTGATTGGAGAACATCGTATTCTATTTGGAAAAACGCATAGTATGGATGAGTTGGCTAGCGATGAAAGATAATAACTGGCTCTTCTTAGGAACGGACAACAGATTGGCTACTTGCAGCGATATAATGTTTGAAAGAGGATTTGCCACTCACCACATTGGGACCGATCTTTATTCGGATGAACTTGGAGAAGAAATAGCAGAATTTTCGCCGAGGCAAATCGTTTTTCCGATTTTACAAATGAAAAACGCAATTCCTCCTTTATTGTTAGAAAAGGGAACGGTACTCTATACAGGGGTTGCATCGGAACCATGGCTGAAGCCCTTAAGAGAGGCAGGGTTATCACTCAATTGTTATCTTAAAGAAGAGCAATTCATCTGGCAAAATGCAAAGCTGACTGCCGAAGGATTCATTCATGAATACTATGCACGCACAAAACGATGCATTTCAGGGACTCATTTCTCTGTGGCGGGTTTCGGTAAGGTTGGTAAGGCGACAGCACATGCATTGGCATCTCTAGGGGCAGTTGTGACCGTTGTTGCCAGGGCGGATGATCAGCTCGGAGAAGCCTGTTACCACGGATATAAGATTGAGCGGCTAACGGATGAGTGGGCAATGAAAGAGGGGATTTTGATCAATACGATTCCCGCAAAATGGCTTGTTGCTACTGAGAACCCTAGTCTGCACATTTATGATCTTGCATCAGCCCCAGGCTGCCTAAAGGCGCAACTTTCAACTGAATACTATACAGTACTCCTCGGATTACCGGGAAAGCACTTTCCTGTAGATGCAGCAGTCGCTTTGGCGGATGCGCTCGAGAGAATGTATAGAAGATGAAAGGGGAACACGATGCTAAAGGGAAAGAGGATAGGCCTTGGGATTACGGCGTCACATTGTACGTATGAGGAAATCATACCGACCATTGATGCACTAAAAGATGCGGGAGCAACCGTTGTACCCGTTATCACTCACTCTGTTTTGACAGCTGCAACACGTTTCGGAACTGGAGAAGAATGGATTGCACGAATTGAAGCTGCAACGGGGGAAAAAGTTATAGCTACAATTGTGGGGGCTGAGCCATTCGGTCCGAAAACCCCTGTCGATTGTATGATTATTGCACCGATGACTGGGAATTCCATGAGTCGGTTTGCTAACGCGGCAACAGATTCACCTGTATTGATGGCTGCCAAAGCCACGCTACGAAATGAAAGCCCGGTCCTCATTGGCATTTCAACAAACGATGCACTCGGTTTAAACGCAATGAATCTTATGAAACTGCTCAATATGAAAAATGTCTTTTTTATCCCGTTCGGGCAAGACGATCCGTTGAAGAAACCAAACTCACTTATCTCCGATTTCACGCTTATGGTACCTGCGACGGCTGCTGCCCTCGAAAAAAAACAACTTCAACCGTTATTAATTATTCATGACAAAAAATAAAAATACAGGGCAGAATAATCGGATATATGATATAATTCCTCCAATGAACTGCTAACGATGTAAGGGACAGAAGTATTTATGCTAAACATGCTGTTTTTTGCAGCAATTTGGAAAACAGTATAAAACATGCATGTCCTGATTATTTATGCATCCGTATAAGCTGAAAGGGAGATAAAGATGAAAAAGGTTAATGTTGCAATAGTTGGTGCCACGGGAGCTGTCGGTACAAAAATTCTTGAAAAATTACTTGAACGTGATTTTCCAGTTCAATCAATTAAGCTGCTAGCCTCTAAGCGATCTGCAGGTACAGAAATTACGGCGGGTGGCCATAACTATATTGTTGAAGAAACGGTTCCAGAATCATTCGAAGGCATTGACATCGCATTTTTCAGTGCGGGTGGATCTATTTCAGAAAAGTTTGCACATGAAGCGGTCAAAAGAGGAGCGGTCGTTATTGATAATACGAGCGCATTCCGGATGATGGAAGATATCCCGTTAGTTGTTCCTGAAGTGAACGCTGGAGCTTTAAACGGACATACAGGAATCATTGCCAACCCAAACTGTTCGACGATTCAAATGGTGACTGCACTTCAACCGATTCGTGAAAAATTTGGATTGGACCGAATCATTGTTTCAACGTATCAGGCAGTATCAGGTGCCGGTTCTGAAGCGATTGATGAATTGGAAAGTCAAAGTGTACAGTTTGAAAACCGTTCGAAAACGGAAGCGACTATTTTACCATCTGCTTCAGCAGAACGGCACTATCCAATTGCGTTCAATGCTATCCCTCAAATTGACGCCTTCGATCCTTCAGGCTTTACACTTGAGGAACTTAAAATGATGAATGAAACAAAAAAAATATTTGGTGATCAGAAATTGTCCGTGTCAGCGACATGTGTACGTCTTCCAGTCGTAACAGGGCATTCTGAGTCGGTTTATATTGAAATTGGTAAAGAAGGAGTTTCTGTAGAAGAACTTCAAAGCTTACTAAAAAATGCACCAGGCGTCGTCGTCCAAGACGATCCATCTAAACAACTGTATCCGATGCCATTATTTGCAGAAGGTAAAGACGAAGTGTTTGTGGGCCGTATTCGAAAAGACCCAGAACATCCAGCAGGGTTCCATCTGTGGATTGTATCGGATAATCTCCTAAAAGGGGCAGCACTAAATTCGGTGCAAATTGCAGAAACGCTACTTACTTAACTAACAAAACAAAGTAAAGGGCTGATAAAAATGGAACTTGGACGTGTTTCGACTGCAATGGTTACACCTTTCTCCCCAACGGGTGACATTGATTACGGTAGAACTTCCAAATTGATTGAACACCTTATTGCAAATGGAAGTGATTCATTGGTCGTATGTGGTACGACCGGTGAATCTCCTACACTTTCTGTAGAGGAAAAGGAAGCACTTTTTACCTTCGCGGTACAAACAGTAAACAAGCGCATACCAGTCGTCGCGGGAACAGGTACGTTTTCTACAAAAGAGACTGTCAAGCTTACACGGATGGCGGAAAGAGTAGGGGCTGACGGCATTATGCTCGTCGCACCTTACTACAATAAACCTGATCAAAAAGGAATGTACGCTCACTTCTCGCTTGTCGCAGGGGAAACTAGCTTGCCGGTAATGTTATACAATATTCCAGGGCGTTCGGCTGTCAATATGCTTCCTGAAACGCTTATCGCTTTATCGAAAATAAAAAATATCCGAGCGGTAAAAGAAGCAAGTGGAAGCCTGGATCAGATGGTTGATATTATTTCAGGGACGGCTGACGGGTTTTCAGTCTACAGCGGGGACGACTCATTGGCTTTACCGACTCTGGCAATAGGCGGAAAAGGTATCGTGTCGGTCGCCTCACACGTCGCGGGTAATGAAATGCAACAGATGATTGCTGCCTTCAAAGATGGGCGGACAGAACAAGCTGGTGCGATGCATAGAGCATTGCTTCCTTTATTCCGGGCAATTTTTACCGCACCCAACCCAGTAATGGTTAAATACGCACTAGAAAAACTAGGCGTCGAAACTGGGGGAGTCAGACTGCCGTTAGTCGGGCTTGAAGGCAAGGATGAACCCTTTGATAAAGTCTGGGAAAACTATAGAAAAAACCTTCATATTTTTAATTAATCGGAGCCGGTATCAAATACCGGCTTTTTTTGTTTGTACAGATAGCTCCAGTCCCGTATAATGAAATATAGTCGTTATGGACGGGAATTATTAATAGGAGGAAACAAAGTGACAAAAACTAAAAACGAACTAATTAGAATCATTCCACTCGGTGGAGTTGGAGAAATCGGGAAAGCAATGTATGTGGTTGAAGTTGATGACGAACTGTTCATCGTTGACGCGGGGCTTATGTTCCCTGAAGGAGAAATGCTTGGAATTGACATCGTCATTCCAGATATAAGTTATATCGAAGAAAATAAAGACCGCGTAAAAGGAATCTTCCTGACACATGGTCATGAAGATGCAATCGGCTCGATTTCCTATCTTCTGCAAAAAGTACAGGCGCCTGTCTATGGTTCTAGGTTGACAATTGCACTGGCAAAAGAACATTTGAAAGAAATGCCAGCACCCCAGAACGTTAAGTTTTTTGAAGTGACGAACAAAAGCCGTATGAATTTTAAAGGGACGTACGTAACATTCTTCCATACGACACACAGCATACCAGATTCACTTGGAATCGTATTCCATACAAGTGAAGGTGCGATTGTCCATACTGGAGAATTCAAATTCGATCAGTCTGCTAAAGGCAAGTATCGTCCTGACATTGCGAAAATGGCGGCACTTGGTGAAGAAGGTGTCTTCATCCTTATGTCGGATTCTTCCGAGGCAGAACGTCCGGGTTATACGACATCTGAGTCGGTTATCGAAAAAAGTCTATCTAAAACGTTCCACGGAGCAGAAGGTAGAATTCTTGTCGCACTTTATGCGTCGAATTTTATCCGTATTCAGCAAGTATTCGATACGGCATTGGAAACAGGTAAAAAAGTGGCAGTCGTTGGAAAAAGTCTAGAAAGTTACTTCGAAGTCGGCTTGAAGCTCGGTTATTTAACGGTTGACGATGATATTGTCATTCCGGTCAAAGAAATTGAGAAATATGACGATGACCGAGTTGTCATTATCGTGACAGGTAACCAAGGCGAGCCGCTTGATGCGCTTGAGAAAATTGTCCGTAAACAGCATAGAGACTTACGTATCAAAGAAACGGATACAGTTCTTATTACATTCACACCATCTCCAGGGATGGAAGTTTCGATGTTCCAGACGATGAATGATCTTGCGAAAGCTGGCGCAGATGTTCTTACTTCAAGTAAGAATGTCCACGTATCAGGGCATGGTAGTTCTGAAGATTTGAAACTAATGTTGAACTTAATGCAACCTAGCTATTTCATCCCAATCCAAGGCGAGTATCGGATGCTTATTGCGCATTCCAAGCTTGCACAGGAAACAGGACTTCAAAAATCACAAATATTTATTGCAGACAAAGGCGACATTGTCGAATATAAAAATGACAAAATGCGCATGAGTGGACGCGTTCAAGCAGGTAATATTCTGATTGACGGCATTGGTGTAGGGGACGTTGGAAATATCGTACTCCGTGATCGTAAATTACTGTCACAGGATGGGATCTTTACAGTCGTTGTTACTCTAAATCGTAAACAGAAACGCATCGCAGCAGGACCGGAAATTGTCTCTCGTGGATTCGTCTATGTACGTGAATCCGAAGAGCTTCTTGAAGAGTCTGCAAACCTTGTCAGAAAAATTGTTGAGAAGTATGTGAATAAAGAGACGTTCGAATGGACAAACATTAAACAAGAGATACGCGATACACTTAGTTCATACCTGTATCAGCAAACGAAAAGAAGACCAATGATTATACCTATAATTATGGAATACTAAATTAAGAACTAGAATCGATATTAATGCTACAAAGGGTTTCCTTGCCGTCTGACCGGCGGGAAACCCTTTTTTGTAAAAAGGAGGTAACGTAATAATATGTCACGGAAATCAGGAAAGAAGAAGAAAAAATCGCCCACGAAAAAAAAGAAGTCATCTGGATTGCAACCGTTGATTTACGAAGTGATGGGCTTGGTAATGATTGGCCTTGCCATCATCATTATCTTTGAATTCGGGATTGTTGGGAGGGGCCTCTCTTCTTTGTCTCGATTTATTTTCGGCAACTGGCATGTTGCAATTCCACTCCTGCTCATTGTTCAGGCACTTATGTTCATGATAAAACAGAAAATGGGCGGTTGGAGAAATCGCATTGTTGGAGGTTGTTTATTCATCTTGGCAAGTTTCGTGCTTTTTAGTCACGTCCATTTGTTCAAGGAACTGTATGAAAGTCGTGTTCTTATGACGAATTCAGCGCTAAAAGAAACATGGAAAGTACTTGTCACAAATGATGGCATTTCGTCGAGAAGCGGAGCGCTCGGGGGCGGAATGGCGGGGGGAATTCTTTACGCCATGTTCTATTCGCTGCTCGATTCGGCCGGGGCAACGGTTGCAGGAATTTTATTATTTTTAATTGGTATTGTTCTCATATCAGGCAAAGCGTTTGTCCCATTTGTAGCCGAACAATTCCCGAAACTGCTTAAGTCGATGAAAGATTCATTTTCAATAAAAGCCTCGTCAGTTAAAAAGCCTTCCAGCGAACCAAGAACGACCCGCTCGAGGAGGACAGTTAAATCAGAGGATGAACAATCCGTGGAAATACTGCCGCCACTCCAGTCGGAAATTGAAGAGGTCGTGTCGCAACCAATTATTTCAGCCTTTAGTGAACGGATAGATAAGCCTGTTCAGGATGAGCAGGCGGCGGTGGTGGAAGAGCAACAAGAACACCAACAGGAAGTTGCCATAGAAGTCAATGCTTATACAGGTGTGACTGGAGAGGAGGAGAACGAATCGTACATCTTACCTCCCCCGTCATTACTGAAACAAACGCCTATTGTTGATCAATCGGAAGAATACAATTCGATTCAGGCGAATGCGCAAAAGCTTGAACGAACGTTCCTTAGTTTCGGCGTGAAAGCGAAGGTTACCGAGGTACATTTTGGACCGGCTGTCACGAAGTATGAAGTGTTACCGGATACAGGGGTTAAAGTAAGCCGCATCGTGAGCCTTGCTGACGACATCGCACTTGCACTAGCAGCAAGCGGAATTCGTATTGAAGCACCGATACCAGGGAAGTCTGCAATTGGAATCGAAGTTCCGAACAGTTCGGTTGCTGTTGTCAGTCTGCGGGAAGTCATCGAAGCAAAAGAGAATAATCGCCCCGATTCAAAATTAATGATTTCACTTGGACGTGACGTAACAGGTCAAGCGATGCTGGCGGAATTGAATAAGATGCCGCATGTTCTGATTGCCGGTTCAACAGGGAGCGGTAAAAGTGTATGTATCAACGGTATTATTGTCAGTATTTTAATGCGTGCAAAACCGCATGAAGTGAAAATGATGATGATTGATCCTAAAATGGTTGAACTGAATGTCTATAATGGCGTTCCTCACTTACTTGCACCTGTCGTCACAGATCCGCGGAAAGCATCTCAAGCGCTGAAGAAAGTTGTTTCTGAAATGGAAAGACGTTACGAATTGTTTTCTCACACAGGAACTAGAAATATTGAAGGGTACAATGAACATATCGAAGTCTGGAACGGAGAAAATGATGAAAAACATCCACGTATGCCGTACATCGTCGTTATTGTGGATGAGCTCGCGGACCTCATGATGGTTGCGTCCAGCGATGTGGAAGATTCAATCACAAGGCTTGCACAAATGGCCCGTGCAGCTGGGATTCATTTGATCATTGCGACACAACGACCAAGTGTTGACGTGATAACAGGAATCATTAAAGCGAACATCCCATCAAGGATTGCGTTCGCAGTGTCATCCTCAATCGATTCAAGGACGATTTTGGATGGCGGCGGTGCAGAAAAACTACTGGGTAGAGGTGACATGCTGTTCCTTCCAGCGGGTGTCGCAAAACCGGTTCGGATTCAAGGCGCGTTTGTCACGGATGCGGAAGTTGAGGCAGTCGTCGATTTTGTTATTGAACAGCAAAAAGCTCAGTACCAAGAAGAAATGATTCCAACAGAAATAGAAGAAGTGGCACCACATGAAGAAACAGATGACTATTACGATGAAGCCGTTCAACTCGTGACGGATATGCAGACAGCTTCCGTGTCCTTGTTGCAGCGTCGTTTCAGGGTCGGCTATTCGAGAGCGGCACGCATTGTAGATCAGATGGAGATGCGGGGGGTTGTAGGGCCGCCTGAAGGCAGTAAGCCGCGTCAAGTGCTGATAAGTAAGGGCGAATCGGATAATCATTCCTAATAAGGATGACAAAATAGGTATATTTAATCAAGTCAAAAGAACACATTGATAATATTTTTAGAAATATTGTTTATTTTATATGCCGAAAGTGATATAGTATGGATGATTAGTAGTGACGTTTAACATCAGAGGTCTGACCTCGTTGAGGGGGAGATGTAATGATGGTAAAAGCGGATCAAAGGCATCTATATGTCCAGGTAATTGAACGTCTGAAACAGGACATTGAATCGGGTATATTCAAAGAGAATGAGCGGTTCCCTTCAGAATTTGAACTCGCTCGGACGTTGGGTGTCAGCCGTGCAACACTCCGTGAGGCACTTCGTGTGTTAGAGGAGGATAAAGTCATTGTCCGTAAACACGGTGTTGGAACGTTCGTTAAACCAAAACCACTATTTTCATCGGGCATCGAAAACTTATCCAGTGTATCCTCTATGATTCGCGATGCGGGGATGGAGCCGGGAACGATTTTTATGGACGTTTTGGAGACGACGCCATGTGATGAAAGCATTGCAAAATTCAGATGCGGTGAAGAAGATCGTCTAGTTACAATTAAAAGAGTAAGGACTGCGGACGGTGACCCGGTCGTCTATTGTATTGATCAGGTTCTTTCAAAAAATCTTTCGTCTGGTACGGAAGAATTATTGAATAACTCCCTATTCGATGCAATCGAAAAGTCAGGTACAATCCATATTGTTCAAGCTGTGGCGCACATTGAACCCGTTGGATACGATGATGAAGCATCGTCCATCCTAAGGTGTGGTGTCGACGTTCCACTCCTTGTCCTCCGGCAACATCATTACAGTGAGGAAGGCGAAATGGTCCTCTACTCGAAAAATTATTTCCGGGCTGATAAATTCAGTTTCCATGTAGTACGAAAAAGGGTATAAGACGTTAATACGTCCTACTAATATGAAGAAAACAAGGAGGTTCCAACAATGAGCAAACGTAAATTTGGTTTAGCTTTATCAATGGTCCTAGCTGCAGGTACATTACTTGGTGCATGCGGAACGGATAAAGCAAAAGAAAAAGAAGGTTCAACAAGCACTCCGAAGGAAGATACTTTTTCAATCGCAATGGTAACTGATACAGGCGGTGTTGACGACAAATCGTTCAATACATCAGCTTGGAAAGGAATCCAGGATTACGGTAAAGAAAACAACCTTGAAAAAGGCGATGGCGGATTTGACTATCTACAGTCAAAAGAAGACGCTGAATATATGCCTAACTTAAACAAACTAGTCCAACGTGACTTCGATCTAATCTACGGAATAGGATTCTTATTGAAAGAGTCTATTGAAGAGATTGCTACACAACGTCCAGACAATAGCTTTGCACTTGTCGATGAAACATCTGATTTACCGAACGTAGCGAGCCTTATGTTCAAAGAGCAAGAAGGAGCATTTCTTGCGGGGGTTGCAGCTGCTCATATGACGAAATCAGGAAAAATTGGTTTTGTTGGCGGTATGGATATCCCGGTAATCGAGCGTTTTGAAGCTGGATTCCTTGCAGGTGTTGCTGCAGTGAAGCCAGAACTTAAAGTAGATGTTCAGTATACAGGCGACTTTGCTAAAGCTGAACTTGGTAAAGCAACTGCAAATCGTATGTATTCTACAGGCGTAGATATTATTTTCCACGCTGCAGGCGGTTCAGGTAACGGTGTATTCGCTGAAGCGAAAGAACGTAAAAAAGCGGATCCAAACGCGTATGTTTGGGTAATTGGTGTTGACTCTGACCAATATGATGCTGGACAAATTGGCGATGATAACGTAACGCTGACTTCAATGCTTAAACGCGTTGATATTGCAGTAAAAAACACAGCAGAATTAGCTGCTAAAGGGGAATTCCCAGGCGGTGAAATAACTACTTTCGGTCTTGCTGACGAAGGGATTGCACTTGCTGATTCACGTGGAGCAATTCCACAAGATGTATTAGACGACATAGAAAAATTCACTAAGCAAATTGCCGATGGTGAAGTTGAAGTTCCAGAATTCAGAGCTAAAAAATAATAACAGAAATAAGTAATCATGAAGGCCGATCTAGTTCGGTCTTCATGATTTCCATTTAAATTAATAGACGAAAAGATACCGTGCAAGGACTCTTTTCTTGTGTTAATTTAGTTTTACATACGCAAACGCGAGGGAGTGAACCCAGTGGAATATGTTATTGAAATGTTGAACATCCGAAAGGAGTTCGGTAATTTTGTTGCGAACGATGATATTACCCTACAGCTTAAAAAAGGTGAAATCCATGCTTTATTAGGCGAGAACGGAGCGGGGAAATCGACGTTAATGAACGTGCTGTTTGGTCTTTATCAGCCTGATGGTGGAGAAATTCGGGTGCGGGGTAAAGCGACTGCCATTACAGATCCGAACGTCGCGAATGGTTTGGGTATCGGAATGGTTCACCAACATTTCATGCTTGTTGAAAACCTGACTGTCACAGAAAACATCATTCTTGGTAATGAACCGAAAAAAATGGGCATGATTAACGTTAAAGACGCAGCGAAAAAAGTGGCTGAAATCTCGAAGCTTTATGGACTTGATGTGGATCCTTATGCAAAAATTGAAGATATATCAGTCGGTATGCAACAACGAGTAGAAATTTTGAAAACGCTTTATCGTGGAGCAGAAATTCTGATTTTCGATGAACCGACGGCATCTTTAACGCCGCAAGAAATCACTGAACTGATTTCAATTATGAAGAAATTGATTAGCGAAGGAAAATCGATTATCATCATTACGCACAAACTTCAGGAGATAATGGATGTGTCAGATCGTGTGACGATTATCCGTAAAGGTCAAGGGATTGGAACAGTTATTACTTCAGAGTCGAACCCGGAAGAGCTTGCAACATTAATGGTAGGACGCCAAGTGACATTCAAAACAGAAAAAGGACCCTCTTATCCGGCCGAAGAAGTTCTCCGGATAGAAAACCTAGTGGTTGAAGATTACCGTGGAATTCCGAAAGTGAAAGGCTTAAATCTTTCCGTCCGCAGAGGTGAAATCGTAGGAATCGCGGGAATTGACGGCAATGGACAGTCTGAATTGATTGAGGCAATAGCAGGTCTTCGTAAAGTGAAGAGTGGAAAAGTGTTCATAGATTCAAAGGATGTCACTGGGAAAAAGCCACGCGACATAACAGAATCAGGTCTTGGTCATATTCCGCAAGACCGTCATAAGCATGGTCTTGTTCTTGATTTCTCTGTCGGCTATAATGTGGCATTACAAACCTATTATAAAGAGCCTTTATCCAAAAATGGCATTATGAATTATAAACTCGTATCTGACAAAGCGAAAGAAATCATCGAAATGTTTGACGTACGGACACAAGGCGAGCATGAATTAGCACGTTCGCTTTCAGGCGGTAATCAGCAAAAGCTCATTATTGGACGCGAAGTGGATCGTAACCCAGAATTACTGATTGCAGCACTTCCAACGCGTGGTCTTGATGTTGGTGCAATTGAATTCATCCATCAAAGATTAATTGAACAACGTGATAACGGTAAAGCGGTTCTTCTAATTTCATTTGAACTGGATGAGGTCATGAACGTTTCTGACCGTATTGCTGTTATTTACGACGGGGAAATTGTTGATACAGTTATTCCAACCGAAACAACAGAGCAGCAACTCGGCCTTCTCATGGCAGGACAATCCAGTGACAAAGCTACTGTTACGCTGAAAGAAGGTGATGATAACCATGTCGAATAGGTTTGTAAATATACTGGTACCCATCATTTCTATTATTTTAGGATTGTTAGTGGGAGCAGCCGTAATGTGGTTCACCGGGTATGATCCGGTTGCGGGCTATATGGCATTATGGAACGGGATTTTCGGGGATATGTATTCAATCGGAGAAACTATCCGACAAATAAGCCCTTATATACTAGCAGGTCTTGCGGTTGCATTTGCATTCCGCTCAGGATTATTCAATATTGGGGTAGAAGGACAATTGATTGTCGGCTGGTTTGCGGCGGCATACGTTGGTATGGCATTTGAATTACCAAAGATCATCCACTTACCACTTGCCCTTATCGCAGCGGCGTTAGCAGGAGCACTATGGGGACTGATTCCAGGTATTTTAAAAGCAACGCTTCATGTACATGAAGTTATCGTGACAATCATGATGAACTACATCGCACTTCATACGGTAAATGCGTTGATAAAAGCGGTTTCTGAAGGTGGATACAAGACAGAAAAAATCCACCAGACGGCATCACTTCGTTCCGATTTCTTATCTAATCTGACTGATTTCTCTACATTACACTACGGAATCTTTGTCGCACTAGCAATGGTTGCCGTCATGTGGTTCATTTTGGAGAAAACGAAAACCGGATTTGAGCTTAAATCGGTTGGATTTAACGACCATGCTTCTCAATATGCGGGAATGAACGTGAAAAAGAACATCATTCTTTCAATGGTTGTCTCCGGTGCTTTTGCAGGACTTGGAGGAGCAATGGAAGCGCTTGGAACGTTTGGTAATATGGTAACACGTAGTGCGTTCACAGGTATTGGGTTTGACGGGATTGCCGTCGCTTTACTAGGTGCCAATACGCCACTAGGTGTTATTTTCGGAGCCTCACTGTTTGGTTCGTTAAAATACGGAGCCGGTAATATGCCGAATGAGGCAGGGGTGCCAGTTGAAATTGTTTCAATTGTCATTGCACTTATCATCTTCTTTGTTGCATCTGGCTATATCATCCGCGTTCTTCTTAGCAAGATGAAAAAGAAAAAGGAGGCAAAGTGATATGAGTTTTCTTGAAATACTTTATTTCATCATACCGATGTCTATTTCATACGCTGCCCCTCTTATTTTCACTGCAATAGGAGGAATGTTCTCGGAACGTGCCGGAGTTGTTAACATCGGACTTGAAGGACTTATGGTAATGGGTGCGTTTACCGGTATTTTGTTCAATCTGTTTTATGCCGATACATTTGGATCTTGGACACCATGGCTTGCCTTACTTGTAGCAATGGTTGTTGCCGCAATCTTCTCCATCATGCATGCAGTCGCATCGATTACATTCCGTGCTGACCAAGTGGTGTCGGGGGTTGCTATCAACATGCTAGGGATTGCCGTTGCATTGTTCTCTGTGAAATTGATATTTGACAAAGGACAGACTGATTTCATCCAACGTAGTATTCCTCGTTTCAACGTTCCAGTTTTACATGACATTCCGTTTATCGGACCGTTGTTTTTCACAGGCATTTATGGTTCATCAATATTAGCTATATTACTTGCTTTTCTGGCATGGTTTATCATTTATAAAACGCCATTCGGACTGCGTCTCCGTTCTGTTGGAGAACACCCGATGGCTGCAGATACAATGGGCATCAACGTGACTAAAATTCGCTATATTGCTGTTATCATCTCAGGTGGTCTTGCAGGTATTGGTGGGGCAATCTATTCTCAAACAATGACGAATGATTTCAGTCATGCGACGATTAACGGACAAGGGTTCATGGCACTTGCTGCATTGATCTTTGGTAAATGGCATCCGATTGGTGCTATGGGAGCGGCGCTGTTCTTCGGATTCGCGCAGGCACTCGCTATTAGTTCGTCGAGTATTTCATTCATGGAAAATGTACCAGCTGTGTATTTACACATATTGCCATATGCATTGACAATCCTTGCGCTTGCAGGGTTCATCGGTAAATCTAAAGGACCAAAAGCAATCGGTCAACCTTATATCAAAGGAAATCGTTAAAAAATGAAAATGCCCCGATAGTCTGTTACGTTGGACTTAGGGGCATTTTTCGGCTTATAGCATGCGTTTTTTTTGATAAGTCACGATGCATTCGCTAGTTTATTTGCATCTTTTGACTTATGGAATGTATAGTGAAGTGAGGATTCCGCATATTAACTAAAACAGAGGTGTTTATATGTTCAAAAAAGTTGAGCTACAAGAGGGCGTCACATTATATATCCGTAAGTCAGAACAGTTTAAAACTGTCAATTTTTCCGTCAAGTGGAAAACGGCTCTTGATGACAAGAAATCGGCTCTTCGTGCAGTGTTGGCAAATGTTTTAGAAGAATCTAACGGTCGGTACCGGTCACAAACGGAGTTCCGCAATGCGTTAGATGAATTATACGGAACAGTATTGTACACAGACGCTGGAAAACGAGGAGAAACTCATATCGTGTCTCTATCCGCTGAATGTGTAAATGACGAATATCTATCCGAAGGTGGCGTACTTGAAGAAGTACTAAGCTTGATCAAGACAGTCATTTTTGACCCGAATGTGGTAGGCGGACAGTTTGATGAAACAGTAGTCAACCGTGAAAAGAGGTCTGTGAAAGAGCGTATTCGTTCGCTTTACGATGACAAGACACGATATGCTCAAATGCGTATGCTCGAATTATTACGCCCCGATAGCGCTGCATCCGCACCATCATATGGTACGGAAGAGGATGTGGATGCACTTACATCTGCCGACCTATTTGCAGCATATGAAAGCATGTTAAATGAAGATGAAATTGATATCTACGTTGTAGGTGACATTGACGAAGATGATATGACTGAAAAAATCAGGTCACTATTGACGTTCAGTAGCCGTAACGTTCATGAACGTCAAACGGCTACACAACAAACGGTGACTCAAGAAACGGAAGTCCGTCATGTTCGTGAAAAACAAGATATGAAACAAGGAAAACTTCATTTAGGCTTCAGTACGCCTGTTACATTCCGCCATACTGATTATCCGAAAATGCAAATAACAAACGGTGTTTTCGGTGGTTTTGCGCACAGCAAGCTTTTCATTAACGTCCGTGAAAAAGAAAGCATGGCGTATTATGCATCTAGTTCTTATTCTTCTCATTATGGGCTGCTCTATGTAATGGCAGGAATCGATGCTGAACTTGAAGAAAAAGCGGTAAACCTTATTAATGCTCAACTCACTGCTCTTCAACAAGGTGAAATTACAGACCTTGAAATGGAACAGACTAAAGCATTACTTGCTAACGGCATTAAAAGTGCGTTTGATTCTGCAAGAGGGCAGATTGAAGTATTTGATCAATACAAAGAGCTTGATGAAAACTTCACGGCGGACACAATCATTGCAGGCTGGGAATCCGTTACAAAAGACGATGTTAAAAATATGGCATCTGACATTAAACTAGAAATCGTCTATCTGTTATCGGGCAAGGAGGCTAATTAATGATGAAGAATATTCACTTCGATAATTTACAGGAAACATTATATAATGAAAAACTCGACAATGGTTTGGACGTCTATATTTTACCGAAACGTGGATTTTCAAAAACATTCGTAACGTTTACAACGAAGTATGGTTCAATCGATCGAACATTTATCCCGCGTGGAAAAACAGAAGAAGTCACGGTTCCCGATGGTATCGCCCATTTCCTTGAGCATAAGATGTTTGAAAAAGAAGATGGGGATGTATTTCAAAAGTTTAGTGTGCACGGCGCATCCGCCAATGCATTTACGTCATTCACACGAACGGCTTATTTGTTCTCCGCTACGGATAAGTTATATGACAATACGGAAATTCTTTTGGATTTCGTACAAGAGCCGTACTTCACAGAAAAGACGGTTGATAAAGAGAAGGGTATTATTGCCCAGGAAATAACGATGTATGATGATCAGCCGGATTGGCGTCTCTATTTCGGTACGATTGAAAACTTGTTCCATGAACACCCTGTGAAAATCGATATAGCTGGTACGGTCGCGTCGATTCAAGATATCACGGCGGACTATTTGTATGAATGCTTTGAAACGTTCTATCATCCCTCCAATATGGTACTTTTCGTTGTAGGCGCTGTTGATCCGGAAGAGATGATGGCATTCATCAAGAAAAACCAAGATGCAAAAACATTCGAAGATCCCGCAGAAATCATTCGTAGTTTCCCTACTGAAACGGACACTGCAGCAATCACTAGTGGGACACTTGCAATGGACGTAACGAAGCCGAAATTGAATATGGGTATGAAATGCAATAACACAGATATTGATGGGGAAGAGATGCTCATACAGGAACTTTCAGCGGGTCTTGTCTTAGATATCCTTTTTGGTAGGTCTTCCGATTTCTATACGGAAACGTATAATGATGGGCTGATTGATGAGTCGTTTTCCTATGATTTCACGATGGAGAATGGATTTGGTTTCGCAATGATAGGTTCAGATACAGACCAGCCGGAACAACTCGAAAAAGCAATCCGGACAACTGTGAAAAATACCGTGGAAACATGGCCAATCACAGAACTGGAACTTAATCGAATGAGGAAAAAGAAAATTGGTCAATTCATGCGTTCATTGAATTCTCCGGAATTTATCGCCAACCAGTTTACGCGCTATACGTTCAACAATATGAATTTGTTCGATGTTGTTCCAACACTTGAGAAATTAACGCTCGAAAACTTGAAAGATGCATTCCAAACGTTTTCAGATGAAAGCGGTCATACGGTCTATTCAATTGTTCCAGCTGATAAGGCAGAATGACGGGACAGAAATACTGCGTTGTACTTGGTGCGTCAGGCGGAATAGGCGATGCGATTAGTCGGACATTAGCGGCTGCGGGCTGGTCATTATTCCTTCATTACAATGAAAACGCTGCACATGCTGAACTTTTGCAACAGGAACTCAGTACAGCATATCCACAATCGCATTTTCAAGCAGTCCAAGCGGATTTCAGTGCGCAGGACGGAGCAGAATTACTCGTCCAACAGGTTCGCACGGTTTGTGCTGTCGTTGTTGCGAATGGGCAATCGATGATGAAACTGTTGACTGAAACGAGCGCGGAAGACATGGATGCATTATGGAAAGTCCATGTACAAAACCCAGCACGATTTATAAGTCTGGTATCTCCTCAATTACGCCATTTTGAGCAATCGTACGTAGTCATGATTGGCTCGATTTGGGGCAATACGGGTGCGGCAGGAGAAGTGATGTATTCCGCTGTGAAGGGGGCGCAACACGCATTTGTGAAAGCATATGCGAAAGAAGCCGCTTTTTCAGGAATGCGCGTCAACGCCGTGGCACCGGGATGGATTGAAACACGTATGAACAGTGACATACCATTGGATGAACGACAGATGGTTATCGATGAAATACCGCTTATGCGTACCGGGACGCCAGAACATGTCGCTGAAGCAGTTAATTTCCTGTTAAGCGGCAAGGCGGATTATATGACAGGCGAAATTATGAAAGTGAATGGCGGCTGGTATATTTAACTTGATTCAAGTTAAGCCTCCGGCAGATTTGAGAAGGGGATTAATATAATCCCCTTTTTCCTTTTCATAATGCTTTTAATCAGCTATCATAGAACTATATTACTTCTTGTGCGTCATATAGTAGTGCGTGTTCAAAAAATGGACAAAGGAGTGTGTGTCTGATGGGTGAATGGTATCTTGAATATGAAATTCAGGTTAACCGTCCTGGCCTTCTGGGCGATATTTCGTCGCTGCTCGGAATGTTACGCGTGAACATTGTTACAATTAATGGTGTTGATGGCGGACATCGTGGAATGCTGCTGCGGGCTGACAACGACGACCAGATTGCACGTTTTGAACAAATCGCCGAGACGATGGAAACGATTCAAGTGATAAAAATCCGTGAGCCGAAGTTACGTGATATTCTTGCGGTCAGGCATGGACGTTATATACAGCGAGATGCGGACGAAAGAAAAACGTTCCGGTTTCTTCGAAGTGACCTTGGAATTCTAGTTGATTTCATGGCTGAAATATTCAAACAGGAAGGTCATAAATTGATTGGTGTTCGTGGGATGCCACGAGTTGGGAAGACGGAATCAGTTGTTGCAGCAAGCGTCTGCGCCAATAAAAAATGGATTTTCCTTTCATCGACGATGATTAAGCAAACGTTGCGGAAAAACTTAGCAGGCGATGAGTTTTCAAAAGATAATATCTTCATCTTGGATGGCATTGTTACGCGTAAGGCGGAGGATGAGCGTCACATGCAACTTGTCCGTGAAATGATGCGTATGCCTTCTATAAAAGTTGTGGAGCATCCGGATATGTTCGTTCAGCATTCCGAATACAATATTGAAGATTTTGATTATATTATTGAATTAAGGACAGATCCAGATCAAGAAATTACATATGAAATGATGGAAAAAAACGATATGATGTCCGATCATGGAATGACGGACGGATCGGGTTTATTCAACTTCTGATAGGCAGGTGTTTTTGGTGACCGGATTAGGTGATCGTCTCAAGCAGGCGAGAACGGCTAAAGGATTTACATTGGATGATTTACAGTCAATAACGAAAATACAGAAACGGTACCTTTCCGGTATCGAAAATGAAGATTACAGCATGATGCCTGGATCTTTCTATGTACGGGCATTCATCAAACAATATGCAGAGGCAGTAGGTCTAGATTCTGATGAAATGCTATCTATGTATAAAAATACGTCTCCTGAAGTGTCATCCGAGGAAGAGGCAGGTCAGCGCGCTTCGTCGACATTGACACGTAAAAGAGGTTTGAAAAATAATGACCAGTTAAATGAAATGATGCCGAAAATCATCGTTGCTTTATTTATTATCGTTATTGTGGTTGTCATTTGGACTCTCTATCAAGGGTCATCTAGCAACAAGCAGGGCGATGTAGACAGCGGCGAAACGAACCAACCAGTAATAATGGAAAAAAGCCCTGCTAAGAAAGATCCAGAAAAAGTAGAGGAAAAGCCTGTAGAAGAAGAGCCAGAACCGGAAAAACCGGAACAAGCTCTAGCTTTTGAAAGTGCAAGCGGAGAAACATCAATGTATGCACTCACTGAAGCGGAATCGTTCAAGCTTGAAATCCGTTTAACTGGAGGATCTTGGATTGGCGTTAAAGATAATACCGGAAAAGAATGGATGTCGCCTGCGCGTATTATGTCAGCAGGGGAAACGATTGAATTTGATGTGACGGCTACGGACTCAGTGCGAATCCGAGTTGGACGTCCTAAGTCTACAGAAATATATGTGAACGGTATGTTACTTGAATATGGCGTGCCAGCACAGGATAATGTCCCACAAAATATTATGATTGAATACAACAAAAAGTGATAGTCATCTACTTCAGATGACTATTTTCTTTGAAAGGAAAGGTGTATTTTATGAATTTGCCAAATAAAATAACCGTATCACGTGTTTTGCTCATTCCAGTTTTTATGGTTTTTATGCTGGTTGATTTTAAATTGGGCACTATAACTATCGCTGGTACAGAGATGATGAAAGAGCATTTAATCGGTGGTCTTATTTTTATTATTGCTTCTATAACAGACTGGCTTGATGGCTATATCGCAAGGAAGAATAATCTGGTTACAAATATGGGGAAATTTCTTGATCCACTTGCGGACAAATTGCTTGTTTCTGCTGCTTTCATCATACTTGTTGAACTTGGAACTGCACCGTCATGGATTGTCATCATCATCATTAGCCGGGAATTCGCTGTGACGGGTCTTAGGCTTATCCTAGCAGGTGGCGGAGAAGTCGTGGCGGCCAACCAGCTCGGGAAAATTAAGACGGTAGCACAGATTTTAGCAATTACCTCACTGCTGTTGAATAATATATTTTTCGAGTCGATTGGTGTACCATTCGGTGTCATCATGCTTTACATCGCGCTCTTCTTTACAATTTGGTCAGGTTTCGATTATTTCTATAAAAACAGACGGGTACTGGTTGATTCAATGTAAGGGGATGGGTAGCTATGAATGCAGAAATCATTGCAATTGGTTCAGAGTTATTGCTTGGACAAATTACGAATACGAACGCTAAATTCATTTCATTAAAACTCGCAGAAATCGGTATCGATGTTCATTATCAGACGGTCGTGGGCGACAACCCGGATCGTTTGGATGAAGTGATTGAAATTGCAAGGAAACGTGCAGATATTCTTATCTTTACAGGTGGACTTGGACCGACGAAAGATGACCTGACAAAAGAAACCATCGTGAAACATATTGGTACAACACTAGTCAGCGATGACGAGGCACTTCTTTATATTCAGCAGTATTTCGAACGTAGCGGTCGAGTTATGACGGAAAATAATAAGAAACAGGCACTGGTATTTAAAGGCGCGAAAGTCTTAGCGAACCGAAAAGGAATGGCACCCGGAATGGCTGTTGAGAAGGATGAAGTACGCTATATCCTTTTACCAGGTCCACCGCATGAAATGGAGCCGATGTTTACGGACGAAGCGATTCCTTATTTATTAGGCGTTACTGGCAAGCACGAAGTCATCACATCGCGGGTTCTGAAGTTTTATGGGATTGGAGAGGCGGAGCTTGAACACCGAATTCAACCCATTTTGGACAAACAGACAAATCCGACAGTTGCCCCGCTGGCAACAGCTGACGCGGTCACATTGCGCCTCACTGCAAAAGCACAAACAACCGATGAGGCATTGAAGCTAATTGCGCCTATGGAAGTGGAGATACGTTCACTAGTTGGGGACTACATCTACGGAATGGATGATGATACGTTGGCGTCCAAAGCTGCAGAACTCCTAATTCAAAACGGTTGGACAATAGCTGCGGCGGAAAGTTTAACGGCCGGCCTATTCATGGCAGAACTGGCCGGTGAACCAGGGATTAGTTCTTCACTTGTAGGCGGTATTGTCGTCTACAATGAGAAAACGAAAGTGGAACAACTTGGTATTGAACAGTCTCTACTTACGGAGTATGGCGTCGTCAGTGCAGAATGTGCGGCCGCCCTTGCGGTAAACGTAAAACGAACGTTCAAAACGGATATCGGAATTGGTTTAACGGGTGCGGCAGGCCCAGACCCACATGACGGTAAGCCGGTCGGCACGGTGTGGATTGGTATCGCTTCTACAAATGCAGATACAGAAACATTTAAGTTATTATTATCGGGTTCAAGAAACGCAAACCGTCTCAGGGCAGCAAGATTCGCGCTCTATTATCTCATAAGACATCTAACTGCAAAAGAAGACCAAAGTTAAGATTTACCCTGCTTTCTCAATTAAAAATGTTAAACACCCCGGTATTCTCACTTATATATTAAATTCGAGAAATATAATCGAATAAATGTTCGCTTTTTGATTGAGTATTTCTCATTAAAGGAGTATACTAGAGGTAGTAAGAAAAACAGAAACATTACCTTGAGGGAGGAAATAAATTGAGCGATCGTAAAGCCGCCTTAGAAATGGCGTTAAAACAGATAGAAAAGCAATTTGGTAAAGGATCTATTATGAAACTGGGTGAAAAAACAAACCTGGAAGTTGAAACTTCTTCGACAGGCTCCCTTGCACTCGATTCTGCACTCGGCATAGGTGGCTATCCACGCGGACGTGTCATTGAAATATACGGACCTGAAAGTTCGGGTAAAACGACTGTTGCCCTTCATGCCATCGCAGAAGTACAAGCAGCCGGAGGAACAGCGGCATTTATCGATGCTGAACATGCCCTCGATCCGATTTATGCCCGTAAATTAGGCGTTAACATCGACGAATTATTACTTTCTCAACCTGATACGGGGGAGCAAGCACTTGAAATCGCTGAAGCACTTGTACGAAGTGGTGCAGTTGATATTTTTGTTGTCGACTCCGTTGCTGCACTTGTACCAAAAGCGGAAATTGAAGGCGAGATGGGCGATTCGCACATCGGTTTACAAGCCCGCCTTATGTCACAAGCTTTGCGTAAACTTTCCGGTGCCATTAATAAGTCAAACACAATTGCAATATTCATTAACCAAATCCGTGAAAAAGTCGGTGTTATGTTCGGTAGCCCAGAGGTAACTCCAGGGGGGCGCGCATTGAAATTCTACTCTTCAGTACGCTTAGATGTACGACGTGGAGAAGCAATCAAACAAGGTAATGATATAGTGGGAAATAAAACACGAATCCGTGTTGTGAAAAATAAAGTTGCACCTCCGTTCAAAACAGCGGAAGTCGATATTATGTACGGAGAAGGAATTTCTAGAGAAGGAGAAATCATCGATCTTGGTGCCGACTCCGAAGTTGTCCAAAAAAGTGGGTCTTGGTATTCCTATGAAGGAGAACGACTTGGACAGGGACGCGAGAATTCGAAACAATTCTTGAAGGAAAACCCGGATATCCGTGCGGAAATCGCTAACAAAATTCGCGAATCATATGGACTTGCAAGCTCTAACTATGTGATTGGTGCTCATGAAGTAGATGAAGACGAAGAGTTAGAACTTCTACTCGACGAAGAATAAGCTAGACAGAAAGCCGATCCGTCCTCTTTATAGGGCGTGATCGGTTTTTTCATAAACGCTGAAAAATACTACTATTAATCCAAGAATAATGTGTCGCAAAGACTTGTGTAACCTTGACATGTGAAATTTACATAGATACAATTAGAATTGTATAATTTCATACCATTGAAATGATTTTGGCAGTATGTTGTACGTTGATATATGAGCCGACTAAAAATGAAAAGAATAGCAGGAGGAGGTGACCTGGATGTTAGTACTACAATTGATCATCTTCGCTTTGCTTGGTCTGCTCGTTGGTGTTGCTGTTACCTATTTCTTTAATAAGAAAGTGAACGATTCAAAAGTGACTGGTGCCAAATTTACGGCAGAACAAATCGTCGAAGAGGCGAAGCGTGAAGCGGATGCTCTTAAAAAAGAGGCACTACTAGAAGCGAAGGATGAAACTCACAAACTGAGAATTGAAGCGGAATCAGAGATCCGTGAACGAAGGGCGGAACTGCAAAAACAAGAAAGCCGTCTTTTGCAACGGGAAGAAAATCATGACCGTAAAGATGAAGCTCTCAATAAAAGAGACGCAGGTCTGGAGCGCAAAGAAGAAGCGCTTACCGGAAGACAACAGCATATCGAACAGATGGAACGCAAAGCGGAAGAACTTGTTTCAGTTCAGAAAGCTGAACTTGAAAAGATATCATCTCTGACACGCGATGAAGCGAAAAGGCTCATTCTTAGTGAAGTAGAGAAAGAACTTGCTACAGATATCGCTGTTATGACGAAAGAAGCAGAGCAACGAGCAAAAGAGGAATCGGATAAAAAATCACGTGAAATCCTTTCTATCGCCTTGCAACGTTTTGCAGCAGACCATGTTGCTGAAACGACTGTATCGGTAGTAAATCTACCGAATGATGAGATGAAAGGCCGTATCATCGGTCGTGAAGGACGTAACATCCGTACACTCGAAACGTTGACAGGAATTGACCTAATTATCGACGATACACCAGAAGCGGTCATCTTGTCAGGCTTTGATCCGGTACGCCGGGAAACTGCACGACTTGCACTAGAGAAACTTGTGCAAGATGGACGAATTCACCCAGCACGTATTGAAGAGATGGTTGATAAATCGAGGCGTGAAGTGGATGAACTGATCCGCGAAACTGGAGAACAGACAACTTTCGATATTGGCATTCATAATCTACACCCAGATCTTATTAAAATCATCGGAAGATTGCGTTTCCGTACAAGTTATGGCCAAAATGTCTTGAAGCATTCGACAGAAGTTGCTTATCTAGCAGGTTTATTGGCGGCAGAACTTGGAGAAGATGTAACGCTCGCACGACGTGCTGGACTCCTTCATGATATCGGAAAAGCGATTGACCATGAAGTAGAAGGTAGTCACGTTGAAATTGGCGTTGAACTTGCAACGAAATATAAAGAACATCCTGTTGTTATTAACAGTATCGCATCCCATCATGGGGATACTGAAGCGACATCAGTCATTGCCGTATTGGTTGCAGCAGCAGATGCATTATCAGCTGCAAGGCCGGGAGCGCGCAGTGAAACGCTTGAAAACTATATCCGAAGACTAAAAAAACTTGAAGAGATTTCTGAATCGTACGACGGCGTGGAGAAATCATTTGCCATCCAGGCAGGACGCGAAGTTCGAATTATTGTCCGCCCAGACCAAATCGATGATATTACAGCCCATCGTCTAGCGCGAGATATCCGGAAACGGATTGAAGAAGAGCTCGATTATCCAGGACATATTAAAGTAACGGTCATCCGTGAAACACGGGCGGTCGAATACGCAAAATAAAGAAAAAAGGGGTTTCCGTGCATTTCGGTCCGGGAGCCTCTTTTTCTATTGGGAGAGATTATTTTATGAGAGTATTATTTATAGGTGATATAGTAGGATCGCTAGGACGAGATATGGTATTTGACTATTTACCACGACTCAAAAGGAAGTACAACCCTGATGTTATTATTGCGAACGGGGAAAATGCAGCAGCCGGAAGAGGAATCACAAAAGCGATATTTGATGATCTGCTCCGTGCTGGAGTAGATGTTGTAACAATGGGAAATCACACATGGGACCAAAAAGAGATTTACGATTTTATCGATGATACAGATTATCTTATCCGTCCTGCCAACTTTTCAGATGAAGCACCTGGTAAAGGGATGACTACGATTTCACGTAATGGTGTGACATTATCTATCATCAATTTGCATGGTCGGACATTTTTACCTCCGCACGGCGATCCATTTGAAAAAGCAGATGAATTGGTAGCGGAAGCAAGAGAAATTTCTCCGCTTGTCTTCGTTGATTTCCACGCCGAAGCGACAAGTGAAAAAATTGCGATGGGTTGGCATCTTGATGGAAAGGCATCTGTTGTTGTAGGAACGCACACGCATGTCCAGACAGCGGATGACCGCATTCTACCAGGGGGAACAGCCTATTTAACTGATGCAGGCATGACGGGCCCTTATGATGAAATCTTGGGTATGAAAAAAGAAGACGTCATCTATCGTTTCCGTACGAATTTGCCAGTTCGCTTTGAAGTTCCGAAAACAGGGCGTACACAGTTAAACGGACTCTTTGCTGTATTGGATGATGAAACAGGAAATGCCATCAGAGTTGAACGAGTTGCCATCAATGCTGACCGTACATTCAAAGGCTAATGCGCGTCTAAACATCGCCTCCGAATCATAGGATGGTTTATGGAGATATCCGTTCCATAGACACCGAAAAATAAGGAGGAATCATGTTGAACCCATTGAAAGTATCATCTCGCTCGAATCCGAATTCTGTTGCAGGAGCACTTGTTGCAGTTATCAGGGACCAGGGGTACGCAGAAATGCAGGCAGTAGGTGCTGGCGCCTTAAATCAGGCAATAAAGGCAATCGCAATTGCACGTGGATTCGTCGCTCCAAGTGGCGGTGATCTAATCTGTGCACCCGCTTTCACTGATATTGAGATAAACGGTGAAGGACGTACCGCATTGAAATTACTCGTTGAAAAACGACAGCGTCATATGTAAATTAGAAAGAGTCAGGACCACAGGACGCGTTAATTTCCTGTGGTCTTTTAGTTTTATCACAAGAAAAAGTTCTATAATAACTGTGACAAACAACCGACAAAGCTTTGACTTCTTGTACAGACGGTCAACAATTAAGTATAATGAAATCATATGTTTAAATTCCCAAGGCTTTGTATGAAAGGGGACAAGTTAAATGAACGAGGAACAGCGATTAAATGAAGGGCTAGTGAAGCCGAATCTAGCAAAAGCTGCTGACAAGGACTATAGCCACTATTTTCAGACAGCCTACGCACCGCCTTCTTTGAAAGATGCCAAAAAACGTGGCAAGGAAGAAATCGCTTATTACGATAACTTTGAAATTGACGAGCGCTTCCGTGAAATGGGGGCGAATCGGAAATTTTATATACGGACATATGGTTGCCAAATGAATGAACATGACACAGAAGTGATTGCTGGTATTTTAATAGGCCTTGGTTATGAACCGACAGACACGGTTGAAGATGCGAATGTCGTGTTGCTCAATACATGTGCCATTCGTGAAAACGCCGAAAACAAAGTGTTTGGGGAACTAGGTCATTTACAATCGTTGAAACGAAGAAATCCTGATGTCTTGATTGGTGTATGTGGTTGTATGTCGCAAGAAGAATCAGTTGTTAATAAAATCCTTAAAAAGTATGATCAAGTTGATATGATTTTCGGAACACACAACATCCATAGATTGCCCCATATTTTACATGAGGCTTATTTATCAAAAGAAATGGTCATTGAAGTGTGGTCAAAAGAAGGCGATATTATTGAAAACCTTCCAAAATCCCGACATGGGAACATTAAGGCTTGGGTGAACATTATGTTCGGCTGCGACAAGTTTTGTACCTATTGCATCGTGCCTTACACGAGGGGCAAGGAGCGAAGCAGACGGCCGCAAGATATTATCCAAGAAGTCCGGCAGTTAGCGGCAGAGGGGTATAAGGAAATTACGTTGCTTGGCCAGAACGTCAATGCGTACGGAAAAGATTTTGAAGAGACGAGTTATCGTTTTGGCGATTTAATGAACGATTTAAGTAAAATCGACATTCCGCGAATCCGTTTCACAACGAGCCATCCTCGTGATTTCGATGACTATCTAATCGAAGTGCTTGCGAAGGGCGGCAATCTCGTCGATCATATTCACCTCCCAGTTCAATCGGGTTCTAGTGACATTTTGAAAATCATGGCGCGGAAATATACCCGTGAACATTATCTGGAACTCGTGGGGAAAATTAAAAAAGCAATACCCACTGTTACGTTAACGACAGATATTATCGTAGGATTCCCGAATGAAACGGACGAGCAATTCGAAGAGACGCTGTCATTGTATAAGGAAGTCGGTTTCGATATCGCTTATACGTATATTTATTCGCCACGGGATGGCACGCCGGCCGCGAAAATGGTCGACAATATTCCGATGGAAGTGAAAAAAGAACGTTTACAACGATTAAATAAAGTCGTCAATGACTTGTCTGCGGAAGCGATGAAACCCTATAAAGGTAAAATCGTTGAAGTGCTAGTCGAAGGGGAAAGTAAGCGTAATCCAGAAGTTCTCGCTGGATACACTGAGAAGAGTAAACTCGTCAATTTCAAAGCACCACAATCAGTGATTGGAAAAATCGTTAAAGTGAAAATAATAGAGGCCAAAACATGGTCACTCGACGGTGAGTTTATCGGCGTAGTAGAAAAGGAAAAGGTGATGTCATAATGGAAAAAAAATATACAAAAGATGAAATTATCGCAAAAGCACGCGAGATTGCAGTAATGATTGCGAACACGGAGCAAGTGGAGTTTTTCAAGCGGGCAGAAGAGCAGATTAATGAAAATCAAAAAATCCGTGAAAATATTGCAAGTCTAAAATCATTGCAAAAGCAGGCAGTCAATTTCCAACAGTACGGAAAAGAGAGAGCATTGGGTATCATTGAAGGTAAAATCGAAAAAATCCAAAGTGATATAGACGAGGTTCCGATTGTTCAGGAATTTAAACAATCACAAGGTGAAGTGAATGATTTACTCCAACTCGTATCAAACACAATCGCAAACACTGTCACGGATGAAATCATCAAAGCAACAGATGGCGATGTAAGACGCGGAGAAACGGGTTCTTATATAAAAAATACGACATATGAAAAACTATAAGTAAGTATACCAATCGGTGGGAAAATATTTCCTGCCGATTTTTCTCACTCTCTGGGCTTCTGTTGCATAAGATGGATTGAAGCGAATGGAGGAGGAATCGAACTGAAAAATTTACGTCAGATCGTGACGAAGACGGTTATTGCCAAGGGGAAGAAGCGGACTGAGACGACTGTTACACTGAAGCCGCCAAATAGTCCGACGAGTATACTCGGATGTTGGGTCATCAACCATACACATCAGGCGAAAAAGGTCGGTAAATTCATCGAAGTTACCGGTAAGTTCGACGTCAATGTTTGGTATTCACATCAGGAACATTCAAAGACATCTGTGTTTACGGAGTCAATTCCTTACAAGGACCGGATTCGTTTGCATTATCGAGACGAGCCGACATCTGGGCATGAAGAAGTCATCGTTGATGTTATCCAGCATCCGAACTGTACAGAAGCGATCATTTCGGAATGTGGTGAGAAGTTCTGCATTACGATTGAACGAGAGTTGATGGCAGAAGTTGTTGGCGAAACAAAAGTCTGTATCACGGTGCATCCGCAAAGTTTTGAAGAGGAATGGAAGTTCTCGGATGAATCATCATCCCATGAACCTGGCCACAATCTAGGAAATGAGCGGGGGCAAGCGCAAGTAAGAGGCAATGAACAAGGACAAAATCATAAACAAGGTAGAGAATCATCGTCATTTTGAGAGCCGGAGTACACTACCGGCTTTTTTTCGTTTTGAAGATAAATGTGGAGTTGCAATTA
>CAZWAW010000002.1:37363-51819 GCA_964632025.1 uncultured Sporosarcina sp.
ATCGGACCCTTCGTAGTCCGATTTTGGTATAATAATAAAAAACAGTAAACGTAAAGAGGTTAAAAAAATGACAACACATACACCAATGATTCAACAATATTTAAAAGTGAAATCGGAGCATGAAGATGCATTTCTGTTTTTCAGATTAGGCGATTTCTATGAACTGTTTTTTAAGGATGCGGAAGAAGCGTCTCAAATCCTTGAAATTACATTAACCAGTCGGGATGCTGCAAATCGCGATCGGATTCCGATGTGTGGCGTACCGTATCATGCGGCTGCGGGTTATATAGAAACGCTCGTACGTAAAGGGCATAAAGTGGCTATTTGTGAACAGACGGAAGATCCGAAAGAAGCAAAGGGCATCGTCAAAAGGGAAGTCGTTAAAATCATTACCCCTGGTACGATGACGGAAGGAAAAACAATTGATGCGAACACGAATCATTTCATCGGTTCCGCTGACATTATAGATGGCAACAAGTATGCACTCGCTTATCTGGACCTAGCAACTGGTGAGGGCAAAGTGGAGTGTGTGGAAGGCGATGAGCGGACGCTGATTGCCGAGATTGAGGCACTGGGTATGAAAGAGGTCGTTGTCGATGAAAGGCTGCATCTCGCCCTTAGTGACAGCATGGCGAAACGCAGTATTGTATTATCCATCGAGTATGGCGAAGAGCAGTTCGAAACGGAGGATCTGTTTGGTGCAATTCCAAATGATGTCAGAGAAGCGTGTAGCATGCTTGTATCCTACGTGAAGCGCACGCAGAAAACGGCACTCGATCATATACGTCCATTCGAATTTATTCAGAAACAAACAAAACTATCCATTGATGCCAATTCAATGCGCAACTTGGAACTCATCCAATCAATTCGCAATGGCAGCAAGGATGGCACGCTATACTGGTTGCTTGACGAGACGGTTACAGCGATGGGCGCACGTAAATTAAAAATGTGGATTCATCAGCCATTAGCTGAAAAAAAAGCAATTGAAAATCGACTTAATGCAGTAACTGAGCTGATAGAAGAATTTTTTCTGCGCGATGAATTGAAGACAAGCCTGAAAGAAGTATACGATTTAGAGCGACTCGCTGGACGAATTTCGATGGGAAGTGCGAGTGGAAGAGATCTTGCACAACTTCGTAACTCACTCCGTCGTGTCCCAACTATCAAAAAAGCACTTCATGAATCAGAACGTCCGCTGCTCAATCAATTTTCTGAGCGGATTGACGGTTGCGAAGAAGCGCTACAAATTCTTGAACTAGCCATTGCTGAAAATCCGCCACTATCTGTTAAAGAAGGCGGCATCATCAAGGATGGCTACGACGAAAAACTCGACCAATACCGTGATGCTTCAAAAAATGGTAAGGCATGGCTTGCAGAACTTGAACGCGAGGAGCGCGAGCGGACAGGTATTAAATCGTTAAAAATAGGATACAACAGAATATTCGGCTATTATATAGAGATTACGAAATCCAATATCCACCTTGCCGATTTGGAACGATATGAAAGAAAGCAGACGCTTGCGAATGCAGAACGTTACATAACTCCTGAACTAAAAGAGAAAGAAGATCTTATCCTCAATGCGGAAGCGGAAGGGCTAGAGCTTGAGTATCGATTATTCAGCACGGTTAGGGATTCCATGAAAACACATATTCGGCATATTCAGCATCTCGCAAGTGTACTAAGCGAACTGGATGTCCTTCTTTCATTCGCGGCCGTTTCGGAAAAGCGTAACTACGTAAAACCCGTATTTCATGATGGAAAAGCATTGGAAATCAAGAACGGGCGTCATCCGGTCGTTGAAAAGATGATTGACCATTCTCTATATGTTCCGAATAACTGTAAATTGACGGATGAAGCGAATATGCTGCTGATCACTGGGCCAAACATGTCCGGTAAAAGTACGTATATGCGTCAAATTGCGCTCATTGTCGTGATGGCGCAGATTGGTTGCTACGTTCCTTGCGATCAGGCATTACTTCCTGTTACCGATCAAATATTCACAAGAATTGGCGCAGCGGATGACCTGGCTTCAGGACAAAGTACATTTATGATGGAAATGATGGAATCTCAATTCGCAATTGCAAACGCAACTGCACAAAGTCTTCTCCTTTTTGATGAAATTGGACGTGGGACTTCAACATATGATGGCATGGCTTTGGCGCAGGCGATGATGGAGCATATTCACAATGAAATCGGAGCGAATACGCTGTTTTCTACCCATTATCATGAACTGACCAATTTGGATAAAGAACTGTCACGACTTGAAAATGTGCATGTTGCTGCAATGGAACAGGATGGCAAAGTCGTCTTTCTCCATAAAGTGATGGCGGGACCAGCTGATAAAAGTTATGGAATTTACGTTGCGGATCTTGCAGGTCTACCCGAATCGCTTCTCAACCGAGCAAAAACATTACTCACTACATTTGAAAATGTGGAAAAACAAACGGTTCATGAAGATGAACCGACGCAATTGAACTTTTTCGATATCCAACAGGAAGAGCAGGTTACCTTGTCAACAGAGGAACAAGAAGTGCTGACTGACCTGAATGATGCTGATTTACTTAATATGACACCGTTTCAGGCACTGCAATACATCCATGAATTGAAAGAAAAGCTCAGACCTAAGAAAGGGTGAGACCGATAGACATCATCAAAGTGATGGACGATACGCTGTCCAATAAAATCGCTGCGGGCGAAGTCGTCGAACGTCCTGCTTCCATCGTGAAAGAGCTCGTTGAAAATGCGATTGATGCAGAAAGTACCGTGATTGAAATTGGACTTGAGGAAGCTGGTCTGCTGACAATTCGTGTAACAGATAACGGCAATGGCATGTCTAAAAAAGATGCTGTTCAAGCGTTTGAGCGGCATGCAACGAGCAAGATATCCAATGACCATGATCTGTTCCGAATTCGTACGCTCGGTTTCCGCGGAGAAGCACTTGCGAGTATTGCATCCGTATCCAAGATAATTATGTGGACTTCCGATGGAGAAACAGAAGGCACAGAAGTCCAAATCGACGGAGGTCGACTTGTCAAACATGATAATGCGGCATTCCGTAAAGGGACGGACATTACTGTTTCTCAATTATTTTTTAATACGCCTGCACGCCTGAAATATATGAAAACAATCCAGACAGAACTAGGCCATACAATCGATCTCGTCAATCGACTTGCACTCAGCCATCCCTCTATCTCATTTAAACTCTCGCATTACAGTCAAGTGCTATTGCAGACAGCGGGAAGCGGAGATCAGCGTCGTGTACTATCGGATATATACGGCATTGCTGTCGCCCGTAAAATGGTGAGCTTCGCGGGCGAGAATGCAGATTACAGCGTTTCAGGCCATGTGACTCTACCCGAAATGACACGTGCGTCAAGAAACTATATGACGTTAATCGTCAATGGTAGATGGGTAAAGAGCAATGCAATCAATCATGCCATTCTTGATGCATTCCATACGTATTTACCGATTGGGCGATCGCCAATTTCGGTTATCAACATTGAAGGGGACCCCTATTTGACAGACGTCAACGTACATCCTTCTAAACAACATATCCGCATGAGCAAAGAAGGCGAGTTACTGGCGCTCATCAAAGAATCCGTACAGAAAGCGATCCGGAAAAACACAATCGTCCCAGACGCTATTAAAAAAGAACCTGCCAAGAAAAATCAATCTGAACAAGTAAATATGTGGAATCAATTCCGAACGGAAAGACCAGCACCAGTGGTAGCGCCGTCAACGACCCCACTCGAAAAGCCCGAGTATGAGCCTTATGATCTTCCTGAAAATGAAACAGTTGAACGAACACCGTGGACGGTCAATGAACCAATGATTGTTCAAGACCAAGCCCCATGGAGTGTCAATGAATCATCCGCAGTTCCCGACGAATCAGAACAACAAGAAGTGGATAAAAAATTCCCGGCCCTAGCGCCAGTTGGACAGGTTCATGGTACTTATATTGTTGCGCAAAATGAAGATGGTTTCTTCATGATTGATCAGCACGCAGCTCAAGAACGAATAAAATATGAGTTTTTTAGAGATAAATTGAGTAAGACAGATAATGAAGAACGTCAAATGTTACTGATCCCACTTATGTTTCATTACTCAGCTGACGAGAAAACGAAAATCGAAGAAAACATGAGTCTGCTGCAGGAAGTCGGTATTTTCCTGGAGGAGTTTGGACCTTCTTCTTATGCAGTAAAAGAATATCCATCTTGGTTTCCAGCAGGAGAAGAGACGGTGATCATCGAAGATATTATTGAGCAAGTGTTGACTACACGGAAAATTGATATCGGTAAATTACGTGAAGAAGCAGCCATTATGATGAGTTGCAAACGGTCCATCAAAGCTAATCACCATTTGACACTAGCAGATATGGAAAGGTTGTTGAATGATCTATCCGCCGCCGACAATCCATTTACTTGTCCGCATGGCAGACCGGTACTTATTCATTTCACGACATATGAACTTGAGAAAATGTTCAAACGAGTGATGTAGGAAGCAATTCTAAGACCTAAAGTGAAGGATGGTGGACGTCAATGAGAGAAGCGACAATCGAAATGACAGATGGTTTTTTAATCCACGCTATCGTTATGAAACCAGAAGGCAATCCGCTAGGACATATCCATCTTTTACACGGTATGGCCGAGCATATTGGCAGGTATGAAGAATTTGCACAATACCTTGTAGGGAAAGGCTATATCGTATCGGGTCACGACCACCGAGGACATGGTAAAACGGCTAAAATGAATGGCATAAAAGGGCATTTTGCCGATGAAGGTGGATTTGACCACGTTGTTCAAGATGCTTTCGAAGTCATTTCGAATCTCCGGGAGCAGTATCCATCCCCACGTTTTGTACTGTTCGGTCATAGTATGGGGTCGTTTGTCGCGCGGAGATATATCCAGCTTCATTGTGATGAAGTCGACTTGGCAATTTTTTCAGGGACAGGTGGGGATCCCGGTATAAGCCGTTTGGCAGGGCAGGCAGTAGCTTATCTGAATGGCAAGAAAAATGGTTTTGATCAGCCAGATAATTTCCTGAATAAACTCGTTTTTGGTGGTTTCAATAAATCGGTCCATCAACCGAAAACACCATTCGATTGGCTGTCAACGGATACGGAAGCTGTTGAGAAATACCTGATTGATCCAGAGTGTGGAGCAGTCCCAACAACACAGTTTTTTGCAGATTTATTCAAAGGGCTTGGAGAAATCCATGACGTAGATGAAATAAATAAAATCCCGAAAAAACTTCCTATCTTCCTATTTTCAGGGAGTGAAGACCCGGTAGGTGATAATGGAAAAGGGGTTTGGAGTGTAGCAAAGCAATATAATAACGCGGGCATAGAAGATGTTACGGTATTTTTGTTCGAAGGTGGCAGGCATGAAATGCTCCATGAAAAGAACCGTCAACACGTATTCGAAACCGTTTATGACTGGATTGAAAAAAATGAGCAATTATCCTGAAGTAATCGCAATCGTCGGACCAACAGCATCTGGAAAGACGGCGTTAAGTGTCGAACTTGCCAAAATAATTGGTGGGGAAGTCATTAATGGTGATGCAATGCAAGTATACAAAGGGCTTGATATTGGAACGGCTAAAATCACGGAAGAGGAAATGGACGGCATCCCGCATCATTTATTCGATATAAAAGAACCAAACGAACCTTTTTCTGTTGCTGAGTATCAAACGGATGTACGCAAATGGATTACAGATATACAAGGCCGTGGAAAAATACCAATTATCGCAGGGGGCACAGGATTATATATTCAATCCGTGCTGTTCGATTTTCGTTTTACAGAAGAAGCGGCGGATCTAGAAGTAAGGAAACGCTTAGAGCAGGAACTGGCTCAAAAAGGGGCCGCCTATCTGCATGAAAAACTTGTCGAGCTTGATCCGGTGAGTGCTGAAAAAATTCATCCGAACAATCATCGTCGGCTGGTTCGAGCGCTTGAAATCATTGAGGTGACAGGTAAAACGAAAGACGACCACGAAGATGACGCGGGACAGGCGCCCCTGTATGATCATCTCATTGTCGGTCTTGAGATGGACCGTGATGTACTCTATGAACGGATTGGTCTCCGTGTCGACATAATGATGGGAAAAGGTCTTCTAGAGGAAGCGAATCGATTGTGGGATGAAAACATTCGTGGCGTGCAATCTGTACAAGCGATTGGTTATAGGGAACTTCATAACTATATCGAAGAGAAGTTGTTACTAGACGAGGCTGTTGAATTAATTAAAAAAAATACGCGTAACTACGCAAAACGGCAAATGACCTATTTCCGCAACAAATTGGACATTAGTTGGTTCGATGCAGAATTGGGTACAACCGAAATTACAAATAGAATTTTGGCAATTTTGAAGGATTTCGATAATCCAGGTCGAATAAAGTAAGTGGAGCACTAGAAATATAGCTATGACAACTGGAGGATTCGGCGTATGAAACAGGTTAACATGCAAGAAACATTTTTAAACTCGTTACGAAAGAATAATACATTTGTAACGGTATTCTTACTGAATGGATTTCAATTGAAAGGGCTTATTAAATCGTATGATAATTATACCGTCTTGCTTGAATCAGACGGCAAGCAACAACTCATTTATAAACATGCGATTTCCACATATGTCCCAACGAAACCGGTTATTTTAAAAGACGAAACAGAATAACTAAAAGCGGAAGCGCCTGTTCTGAGGCGGCAGACATAAGACGTAACCAAAAAGCGGAACAGGGAGTAAAATCCCCGTTCCGCTTTTTTTATTGGATTTTTCCGTTTGGCAATTTCCATTGGAAGACTAGCGAGAAAATACGAAGACCGGCTGTCATCACGAGTAACGCATAAAGTGCTAGGTCACTCTTGAATAGACCGAGGCCGACTATGAGACCAGCGATTGCAGCCCACACTGCGTAGATGTCCCGTTTAAAGACGAGTGGCTTCCTTCCTGCGAGCAGGTCACGGATGACACCGCCACCCGCTCCTGTCAGAACTGCTGCAACCATAACTGCATAAAGCGACATGTTCAGGGATATGGCTAGCATCGCGCCTTGAATAGCGAACGCCGCCAATCCGATTGCATCAAAGTAATTACCCCATCTATTCCAATGAGAAAGAAGATACCTAGAAAAAAAGAAAATAATGGTTATCAAAATACTTGCCACTAAAAATAAGAATTGCTGATCCCATAAAACAGAGACAGGCACACCTATTAAGACGTTACGAACGGCACCGCCGCCAAAAGCAGTGACCATACCCAATATATAAACACCAAAGATGTCATATTCCTCTTCCATCGCAACAATTGCGCCCGAAATGGCAAATGCCGCAGTACCGATAAAACTAAAAACATCCCAAGCCACTTCATTTCCCCCATTCAATATTCCCTTTAGAATTCTAACAGGTATTCATAAATTATCAATGAAGCCCAGGTAAACGTTGACCTCTACGGACAGACTGATAAGATAATGAAGTGACTATTTAATGAAAAGAGGAATACCAATCATGTTTACTGAACAAGACGACTTGTTATTTGAAGATGCGGAAATAATAGAAGAGAAACTTGCACCCTATTTCAAGGGCGTAGAAAAAACTGCTTTTTACAATCAACGGAAGGTGCTAAGAGCATTCCGTAAAAATATGGTGAGTGATTTTCATCTAACGGGTTCGACAGGATACGGCTACGACGATGCAGGTCGGGACGTGCTGGAACAGGTTTATGCTGATGTTTTTGGAGCGGAAGATTGCGTCGTACGCAACCAAATTATTTCGGGCACACACGCAATTTCAATCAGTCTTTTCGGAATCCTGAGACCAGGTGATGAACTCCTTTATATTACGGGGAAACCTTATGATACGCTGGATTCTATTGTTTCTGGTAAAGGGAAAGACACAGGTTCACTGCATGATTATGGCATTACCTATAAACATATTGACTTGAATGAAGATGGTACAGTCGATTTTGAAGAAGTTGCTAAAAACATTCACGGTAAGACAAAAATGATTGGTATCCAACGGTCGAAAGGCTATTCGGATCGTCCCTCTTTCATGGTGGATGAAATCGGTGAAATGGTTCGTAAAGTGAAGGCCATTAATCCTGAACTCGTCGTTTTTGTGGACAACTGTTACGGTGAATTTGTCGAAGAAAAAGAGCCCACTCAAGTCGGTGTTGACCTAATGGCAGGTTCACTCATCAAGAATCCAGGTGGCGGACTCGCAAGAACGGGTGGCTATATCGCTGGACGTGCCGACCTTGTTGAAAAGTGTGCATACCGGATGACTTCACCAGGTCTCGGGGCAGAAGCGGGGGCATCGCTGGATACACTGCGGGAAATGTACCAAGGATTTTTCTTAGCGCCGCATGTTGTTAGTCAGGCTGTAAAAGGAGCGCTATTCACAGCAGCACTCCTAGAAAGTTTCGGACTCAATACGTCGCCACATTACTCTGAAAAAAGAACCGACCTGATCCAATCTGTATCCTTCGAAAATGCCGATCAAATGATTGCGTTCTGTCGGTCAATACAAGAAAACTCGCCTATCAATGCGCACTACGCGCCTGAGCCGTCGTATATGCCTGGCTACACGGACGACGTCATAATGGCGGCGGGAACATTCATTCAAGGCTCCAGCATCGAGCTGACGGCAGACGGCCCCATCAGACCGCCCTATACGGCGTATGTCCAAGGTGGACTGACGTACGAGCATGTAAAAGTAGCGGTGTTGTCTTCAATCGGTAAACTAGTTAAAGAAAATTTGATTGGGAAGTAAATTTATATAAGTTGAAATAAAGAATCCCATTAAATTGGCTTCGGCGCTCGGTTTGTACACCGTATTCAATGCTTCAACTTATCTGGTTAACTGTCACAGCAATTCGACAAATAAAAAAGGGCTATTTCCTTCACTCGAAGGAAATAGCCCTTTTGCATACTTAAGATTAATGCATCATACGATAAACGCCAACCACTTTACCAAGAATCGATACGTTATCGAGAATGATTGGATCCATCGAAGCATTTTCAGGTTGCAGACGGAAATAATCTTTTTCTTTAAAGAAACGTTTCACTGTAGCTTCATCGTCTTCGGTCATTGCTACGACAATCTCGCCGTTATTAGCTGTTTGTTGCTGCTTAACGACAACATAGTCGCCATTCAAAATGCCGGCTTCAATCATACTGTTCCCAACTATTTCAAGCATGAACAGCTTGTCTTCTGATGTACCAAAAGATTCAGGAAGTGGGAAGTACTCTTCGATATTTTCAATAGCCGTAATGGGAAGACCTGCCGTAACTTTACCGACAAGAGGCACGTGAAGAACGCCGGGTTTCATCGTTTCCAACCCTTCAGGATCGAGTACTTCAATTGCTCTTGGTTTTGTTGGGTCTCTTCTAATGAACCCTTTGCTTTCCAATCGTGCTAGATGCCCGTGAACAGTTGAACTTGATGCCAAACCGACAGCCTCGCCGATTTCCCTCACGGATGGTGGATACCCTTTTTTCTTCACTTCGGATTTAATGAAAGATAAAATATCTTCCTGTCTTTTTGAAATTTTTTTCATCCTATTCACCTCTCACCTTATATTCTGCTAACTTCTGAAAGTCGTGAAATAAAATCCCGACAATCTAGTCTTTTCAATAGATTCATTATATCAGTCTCCTGGATAAATGGCAAACACAGGTTCGAATAAGTGTTGACAATTTCTTTCGTCTTTCTTATAATGAGAACAAGCATTCCGAACAAGCATTCGTTAGGGGGATAATGATGACTTTTATTAAAAATAATAGCTATGTTCTACTTATTATCATTTTATGTATGGTTTTCGCAATTATAGGTGTAAGTAAATACGAGGAAGAACAAATGGTCACGAAAATCACAATTACTGAAGGGGATACGCTTTGGGGTCTCGCAAATCATCACTCAGAAAATATGTCTACAGATAAATGGATCAAAGAAGTGATAAAATTGAATGACCTACCATCTGCTACAATAATAAAAGGTGAGGATTTACTTTTGCCTACTGTACGGACTGTGGGGAAAACCAATACGCAACTGGCGGGTGTTAATCGATGACTGGGCGCAATAAAAAAGGTGTCATCTATTGCCGGGTGAGCACTGAGAAAGAAACGCAGGAAATGTCGCTAGTGAGGCAAGAAGAGGAGCTTGTGAACTTGGCAGCTGAACTTGGTCTCGAACATGTCGCGACATTTAAGGACAAGCACAGCGGTTTTGACATCGACCGTGAGGGGCTTCTAAGTCTTCTGGATTACATCCGAGATGAGGATGTCGATGCAATCCTTATCCAAGATGAAACAAGGCTTGGGCGTGGAAATGCAAGGATGGCGGTTTTGCATCTATTGGCGAAAACGGACACGGCGATTTATTCGCATAATGATAGTGGGCCAATCGCGCTCAATGAAATGGACACAATGTTGCTTGAAATTTTAGCTATCGTCGAAGAGTACCAGCGTAAACTACATAACGCCAAAATCAAGAGGGGCATGAAACGTGCGGTAAGGGAAGGCTATCGGCCCGAGCGTAACTTGAAAAACAGGGGCAACGCGGAAGGCCGTGAGCGGATTGAAGTGCCGATAGCTGAAATCGTTTCATTGAGGGATAAAGGACTGACCTATGAAGAAATTACTGGTGTCTTGAAAGGGCTCGGTCATGATATTAGTAAAGCAACCGTGCATCGCAGGTATAAAGAATATGAGATGGAGCAGGAAGGCTGATTTATTGCACTTTCTGCACTTTTTGTATACGTTTGTAATCATAAACTAAATGGAGGAAATCATATGCTACCAGCTGATAAAATGAAACGAATTAATGAACTTTCAAAAAAATCGAAGACGACGGGTCTATCAATCGAAGAAGCAAAGGAACAGACACAACTACGAAAAGAATATTTAGAGACATTTCGTTCATCTATGCGCAATACAATTGAGCAGGTCAAAGTCCTTGATCCTGAAGGCAACGATGTGACACCTGACAAGGTGAAAGACGCCCGTAGCAGCAAATATCTAAACTGAGCTTTGCATTCACTGCGCGAATTGTCTAAACTAGGATATGTAGATAAATACATATGACGGGAAGGATGTACACAATGACTAAACAAATTGATCAGCTAGCCATTAACACAATCCGTACGCTCTCTATTGACGCAATTTAAATTGCGAATTCTGGACACCCTGTTTTACAATTGGGAGCTGCTCCCAGGGCCTATACGCTTTGGAAAAAAAATTTGCATCACAACCCTTCAAATCCACAGTGGTTTAACCGTGACCGTTTCGTTCTATCGGCAGGACACGGCTCAATGCTTCTATATAGCCTGCTTCATCTTGGCGGTTACGGACTTCCAATGGATGAAATCAAGAACTTCAGACAATGGAACTCTAAAACACCAGGACATCCCGAATACGGTCATACAGTCGGTGTTGAAGCAACAACTGGCCCACTTGGACAAGGTATTGGTATGGCAGTCGGAATGGCAATGGCAGAACAACACCTTGCTGCAACGTACAATCAACCAAACTTTGACGTTGTCGACCACTACACATATGCACTTTGCGGTGATGGCGATCTCATGGAAGGCGTTGCTGCTGAAGCAATTTCACTTGCAGGTCACTTACAGTTAAATAAACTGATTGTCCTATATGACAGCAATGACATTTCACTAGATGGTGAACTTGACATGTCGTTCTCTGAAAATATTCGTAAACGCTTTGAATCATACGGTTGGAATTACATCCGTGTTGAAGATGGCAACAACATTGACCATGTTTCAACAGCAATTGAAGAAGCTAAAGGCAATGTCGGAGGCCCGACAATGATCGAAGTTAAAACAGTCATCGGTTACGGCTCGCCAAATAGGTCCGGAAAATCGGATGCGCATGGTATGCCACTTGGTGAAGATGAAATGAAATTGACAAAAGAATACTATAAATGGACGTTGGAAGAAGATTTCCATGTTCCTGAAGGCGTCTATGAAACATTCCAAGAAGCGGCTGAGAAATTGGGCATGCAAAAAGAAAAGGAATGGAACGAACTATTTGGAAAATACGAAACGACGCATGCTGACCTTGCGAAGCAATTGAAAGATGCAATCGAGCGTAAACTACCTGAAGGATTCGAAAAATCCTTGCCTTCGTATGAAGCGGGTTCATCCCATGCGACACGTTCTGCATCCGGTGACGCTATCAATGCAATTGCCAAACAGCTTCCTTCATTCTTTGGTGGAAGTGCTGACCTTGCAGGCTCTAACAAGACGACAATTAAGGGTGCTGGCGATTTCCTAGCCACCGATTATTCCGGCCGTAATATTTGGTTTGGTGTTCGTGAGTTCGCAATGGGAACTGCGCTAAATGGAATGACTTTGCATGGCGGATTACATGTATTCGGTGGAACGTTCTTCGTGTTCAGTGACTATGTACGTCCTGCAATCCGACTTTCAGCTCTTATGGGGATCCCTGTCACATACGTTTTCACACACGACAGCGTAGCTGTTGGTGAAGATGGTCCGACACATGAACCAGTTGAACAACTTGCTGCGCTTCGTGCGATGCCTGGACTGTCGGTTATTCGTCCGGCTGACGCTAACGAAACTGCAGCTGCATGGAATATTGCAGTGTCGTCGAAGAACTCGCCAACTGCACTTGTATTGTCTCGTCAAAACTTGACTGTTCTTCCGAAGTCAGCTGAACTTGCGATGGAAGGCGTCAAAAAAGGAGCTTACATCATATCTCCTGCAAGTAAAAAACAAGCAGATGCAATTTTAATTGCGACTGGTTCTGAAGTGAACTTAGCAGTATCTGCACAATCGAAACTGTTAGCTGAAGGAATCGATGTTGCTGTTGTTTCTATGCCTTCATGGGATCTGTTTGAGAAGCAAGACGATGCATACAAACAAAGTGTATTACCGAAAGATGTAAAAAAACGTCTTGGTATCGAGATGGGTGTTTCATTAGGGTGGCATAAATATGTTGGTGACGAAGGCGCAATCATTGCGATTGACACATTCGGGGCAAGTGCACCTGGAGATACTGTCATCAAAGAATTCGGCTTCACAGAGGACAATGTCCTTGCAACTGTGAAGATGTTAATCAACAACTAAAAATAAATGAAGCAGTCCCGTATGCCGAATAATTTTGGGCAATCGGGACTGCTTTTTTAATAACTTGACGGAATTATCAGTTATCCGTCTTTTCCGACAATAATAGTGCCGTTCTATTCCGCAATGTGACATCCTTTTTAAGGAAAACCCTGTAGGATTATCTCTAGGGGGTGGCGATATTGCGATCATATGGAATTTATAAAGTGAAAGAAATGTACCAGCCATTCGTCATTGGACGTGAACGGCTTTTGTATGATCTTTTAAAAGAAGATGAGCAAAAGAATAATTGTATGCCTGAAGTCCATTACTTATGTGACAAGCTTGAAGAGAAAATGATTGATGAGGCTATTATTGCAAACCTTGGCGAAGGATTTACGTCGATTGAATCTCGAAATGGGGAATACAAACTGACGCATCCTGTTAAAGGATCCATTCTTATTTCGCTATCATCGTATTCACTTAATGTGTTTTGCGACGGATCCCGCATGCTTGATTTAGATTTGTTTGTTGCCTTATCAGGGGCGGCTGATCGTTTCTTCGCTGTCATGGATGGACATGGGGAGTGGGGATGGCTAAAACCGGTCAAAACGACTGATTTTCGTTCATATGAAGAGGCTGTATATCTTTGAAATGATGCGTATAGGATAGGGACAAAAAGGACCCAAATCTCAAATTTAGGGTCTATTTGTCTGTTCAAATAGTGTGAAGTTAGAAATTCCATTATGAGATGATTAGAATATTTAATTAAGGTCCATTGCTATTCACTAGTGCAATGTTGTATAATCCATCATGGTAGAGTAAAATCGAATAACTGAAGTAGAGGAGGTATAGCGGATGACTACAGTATGGTGGATCGTTTTGATCATCGTCGCGCTATTAGCAGGTGTGGCCCTCGGATTTTTCATTGCACGTCAATATATGATGAAATATTTGAAAGATAACCCACCGATTAATGAAGACATGTTACGCATGATGATGATGCAAATGGGGCAAAAACCCTCACAAAAGAAAATTAATCAAATGATGAATCAAATGAACAAAGTAAGTGACAAAAAGGAAAAAAAGGTTAAAAAGTAATTAGGTAACACCCAACATTACTGGGTTTGTAAAGGATTAGTGAAAAGGAAAGCCTGCAAGTTTTCATACATAGGTTAAACTTTCACCTGAAATTTACTCGGATTACTTAAACTTTCTACCAATCACTTAATAAGCCATTTTTTCTGTTGAACGCTTGACAGGGAAGATGGTTTTTTTGTTGTCTAGAAATTTATTGATTGGTTAGTGCGGGGATATGATCGGTCGTGGGGGATTTATGATCGGTTGGCCTGGGATATGATCGGTCGTGAGGGATTTATGAT
>CAZWAW010000002.1:51919-83462 GCA_964632025.1 uncultured Sporosarcina sp.
GTTGGTGCGAGGATATAATCGGTTGTGCCGGGAGAATTTTAAATATGCTATACAAAAACCCCGAATCTCGGATCTTTTTTCAAAGTGTCCGAAATTCGGGGTACAGTTCAATAATTCATACCAGATGTTTTCTTCAATTTCTAAATCCGAATCGTCCTAGAAATTCCTGTACTGTTTTTTCGTATTGCATCGGATTGTCATTGAACGACTTCGCGTGGGCACCTTTATTAAAAAGTTTCAACATTTTATCGCCTTGCTTTGCTTCGTACAATTCCACTGTCATATAGGGAAGGATGAAATCGTCTTCCATACTGTGGATGAAAAGAACCGGTTTAGTAATGTTTCTGACGACTTCTCGCGGAGAGACAAGGTTTAGGGTGTAGCCATCGCGCATTTTGAGAAAGACGTTGGCAATACGTAGAGCCATCGATGACCGAATAGGTGTATTTTTCCGTAGAATATGAAGAATCTGCTCGGAGAAATCCGAAAACGGGCAATCGACGATATGAAAATTTGCTTCATCTTTAAATGTTCCCGCATATAATATCGTCGTTGCAGCACCCATGGATTCACCATGGATACCGAGCAAAGCCCGCTTTCCAATTCGTTCTCGTACCGCAAAGACAATCGCCTGCAAATCAATCTTTTCATAATAACCAAAACTCGTTGTCTTTCCTCCTGAATCACCATGTCGTCGATGATCATAGATGACTGAGTTAAATCCAAGTCGTTCAAAAAGACGGGCATATTTCATCGAATTGATTTTGTTTTCCGTTACGCCGTGGCAGATAATCATAGTTCTTGCCGTTTCGAGTGGTTTTAGAAAGACCGCTCTCAATAAATAACCGTTTGGTGACACAATCCATATATCATCTTTGCGCACTGTTTCATACCAATGTTCATCGAACCGTTTCGAAATAATTTCACGTTCTAAAATAAAATTGGAGTCCTTCAACTTTAAAAACATCAGCCTATTCGTTGCGATAAATCCGAAAATGGCCAGTAACGCTGTAACAATACTGGAAATCACGCCGGTTATATAAAGAACGCGCCGTTTCAAACCACTCAACTCCTTTTACAGTTGATTGTTTTCGAACAATCTGTACATACCTGTGTCAATTGGCCGTGACACATGCGGCGCGATTACTTGGACTGCTTGACAAATTTTTTCCACATTGACACCGGTTTCGATGCCAAGCGTATCGAGCATGTTGACAACATCTTCAGTCGCAACATTGCCTGTTGCGCCAGGTGCGAACGGACAGCCGCCCAATCCGCCTGCAGACGTATCAAAACGGTTGATACCTGCTTGTAGCGCAGCAAAAATATTTGCTATCGCCATTTTGCGTGTATCGTGGAAATGAGCTGTCAACAGTACGTCTGGAAACTCTTCTTTCAACGTCTTGAACAACTCATAACTTTCACGGGGATTCGCCTTCCCGATTGTATCCGCAACACTAAGTTCGTCCGCCCCCATGGCAACAAACCGTTTACAAAGTGCAACGACATCCTCTAACTTTATCTTCCCTTCATACGGACAATAAAACGCAGTTGAAATACAAGCCCGTATAAAAATGCTATCTATTTTTAATTTCGCAAAGACGGGCTGGAGCGCCTCGATGCTGTCATCTGTTGAACGGTTAATGTTTTTCATGTTAAATGTATTGCTCACCCCAACGAACACGGCAATACTAGTCGCACCAGCTTCAATTGCAAGCTCGGCACCTTTGTCATTTGGCGCAAGGACGAATTGCCTGCCGACCTTTTTTGACTTTTCTACAATCGTTTTTGCATCCGCCATTTGCGGCACCCATTTCGGTGATACAAACGAAGTTAGCTCCATTTCTTGAATGCCTGCCCCTTGTAAAGCCTCAATAAATGCTAGTTTGTCATTTTCATTGACATGTTTCTTTTCGTTCTGTAGCCCATCACGTGGACCAACCTCGATTATTGTGGCGTTGTTTGGTAAAATGAACATATCATCCCTCCTCTAGTATATTGTAATGAAGGGATGCATATACAGGCAACTTAAATAAGGGAATGGGGGAAAAGAAATGTCGAAAGAAGTCGTAATTATCAGTGCGGTTCGTTCTGCTATCGGATCGTTCCTTGGTTCATTGAAAGATATACCGGCAACAGATCTTGGGGCGACTGTTATCAAAGAGGCATTAAAACGTGCAGGGGTGGCACCAGAGAGCGTTGACGAAGTGATCATGGGGAATGTCCTACAGGCGGGTTTAGGTCAAAATCCGGCACGACAAGCGGCAATGAAAGCGGGACTACCTGAAACCGTTCCTGCCCTGACCATTAACAAAGTATGCGGTTCTGGATTAAAAGCTGTGCATCTTGCACGTCAAGCAATTATTGCAGGAGATGCGGATATTATTGTTGCAGGCGGTATGGAAAATATGAGCCAAGCCCCATACATAATGAAAGATGGCCGTGAAGGCTTTAAAATGGGGGACCAAAAAATTATCGACAGTATGATTTCAGATGGGCTTTGGTGTGCATTCAATAATTACCACATGGGCATCACGGCAGAAAATCTCTGTGATCGTTATGCAATTACACGTGAAGAGCAAGATACATTTTCTGCAACATCGCAGGCAAAAGCAGCGGCAGCAATTGAAGCCGGAACTTTCAAAGAAGAAATCGTTGCGATTGAAATCCCGCAGCGTAAAGGTGACCCTATTATTTTCGATCAAGACGAATACGTCAAAGCCGGAACAACTGCAGACAAGCTTGGTAAACTTCGACCGGCATTCAAAAAAGATGGCAGTGTAACAGCAGGGAATGCTTCGGGCATTAACGACGGTGCGGCAGCATTTGTTATCATGTCGAAAGAAAAAGCTGATGAGCTAGGCTTAACGCCACTCGCAACAATTGTAGCGAATGGCAATGCTGGTGTGGATCCTTCCGTTATGGGTCTAGGGCCTGTGGAAGCGGTTAAAAAGGCACTGACTAAAGCCAATATGCAACTATCCGAAATCGATTTGATTGAAGCGAACGAAGCATTCGCAGCACAGTCAATCGCGGTCGGAAAAGAACTGGAATTTGACGCATCAAAACTTAACGTTAACGGCGGCGCAATTGCACTTGGTCATCCAATCGGGGCTAGTGGGGCGCGCATCCTAGTTACACTTCTTCACGAAATGAAACGTCGTGATGTGAAATCTGGACTTGCAACGCTGTGCATCGGCGGAGGACAAGGAGTCGCAACGATCGTTACACGACCATGAACGAAAGCAGGTGAAATAAATGGCGAAAAAGCGTAAACAAGCTGCACCACAGCCGAAAAAAAGAGACAATGAAGGATCTGTATATTCAGATGCACTTGATGATGATATTCTTGAGAAATTGAAAGCGGCAAAAAAGGCATTGTCAGCTGCTGAAGAGACGAAAGAAGAGGAACGTCAAGAGCAACTTCGTCAGGAACGCAAAGAACGTGAGAAAAACAAAAGTTTTGGGGAGCTTCTCAAAGAGTTCGGAGATACTGGCTCGAAGTTTTAAAAGGGAGCACCGGCTGCAACTTGGCTGGTGCTTTTCTATGTGCCTTGTTCCCGAAGTGTCCAACCAACGTAGTAGAGTGTCCAACCATTATGCCGAAGTGTCCAACAAACATGGCAAACTGTCCAACAAATAATAAACGCTGCCCCATAAGTTGCGGGACAAGCGTCATTTTCATTTCTTCGCCATTTGCTCTTGCGCCAACCTCACCATTTCTTTCACCATATTGCCGCCAATCGGACCACCGATTTTCCCCGCCTGTTCCGACGTTAGTTTTCCGTTATAGCCTTTCGACAGTGGAATACCTAGGTCTTTCGCAATTTCATATTTCACGTTATCGGGATTATCAGCATTTACGTTGTATCCTTGTGCTTTCATGACATCTACTTTAAGTCGATCTAATCCTTGCCGTGCACCCGGAACTAAAATTCTATTATTACTAGCCATTTTATCTCCTCCTTCAAGCTATAGTGTCCCCAGAGTGAAAAAAGATACAACTACAAATTTTTCGAATCATGCTTTTTTATTTTCCGCATTAATTCATTCACTTGTACGTAATGCACAATGATTTCCAATTCTCACTTGGAAACTTGAGCATTAGCATCCAATTGTTACAAGTAGTGAATCGATGTATGATAACACTAATCAAATAATTTACTATTCAGACGGTTCTGGATTTCGTGTTCGGACACAAGCCTAGACCTTATGGAAAAGTCTTAAATTAATTGATTGTAAGTGTATTTAAACATAGTTATGACAATAGCCAGAATTCTATCCAATCGTATTTAACTTACACAATCCCATGTTGTAGTTTCAAATAGATTGATAGAAGTACTTGTTCTTTAAAGACATATTTTTAAAGGAGGAAATGGGTATGGTTAGTAACAAGGAAATCGTTAGGGAGAGTAATAAAAAAACAAATGCAGTTGGAAACAAAGCTGTGGTTTATGCAGGTAATGGGAAAGTTGAAGTACAGGACATTAGCTACCCGGATTTAGTATTAAGAGATGGGCCAGGTGTGAATCCGAGAAATGTCGGTAGAAAGTGTGAACACGGGGTCATTCTAAAAGTAGTTACAACGAATATTTGTGGAAGTGATCAGCATATGGTTCGCGGTCGAACAACAGCACCGATAGGCCTTGTTCTCGGGCATGAAATTCTAGGTGAAGTTATTGAGGTAGGCCGTGACGTAGAGTTTATAAAAAAAGGTGACTTAGTTTCAGTGCCATTTAACATTGCTTGTGGACGCTGTGTCTCTTGTAGAGAGCAAAATACCCATGTTTGTCTCAATGTTAATCCGGATCGTCCAGGATCGGCTTATGGCTATGTGGACATGGGTGGCTGGGTTGGAGGTCAGTCTGAATATGTAATGGTTCCGTATGCAGACTTCCAACTCCTCAAATTTGCAGACAAAGATCAGGCGATGGAAAAAGTTCTAGACTTATCAATGCTTTCCGATATCTTCCCGACTGGCTATCATGGTGCATACAGTGCCGGTGTACGTCCCGGATCCACGGTGTATATAGCTGGGGCAGGTCCCGTAGGATTAGCAGCCGCGCATTCAGCCCAACTATTGGGAGCTTCAGCTGTCATTGTCGGAGATCTAATTCCTGAGCGGCTAGCGCAAGCGAGAAGCTTCGGTTGTGAAACGATTGACTTAAGTCAGCATGATGATTTAGGCGAACAAATCGAGCAAATTCTTGGTATTCCAGAAGTCGATTCAGCTGTTGATGCTGTTGGTTTCGAAGCCCATGGGCATGGGAGAGAAAAAGGAGAAGCTCCAGCAGCTGTCCTGAATTCAATTATGGATATTACGCGAGCTGCCGGTAAATTAGGTATTCCAGGGCTGTATGTAACAGGCGATCCAGGTGGAATTGATGAAGACGCCAGAGTTGGAACGCTTAAAATTCGTTTCGGGCTAGGTTGGGCAAAAGCACATACTTTTGTAACGGGACAAACTCCTGTTATGCAATACCATAGATATTTGATGAAATCGATTCTTAGTGGTCGGGCGCAAATTGCAAAAGCAGTGAACGCTACAGTTATTTCCATTGATGAAGCACCTGCAGCTTACCACGCTTTCGATAATGGGGCGGCTAGGAAGTATGTAATCGATCCGCACGGTACGTTGAAAAAGTAAATAGTGCTAGACAAACAACAAACTAAAACTAGGGGGAATTATAAATGACAAAAATTAATTTGGAAATCGCAAAAAAACTTATTGAAGGTGCTGAAAAAGAGGCGGAAAATCTAGGTGTCAATATGGTGATTTCGATTGTTGATGAGGGTGGAAACCTTATTGCAGTACACAGAATGGACGATGCTTGGATAGCGAGTATTGAAATTTCTCAAAATAAAGCTTGGACGTCTGTTGCGCTTAAAGCACCAACAGCAAACTTAGCTGATGCTACAGTACCAAATGCTGAACTTTACGGCCTAACTACTACAAATAGCGGGAAAATAGTTGTATTCGGCGGAGGAATCCCTCTTGTAGAAGATGGTAAAGTAGTCGGCGCTGTAGGGGTAAGTGGAAGTGCAGTACCCAACGATGTTAAAGTAGCTGAAGCTGCTGTGCGGGCATTTGAAAATAGTAAAGTAACTGTAGGGTAAAATATTTAACTAGATAAGTTGAATAAATGAATACGTAAAAAAACAAATGTCTTTTACATAGTTGGGTGACTAATGCACTGTTAGTTCACTAATTGTAAAAGGCATTTTTTTCAATAGAGTGTGCGATTAGTAAAGTCAAAACCTACTTAATGATGAGGGGAGCATTATTATGGTAAAGCATTATGAAGTAATTATTGTAGGCGCAGGTTCAATGGGAATGGCGGCCGGCTATTTTTTAGCACAACAAGGAGTCAAGACCTTACTGATTGACTCACATGATCCGCCTCATGCACAGGGTAGTCACCATGGGGATACACGAATCATACGCCACGCATATGGCGAAGGAAGAGAGTATGTTCCTCTTGCACTGAGATCCCAGGAGTTATGGGATGAGCTTGAGAAAGTAACACATCACAAAATATTCACACGAGTAGGTTCAATCGGTTTTGGTCCTAAAGGTCAATCTGCATTTATTGATGAAGCGATTGCCAGTGGCAAAGAATATAACTTGGAAATTGATCTCCTGACAGGAAAGGAAATGAATGAGCGTTGGCCGGGGTTAACTGTTCCGGAGGACTATATTGCATTCCATGAACATAACTCAGGATTTTTATTTAGTGAGAATTGCATTAGAGCCTATCGAGAGCTGGCAGAACATCACGGAGCTGAGTTTTCAGTGAACAATCCTGTTGTGGATATCGAAGTCTTTAAAGATTCAGTCAAGGTAATCACAAATAAAGGAACATTTACCGCAGATAAATTAATTCTTAGCGGTGGTGCTTGGAATGGAAAAATAGCTAAAAGCCTTAACCTTCAACTACCAATTACGCCAACTCGTCAGCCTGTTGCTTGGTTTGAGGCTGATGAATCACTTTATAATACGAATACATTTCCTACATTTATGGTTGAAGTTCCAACTGAAACGTCAAAAGCAATCTATTATGGATTTCCAACTTTCGGTGGGTGTGGCGTGAAGGCAGGAAGACATGAATATATCGATAAAGTTGACCCGGATACGATGAATCGTGACTTCGGCTCCGATGAGAATGACGAAGGACATATTAGGGAGTTCTTAGAAAGATTCATGCCACAGGCAGCTGGAAAGCTTAAAAGAGGCGCAATCTGTATTTATTCCAGAACACCAGATGGTCACTTCATTATTGATCAGCACCCTGAGCATTCGCATATCTCCATTGCTGCAGGCTTTGCAGGGCATGGATTCAAATTTGCAAGCGTTGTTGGGGAAATTTTAAGTCAACTAGCTGTATCCGGTCAAACAGAGCATGACATATCCATCTTCTCCATCAATCGTCCGGCTTTAAAATCATTGTTGGAAACGGCTAATCTATAAGATTGATGTAAGCGTTTACAAAAAGACGATACAAATTGAACTGTATGTTGATTGTGACTTTCGTACAAATGATCGCCTATACTTACCTTTTTAATTTATTTATCAATGGTTAACTGAAAACTCACAGTATATAACTATGATGATAGAAACTAAAAGTAGAAAGGAGGTTGACATTTTGGTAGTCGTAGAAGTCGAACTGGAGAAGGTAGATAATTCTGAGGAAATAACGGCTGGTGTTAAAAAGGCAGTTATTGGTGCAGCAATTGGAAATTTGATTGAGTGGTTTGATTATGCTTCATACGGTTATCTTGCTGTGGTTATTGCTGCGGTTTTCTTCGCCCCAGGTAATGAAACAGCGGCGTTGTTAGGGGCGTTTGCCGTGTTTTCCGTATCGTTTATTGTACGACCCATTGGAGGACTAATTTGGGGGCACTTTGGTGATAAAATCGGGCGAAAGCGAGTCTTGGTCCTGACGATTTGTATCATGTCACTGTCCACTTTTGTAATCGGATTATTACCAAGCTATGCAGCAATTGGCGTGATGGCACCATTGTTATTACTTGTTTGCCGTCTCGTTCAAGGTTTTTCGGCATCGGGTGAATATGCAGGGGCGGCTTCCTTCATTTCAGAATATGCACCGAGCTCACGCCGGGGTCTACTTGTTAGTATGGTACCGGCAAGTACAGCGGCGGGACTCATGCTAGCGGTAATCGTTGTTTCACTTCTAGAGTTTAACTTGACCAAAGAGGCCTTGTACAGCTGGGGGTGGCGAATACCATTTCTACTATCAGCTCCACTCGGCATTATTGGTTTGCTTATCCGTCTTAAATTAGAAGATACGCCGATTTTTAACGAAATGGTACGGTCAGAAAAGACACCCAAAAACAATATATTCCAGGGTGTTCACCAAAACCGAAAACAAATTATGATTGCCTTTGGAATTATCTGTCTTAATGCAGTGGGCTTCTACACAATTCTAAGCTATATGCCAACATACCTCACAAAGGAGTTAGGCTTTAGTATTACTTCAGGAATATTGATCACGCTGGTGTCTTTAGGAACCTACATTATCATTCTTCCATTCGTTGGTATGTTGGCTGATCGAATCGGAAGAAAACCCGTACTTATCGGGGCTTCAATCCTGTTTGTAGTATTCACGTACCCCGCCTTTTGGCTACTTTCAATCGGAGGCCCCTATGCAGTTGTGGCCTTGGTTATGCTTGGATTTGTACTAGCGGGGAACGATGGGGTACTTGCTACTTTTCTAACGGAGATGTTTCCAACTTCGGTCCGTTTCAGTTGCTTTGCTTTGTCGTTTAATACGGGCAACGCAATATTTGGCGGAACAGCACCCCTAATTGCAACATTTTTGATAGCAAAAACGGGTAACACGTATGCACCAGCCTTTTATTTGATGGCTGCTGCCGTAATAGCATTCATCTTCCTTCTGATGACAAAAGAGACGGCGAAGGAGCCACTAAGAGAAGAGTGAAAGTTAGTAGAATCATGTAGTAGCCCAACAATAGAACGTAATAGGAAGGGGAAGAAACGATGTTAACAATTAACGATCTAGAAAGAACAAAGATTATCAAAAATGGAGAAAGAGTGAAGTCGACATTCTCAAAGGCTGAAATGGAGCGACGCAATGATAATTTACGCAGACATATGGCGAAAGCAGATATCGACGCGGTGTTGTTCACGTCTTATCACAACATCAATTACTATAGTGACTTCCTCTATACTTCATTTGGCCGTAATTACGGACTAGTGGTAACTCAGGATAAGCACGTCACGGTTTCAGCAAATATTGACGGAGGCATGCCATTTCGTAGAAGCTATGAGGACAACATCGTCTATACTGATTGGCAAAAGGATAACTACTTATACGCAGTAAAGAAAGTGTTAAGTAACTCCGGCAATAACACTCGCCGCCTTGGTATTGAGGCAGACCATGTGACGCTTGATGTTCGTCAAATCATACAAGATGCATTTCCTGACGCTGAACTGGTTGACATTTCAAAAGCAACGATGGCACAGAGGATGTTCAAATCAGCTGAAGAAATTGAACATATTAAAAACGGAGCACGGGTTGCTGATATAGGTGGGGCGGCAGTGGTTGAGGCAATCGGTGTAGGCGTTCCTGAATATGAAGTAGCGCTACACGGAACGCAAGCGATGACGCGTGAAATCGCACGTCTATACCCACATGCGGAACTAAGAGATTCGTGGATTTGGTTCCAATCTGGCATTAATACAGACGGTGCGCATAACTGGGCTACTTCGAGAAAGATGGAGCGCGGAGATATCCTAAGTCTGAATGCTTTTCCGATGATTGCTGGTTATTATACAGCGCTTGAGCGGACACTATTTTTGGAAGACGTGTCGGATAAACATCTTGAACTCTGGGAGATAAACGTAAAGGTGCATAAAAAAGGACTTGAATTAATCAAGCCTGGTGTAAGATGTATGGATATTGCAATCGAATTGAATGAAATTTTCCGGGAGAATAATCTACTACAAAATCGTACATTTGGCTACGGACATTCCTTCGGTGTACTTTCCCACTACTATGGGCGTGAAGCAGGTCTTGAATTGCGTGAAGATATCGAGACGGTATTAGAGCCAGGTATGGTCGTATCAATGGAGCCAATGATTATGGTTCCTGAAGGTCAACCAGGCGCGGGAGGATACCGTGAGCATGATATCCTTGTAATTCACGATAACGGTGCTGTAGAAAACATTACAGGATTCCCAATGGGGCCAGAGCATAATATTATTAAAAAGTAAATTTCCGCTTGTTCGTTTGTACTGATATTTATCTACTCCACTTTACGAAAAAACCATTGAGGGGGAACTTATAATGACTGGGAAAACAGCTACGGAAAATGAAGTAAAACGGTTATGTGCAGAGCCTGGTATTCAATTAATAAAAGCGGGAACATATAAACTTAATGAATTGAGCGAGCTACGTGGAACTCCGAATCTGAAGGGACAAATTGTAGATGTGCCACTTACTACCGAAAAAGCAGCATTAACTATGGGTTACTTTGCACTACAACCTTCGGAAGATTATTCTGCTGACTTCGATTTCATTGAAATTAAAGTTGTAACGAGTGGAACAATAATTGTGCGTGACGTGGAAGGGAATAGGTATGTAGGAGAAGTTGGTGACGTTTTAGTATTTTCTCCTAATACGACGGTTATATTCGATGGCGAAAGCAATGGGGAAGCTATTTATTTCAAAAACGTTGTAGCTAATCCTAGTTATTTATAAGTTACAGAGCAAAAAACGCGCCTGCGGAATAATTGCAGGCACGTTTTTTTGTACTAAAGTTACTTTGATTTATATTGACGGGCAAGTGATTCGATATTAAGGGCAGTTTGAATCCAAAATTGGCAATCGGGTGAAGCCAAACTATCTTGAAGAAGTTCTTCAATTTTTTTTATTCGATAACGTAATGTATTGCGGTGAATGTGTAGCGTTTTTGCAACGTTTTCACGGTTAAAACTATTTACTGCAAGGCATGTTAACGTTTCGTAAAGGATTTCATCTTTTTCAATACGTAGCCCATCAGGTAACAATTTGTTTAAAAGTTCATGTGCTTCGGCTGGACTCATATTTCCGTAAAGAAGGATTTCACGTCGAAACTGTTCAGTGAAGTATATGTCGCCGGAATTCGTTTTAAATTGGACAATCGCAGCTAGTGATTTTGCGCTCTTGTAACTGGAAACAAAGGAGAGTAGTTCTGGCTGCTTATCGCCAATTACAATAACGGGGGAAAATTGATCATTGATGTTCATTAAATAGTGACTTAATATAGCTAAACGCTTGTCTAATTCGGAATTGTTCAAGCTCGTAGTAAACAATAGCACGACTTGATCGTCATATACTTCGCTGAAGCCGCTAATTCCTTCTTGCTTTTTAAACCATTTGTTACAGGCACTCCGAATTAAACCTAGCTCTAAAAGGGTTTGTTTTTCTAAATTGATATTGCCAGAGAGGATAAGTCCCGCGATCCATGTTCCTGTTGGATTTAGACCGATTTCAAGCATTTTTCTATCAACAACTATTCGAGCAGTTTCAAGATTTTCGATGAGAAGACCGAGTACTTCTGATTGTAATTGCCAGCGCTTCACGTTTTCTTCTTGCTGAAGCGTGTAAAGATCGATTAGTACGTGAGCTGAATGTTCAATGGCGAGCGTATGATATTCATCTAAGATATTATTGTCATGAAGAAGCCAAAGCGTCCCATATTTATTTTCTTCTAAATAAATAGGAACGGCGATTACATAAGGAGTGGTGGACTGTAAATGAATAGCCTGAACATATCGTTCGGTTGTGTAGCATTCCCGTTCACAATTTGAATTTACGCTTGTTAATTGATTAGCAAAGCTAGTTATTTCTTGTGTGAGATTGCTTCGTGATTTGTTTTTTGGATTGGCTTCTATCAATAATGTATTTGTCTTGTCGGTAAACGCGACGGCGCATTTAAGAAATGAGGCAAGAATATCACAAACTTCTTTAGCGTCTTTTGCCACTTGCATTAGTTCTGTAAGACTTGTGGGAACTTGATTGATTAATTCTCTAGATCTAAACTGACGTTCCATTATTTCTTGATGAATTGCACGAGTTACCCGCACGAAAGGAATCTGAAAGGATGCTTCCATTATGGGAATAGAATATTTTTCGCCAAACTCTAAAAGGGCAGGAGGGCAATGTGGTAAATAGCGCCCAGTCGCAAGGATAATACCGGAGATCTGATGCCTAAGTAATGAATGGAGAAACTTTTCTTCTGCTTTTCTATCTGTGGGCCATACTTGTCCGCATGATAATAAAAGCTCTTGGCCTTCAAGAAAATGCGCCACATCGTCATGATCGATTACGTGAACCCAACTAATTTTTCGAGCTAACCCACTTTGCCCGGACTTGACGATTATCTTTTGTAACTCGGGCAAACGTAATGATTCTTGTACGGTGATCATTCATTCTCCCCCTCAGTTAGATTGTACTGAAAATTAGTACTATTGCAAACTGTAGTGATTGAATGAGTGCTGGCGGCGCTAATGTCTTGTGGAATTTTCGTCCCTCAGTATATAGAATTTTTGGGAAAATCTGTTGGGTCATTATTTGTATACACAAAGAAAAAGCATGATCCCCAGACTACGAGGATCATGCTTTTTCCATTCCCCATAAAAAGGGAGCGCACTCGGAAAATTTGATAGTTTTTTTCAATCATACAAACTGTTCTTTCTGACGATTATTAATGTAACTCTCGTCAATGCAGTCTGATAGGGCCGACTCAATTAGCCATTTCCGCCATGCAGTCGTTAGACGCTTGGTACGCAATCTGCCTTTTGAAGTCAGTCTTCAAGTTGCACTTCAACAAAAAATGGTACGTTTACTGCTTGGTAACACATAGAGATTGGAACCTTATAGCATGGTTCTAAAAAAGTGTACCTATCGCCAGCAAAGCAAATTTTCCGCCAAGGCTGTGCAGTTCATCGTCAGAATCACCTGTAGGTTACTCGTCTACTAAGGTTCATCCTCCGGTAATTCCGCCTTGTAATCTAACTATACCCGTGGTGGATTAAGATAAACCACATTAAACAAAAAAACTTAAAATTTTTTTGAACATGCAAGAATCTGATATAAGTACACTAAATAATAGTCCAATACTCAAATCCATTTACTTCGACAAAAGGGTGTAATACTTGTTATAGAATAGTAGGAGAGTATGTTTTTGATACTTCATCCCAAATTGGCCGTAAGTCGAAACTAAGAAAACGTAAGCAGATTACGATGGGAAAAGAGAGTTTTTAGATTAAATAAATTAACGCTTGATTATGTAAGCCTTTTCATTGTATAATTCACTAAACCGATTTAGTAAACCGATTTACGAAAATTATTATATAAGTTATGCAAATTCGAATTTGTACATAGGAGGAATTATGTGTCTTCAAATTTTAGTGTTCTAACACTTGGCGATGGTCTTATTACGATGAATCCGGCAGTGACTGGTCCTTTACGATTTGTAACAAATTTCTCGCGTAAAGTTGGTGGGGCAGAGTTGAATTTTGCCATTGGATGTTCTCGTCTTGGTCTTAAGTCAAAATGGGTAAGCCGTTTAGGAAAAGACGAGTTTGGGCGGGTCATCTATAATTTTGCGCGTGGTGAAGGTATCGATGTGTCAGATGTTGAACTTATGGAAGGATATCCTACCTCGTTAAACTTTAAAGAAATTCAAGAAGACGGTTCGGGCAAGACGTTTTATTATCGCCATCAGTCACCTATGCTTACACTTGAACCAAAAGATATTACGAAAGACATGTTTGAAGGAGTTGATGTGATTCATCTCACCGGCGTGTTTTTATCGATAAATCCAAAAAATGCGGAAATCGTGAAACAAGTGCTTGTAATTGCGAAAGAAATTGGAATCCCAGTATCATTTGATCCGAATCTACGATTGAAGATGTGGACGATTGAAGAAGCAAGAGCAACATTTATGGAAATATTCCCGTATGTAGATATTCTCTTGACAGGACTCGATGAAATTGACCTAATTCTTGGGGAATCTTCAGATGAAGCACTTATCGATTGTGCGAAGCGTTTTCAAATAAACCAGTTTGTGATAAAAGACGGAGCAAATGGTTCAAGAGTTCTTACAGATGGTATATGGTATGAAAAAGAAGCATTTAAAGTCAATCCTGTGGACACAGTTGGTGCAGGTGATGGGTTTGATGCAGGTTATATCTATGCATATTTGAATGGGTTTTCACCGCAAGAAAGATTGGAATTGGCAAATGGAGTCGGAGCTCTTGTGACAACAGTATCCGGTGACAATGAAGGGCTTCCTTACTTAGAGGAAGTATTGCCTTTCATCCGGCAAGAAAAAGGTATCGAAAGATGAGGTGGATAAGATGAAAGCTGTTCAAGTAAGGAAAGCGCATGACCTTGTCATCAATGAAGTCGAACAACCGAAACTAGTTTCTGCAACGGATGTGCTGGTGAAAACAAAGCGTGTCGGGATTTGTGGATCGGATATGCATATCTACCATGGAACGAATCCTCTTGCGACATTGCCGCGTGTTGTCGGGCATGAAGTAACTGGCGAAGTGGTAGAGACAGGAGCAGATGTCACAACGCTTAAAGTCGGAGACCATGTCGTCGTGGAACCGATTAGTTACTGTGGCGAATGTTACGCATGTCGCAAAGGGCGTCCGAATGTCTGTGAACAGCTATCGGTGTTCGGCGTGCATGAAGACGGCGGGATGAGAGAATACTTCGTTCTTCCTGAAAAGCAGCTCCACGCAGTCGATTCGACGCTTGATTGGAACGAAGCTGTTATGGCGGAACCTTACACAATTGGCGCTCAAGCGACATGGAGAGGTCAAGTTGGGAAAGGTGATACGGTTCTTATCCAAGGAGCAGGACCGATCGGAATATGTATATTGAAATTTGCCAAACTACAAGGCGCATCTGTTATGATGACCGACTTAAGCGAAGAACGTCTGGCATTCGCACGGGAAAACGGAGCGGATATGACAGTTCAAGTAGGGTCGGAAGATGTGAAAGAGCGCGTGAAAGAATGGACGCAAGGCGAAGGGGCGAACGTCGTCATCGATGCAGTGTGTCTGCCGATGACATTCGAACTGGGGATTGACGTTGTTTCGCCAGCTGGAACGGTTGTTGTCCTTGGTTTCGATGAAAGACCGGCACAAATTCCACAGTTATTAATAACAAAAAAAGAAATTACGATTGTTGGATCAAGATTGCAAACGAATCAAATGCCAAGAGTTGTCGAATTGTTGAACGCAGGGAAAATTCGTCACGATGGATTAATCACGCATACATTTGCACTTGAAGATGTGCAAGAAGCATTTACATTTGTTGAGAATAATCCAGATAAAGTTCGCAAAGCTGTTATTGTATTCGACTAAGGGAGGCTAACAATCATGTCAAAGTTTGACACTCATGCACAAATAGCGGCATCTAAAGTTGTTGCGGTCATTCGCGGAAGTAATGCAGAGGAAGCCATCCAGTTGTCAAAAGCAGCTGCTGAAGGTGGTATTCGAGCAATCGAATTGACGTATACAACTCCACAAGTTCAAAAGGTGTTTGAAGAATTGCAACATGAGGACCTTCTATTAGGGGCAGGAACAGTTTTAGACCCCGAAACCGCACGTCATGCGATTTTGGCAGGTGCGAAGTTCGTCGTAAGTCCTCATTTCAATAAAGACGTTGCACGTATTTGCAACCGTTATGGCATTCCTTATTTCCCAGGTTGTATGACGATTCGTGAAATGGTGGAAGCGCTTGAATCAGGTTGTGACGTATTGAAACTATTCCCGGCAAACGACTTTAAGCCATCATTCATTAAATCGGTGAACGGGCCGTTACCGCAAGTGAAGATTATGCCGACAGGTGGCATCAATCTGGACAATATAAATGATTGGCTTGCTGCAGGTGCAGTTGCTGTCGGAATCGGCAGTGATTTGAATAAAGCATACACATCTGGCGGTTACGAAGCGGTAGTGGCACTGAGTAAACAATATATAAACAAAATTTCACAATAAAAGGAGTGGCGTAATGAATATAACATTTCGTTGGTATGGAAGAGACAATGACACTGTCACACTCGACCACATAAGGCAGATCCCTGGCACAAAAGGTATCGTATGGGCATTGCACCAAGTGCCTGCCGGAGAAGTTTGGAAAAAAGAAGACATTAAAGAAGAAGTCGATTACATTAAATCATTCGGATTCCATGCGGACGTCGTTGAAAGTGTAAACGTTCATGAAGCTATCAAAATTGGTAATGAAGATCGCGCTAAATACATTGAAAATTATAAAGAGACAATCCGCAATCTTTCAGAGTTTGGCGTCAAGGTCATCTGTTACAACTTCATGCCAATATTTGACTGGACACGTACAGAAATGTTCCATCCGCTAGAAGACGGATCAACAGCGTTATTTTATGAAAAAGCAAAAGTGGACGGGCTTGATCCGAAAGAGTTAATCCGGACGGTGAGTGAAGCTTCAGATCTAACGCTACCTGGATGGGAACCGGAGAAATTGGATAAGATTACGGACCTTTTCGAAGCGTACAAACAAGTGGACGAAGAGCAACTATGGGCAAATCTTGAGATTTTCTTGCAAGAAATTTTACCTGTTGCTGAGGCTTGCGGCATTAAAATGGCGATTCACCCGGATGATCCACCCTGGTCGATCTTTGGTCTGCCACGCATCATAACAGGCCCAGAAAGCTATGAGAGATTGATTGCTATTTCGGACTCCGAGTCAAACGGATTTACCATGTGCACAGGCTCAATGGGAGCAAATCCGAAAACTGATATGGTCCAAGTTGCAAAAAAATACGCTTCACGTGCTCCATTCTCGCATATCCGTAATGTGAAGATTTATGACAACGGAGATTTCGTAGAAACGTCTCATTATACGCAAGATGGCTCGATTGACGTGAAAGGTGTCGTTGAAGAGCTGAATAAGCAAAACTACGATGGATACGTCAGACCTGACCATGGTCGTCATATCTGGGGAGAAGTTTGCCGACCAGGTTACGGGTTGTATGACCGCGCGTTAGGCATTATGTATTTGTTAGGATTATGGGACGCATACGAAACGAAAAAAGCAAATGGTGCATCATGATTCCAATTCATAACAACCTAAATGGACGGGTAGCCGTCATAACAGGCGGAAGTGGTGTTTTATGTTCAGAAATGGCGCGTGAATTAGCGCGCCAAGGCGTTAATGTGGCAATTCTGAACCGCAACGCGGAAAAAGGTCAGAAAATCGTTGCCAGCATTAAAGAAGCTGGGGGTACAGCCATTGCATTAGCGGCGGATGTACTGGATAGAGCTTCATTGGAACATGCAAGGGCGGAAATCGTTAAGCAATTTGGCCGTGTAGATTTGCTCATAAACGGAGCAGGCGGCAATCATGCTGATGCGATAACTGGCCCGGAAATCTATGATGAACAGGAAGAAGGTAAAACTTTTTTCGATCTGGATGAAAACGGTTTTTCTGAAGTATTTTCTACAAACTTCACCGGTACTTTTTTGGCAACACAAGTATTCGGAAAAGAACTATTAAAATCAGAAACACCTTCAATATTGAATCTTTCATCCATGAGTTCGTATACCCCATTGACGAAAGTACCAGCATACAGTGCGGCAAAAGCGTCCATCAATAACTTTACGATGTGGCTAGCGGTCCACTTCGCGGAAACAGGATTGAGAGTAAATGCGATTGCTCCTGGTTTTTTCCTAACAACTCAAAATCGTGGTCTGCTGCTTAATGAAGATGGCAGCCATACTGCACGGTCAAAAAAAATTATTGCAGCTACACCGATGAAACGGTTCGGTAAACCTGAAGATTTGCTTGGTGCGATGCTGTTTCTTGTTGATGAATCATGTTCTGGTTTTGTTACAGGAACAACAATTCAAGTAGATGGAGGCTTCATGGCTTACTCCGGTGTATAATGGTGTAAAGTTAAATAATGGAGTTGGATCATTTGAAGAACATTACAATCGCGGATGTAGCAAAGTTAGCAGGGGTGTCTAAAAGTACAGTTTCTCAATTTTTAAACAAACGATATGAGTATATGAGTGAGCTTACACGAGAACGAATTGAATTGGCAGTCGAAGAGTTGGATTATCGCCCAAACATAGTAGCGCGCAGCTTAACGCAGAAGTCTACTTTTACAGTCGGTGTCATAGTTGCTAATATTCTTCATTCGTTCTCTACTCATATTATCCGGGCGATTGAAAATAAGTTTTATGAACATGGTTTTCATATAATTGTCTGTAATGCGGATGATGAACCGGATAAAGAAAAGGAATATATCGAGATGCTTATGGCAAAGCAGGTGGATGGAATTATCATATTTCCAACAGGCGGAAATATCGACTTATACAAAAGGATGAAAAAATCCGGTTTTCCACTTGTTTTTATGGACAGGACAATCGCAGATCTCGGGATTGATACTGTTCTTCTTGATAACAATAAAGCGGCGGAATTGGCCGTTAACCATTTCGCTGAAAGCGGTTACAGCAAAATCGCCATCGTTACTACATCGATCATTAGAAATATTAGTCCTCGAATTGAACGTATCCAGGGATATAAAAGTGCACTAGAGAATCATCAATTGAATGTTAACTCTGATTATGTGAAGACGGCTGACTCGGATGCTATATCTTCAGCTCTGGATGAATTGTTCGAGCTTGTTGCGCCACCTGAGGCCATATTGGCGGGTAATGATTTCGTACTCATGGAAGTATTGAAATACATAAAAAATCATAATTTAATAATCCCAGCAGATGTAGCCGTTATCGGTATTGATGACGTGCCATTTGCTAGTTTTTACACACCATCAATTACAACCATTTCACAACCGATGATTGAAATGGCTAATCTGGCTGTTCAATTACTCTTGAAGCAAATTAATGAAAAAGAACAAGGGGAACCTGAAGTATATCGGTTGCAACCAACGCTAATTGCAAGAGGTTCTTGTTGAGTTAATCTGCAAGAAGGATTACCGTTGCTAGTTGTGATAAATCGGTTTAGTGCATAAAAACATAATTGGAAGCACCAATGTGTTAGCAAAGAAAAAGAGATGAACCATAGAATAGTAACGAACATTGTTTGAAACTATAACAACACTGTAGTTAACAGGGGGAGAAAGTTATGCCGTTAGTAATTGTCGCTTTAGGGATTGTTGTTTTACTCGTATTAATTATGAAATTTAATGTGAATACATTTATTTCATTAGTGGTTGTTTCATTCTTAATCGCTTTAGCTTTAGGTATGCCAATAAATGAGATTGTTAAATCAATTGAAACTGGCATGGGGGGAACGTTAGGTAGTATTGCGTTAGTCTTCGGGCTAGGGGCAATCCTTGGTAAACTTATAGCCGATTCAGGCGGTGCTCAACGTATTGCAATGACATTGATTGATAAATTCGGACTGAAGTATATTCAGTGGGCCGTTGTAACTGCCTCCTTCATTCTTGGAATTGCGTTGTTCTTTGAAGTCGGTCTTGTTTTATTAATTCCAATCGTTTATCAAATTTCAAAACAAATTAAAGTACCATTTTTGTACTTAGGTCTTCCAATGTCGGCAGCACTATCAGCAACACATGCATTTTTACCGCCACATCCAGGTCCTACAGTTATTGCCAATGAGTTCGGAGCAAATGTAGGATTGGTATTACTGTATGGTTTTATAATTGCCATTCCAATCGTCATAATTGCAGGTCCGATATTTACAAAATTCGCAAAGAAGTTTGTACCAAAGGCTTTTGATAAAGATAGTACAAGCGGTAGTATCGCTTCAATCGGTGAAACAAAACAATTTAAACTTGAAGATACACCGGGATTTGGAATCAGTGCATTCACAGCGCTATTCCCAGTTATTTTAATGGCATTTTCAACAATCGTAAAATTAGTACAAGATGGAAGTGGATCAGCAAACGTATTTTTTGATCTAGTTACTATGATTGGATCTCCAACTACTGTTATGTTGTTATCAGTATTACTAGCAATCTACACAATGGGTATCGCACGGAAAATTCCAATGAAGGATCTTATGGAATCTGCAGAAACTGCGGTTCGGGCAATCGGTATGATGTTACTAATTCTTGGTGCCGGTGGTGCACTCAAGCAAGTGTTGATTAACGGAGGAGTTGGTGATTATGTCGCTGTCCTCTTTGAAGGTAGTGCAATTTCACCGTTAGTATTAGCTTGGCTTATCGCTGCAGTCATAAGAATCGCACAAGGGTCAGCAACGGTTGCGGCACTAACAACAGCTGGACTCGTCATTCCAATGATGGCAGGTACAGATGTCAATTTAGAATTAATGGTATTAGCAACAGGTGCAGGTAGTATCATTGCCTCACACGTTAACGATACTGGTTTCTGGATCGTTAAAGAGTCCTTTGGCTTAACGATGAAAGAAACATTTGCAACTTGGACAGTGTTAGAAACTATTATTTCAGTGAGTGGTCTCGGTTTCGTTTTACTTCTTAGCTTATTTGTTTAATAGATAAAAAGAGGTCCCTAAATAAGAAAAAAGCATGATCCTCAAACTAAAGGGATCATGCTTTTTCCATTCCCCGATAAAAAGGGGGTGCACTCGGAAAATTTGATAGTTTTTTTCAATTACACAAACTGTTCTTCCTGACGAATAATAATGTAAAGCTCGTCAATGCAGTTTGATAGGGCTGACTCAATTAGCCATTCCGGCCATGCAGTCGCAAGATGGTTGGTACGCGATCCGCTCTTTTGAAATCAGTCTTCAAGTTGCACTTCCACAAAAAACTTAAGGCTTACTGCTTGGTTAACACATAGAGATTGGAACCTGAAAACATGGTTCTAAAAAAGTGTACCTATCGCCAGCAAAGCAAATTTTCCGCCAAGGCTGTGCAGTTCATCGTCAGAATCGCTTGTAGGTTACTCGTCTACTAAGGTTCATCCTCCGGTAGTTCCGCCTTGTAATCTAACTATACCCGCGCTGAATTAAGATAAACCACTTTAAACAAAAAAACTTTAAAAGTTTTTTCGACTATATATGTTGAATTAAAGAATCTCACTAACGACGCTCTGCGCTTGGGGATGCCTCCCGCGACAGGCCAGACAGAAGTTCACTGTCAGTCTTACCGCTTCGGCTACCCCAGTAAGCGCCTTCGCTGGAGATTACGAGGAAATCATAAGTTCAATATATATAGTACGGATTGAACTCGTTAACTAACCTAAAATAAAGAAAATTCCCTTTGTTGTGAAAATAGTCTTGACTGAAGCGAATTATCAAGTTACGATATAATTAATAACTAAAACTGAATAGTGAATTCTTATCAAGAGAAGTTGAGGGACTGGCCCTATGACGCTTCAGCAACCAGCCGTAAGGTCAGGTGCTAAATCCAGCAGGCGAGCGATGTCCTGACAGATGAAAAGGAACGAAGTAGATGTCGTGAGCTTTCTTTTCATAGAAGGCTTTTTTGTGATTTAGCAGGATAAGTAGAATAGGTCTACTAGAGAAACTGAAGCTGCAAAAGGTATTTTAGTAACCAATACATAATCACGTTTTTCATTCAAAATGGCACGATACTGAAATTGATTCACCATTTCCACTAAATTAACGCACAGAGAGAGAGAGATCAGCTATGTCGACTCACCTAATTAAAGAGGAACTTCAAAAAAGAATTCTTATCATTGACGGAGCAATGGGAACGATGATTCAAAATGCGAATCTTTCTCCGGAAGATTTCGGCGGGGAAGAATATGATGGCTGTAATGAATATTTAAATATCGTTAATCCAGAGGTTATTGAAAATATTCATCGTGGTTATTTAGAAGCGGGTGCCGATATCATTTGTACGAATACGTTCGGTGGAACACCAGTTGTGCTGAATGATTATGATCTTGGAGACCAAGCGCATGACATTAACTTCCGTGCAGCACAATTCGCGAAAAAATGTAGTGCTGAATTCTCTACAGCTGAATGGCCACGTTTTGTCGCAGGTGCAATTGGACCAACGACGAAAACACTTTCTGTCACAGGTGGAATTACGTTTGACGAATTGACTCATGACTTTTACATACAAGCAAAAGCATTAGTTGAAGGCGGAAGTGACTTAATATTACTAGAAACCAGCCAAGATATGCTGAACGTCAAGGCTGCTACAATTGGCATTAAAAAAGCGTTTGAAGAAACAGGGAAAGAACTTCCGATTATGATTTCAGGAACAATTGAACCGATGGGAACGACGCTTGCTGGCCAAAGCATTGAAGCCTTCTATATCTCCATTGAGCATATTAAACCACTTTCTGTAGGCTTAAACTGTGCAACGGGACCTGAATTTATGAGGGATCATATCCGCTCGTTGTCAGAGATATCTGATGGCTATGTTAGTTGTTATCCGAACGCTGGACTACCAGATGAAGAAGGGCATTACCATGAATCGCCAGAATCACTTTCTAAAAAGCTACAGGGCTTTGCAGAAAAAGGCTGGCTAAATGTGGTGGGTGGATGTTGTGGAACGACGCCTGCACATATTCGAGCAGTACGAGAAGCCGTGAAAGATCTTGCGCCACGTAAGCCAGCGCAATCAAATCGTGGTCATGTTTTATCTGGGATTGAACCCCTTCAATATGATGAATCGATGCGTCCTTTATTAATTGGCGAACGCACGAATGTAATAGGATCTCGGAAATTTAAACGACTGATTATAGAAGGTAAGTTTGAGGAAGCATCTGAAATTGCACGTGCTCAAGTGAAGGGCGGCGCGCATGTGATTGATATTTGTCTTGCGAATCCAGACCGCGATGAGTTAGAGGACATGTCCCAATTCATGAAAGAAGTCGTGAAAAAAGTTAAAGTACCACTCGTCATCGACTCGACGGATGAAAACGTGATTGAAGAAGCGCTAAAGTATTCACAGGGTAAAACAATCATTAACTCCATCAATCTAGAAGACGGGGAAGAACGTTTTGACGCAGTGATGCCACTTGTGAAAAAGTATGGTGCCGCTGTCGTCGTAGGGACAATTGATGAAATCGGAATGGGCGTTACGCGTGAACGAAAACTCGAAATCGCGGAGCGTTCATATGATTTGCTTGTCAACAAATGGGGCCTTGCGCCGGAAGATATTATTTTCGATCCGCTTGTATTCCCAGTAGGTACAGGGGATCAACAATACATTGGTGCAGCAGTAGAAACAATTGAAGGAATTCGTTTAATAAAAGAAAAAATGCCGCGCTGTCTAACGACGTTAGGTGTAAGTAATGTATCATTTGGACTTCCGCCGGTTGGACGTGAAGTGTTGAATGCCGTTTATTTATACCATTGTACGCAAGCAGGACTTGACTTTGCGATTGTGAACACAGAGAAATTGGAGCGCTTTGCGTCTATTCCTGAACAGGAAATTGCAATGGCGGACGAGCTTCTATTCACCACAACGGACAAAACACTGGCTGATTTCACTGATTTTTATCGCGGTAAGAAGAAAGAGAAAACAGAAGATGATATTCCAAAAACAGTCCCTGAACGTCTTGCTTATTATATTATTGAAGGCACAAAAGAAGGGCTACTCCCTGATTTGGAAGCTGCACTTCAGCTGTATGATACGCCGCTTGATATTATCAACGGGCCGCTGATGAAAGGGATGGCTGAGGTAGGACGGCTGTTCAATGAGAATAAACTCATTGTTGCCGAAGTACTGCAAAGTGCAGGTGTTATGAAAGCATCTGTAGGCTACCTAGAAGATTTCATGGAGAAAAAAGAAGACGATTCCGGTAAAGGGAAAATCGTACTGGCAACCGTCAAGGGCGATGTGCACGATATTGGAAAAAATTTGGTCGAGATTATTTTAAGTAATAATGGCTATAAAGTAATTGATGTTGGCATTAAAGTAACGCCTGCCAAGCTGATTGAAGTCATTCGTCAAGAAAAGCCGGATATCATTGGTTTGTCCGGCTTACTCGTTAAATCTGCACATCAAATGGTTATTACAGCGCAAGATTTTAAAGAGGCTGGTATTAATGTACCGATACTTGTAGGTGGAGCAGCTCTATCTCGTCGTTTCACAGAAACAAAAATTTCTGCTGAATACGATGGTCCCGTATTATATGCAAAAGATGCGATGCAAGGGCTCGATCTTGCAAACCGTTTGCAAGATAAGAAAGATAAAGAGGTTTTATTAGAAGAACTCGTTATCCAACAAGAGAAACGTGTAGTCGCTGAGGCGGTTCGTGCTTCCAAGCAAGCGGTTGCTGTGTTAGAGAAGCCAGTGAAAACGGTTCGGGAAGATGTGAAAGTGTACGTACCGAAAGATCTTCGTCGACATGTGTTGAGAGATTATTCCGTTGCTCACCTTCATCCTTATGTAAATATGCGCACATTAATTGGCCATCACTTAGGCCTAAGAGGATATAGTGATAAGTTAATCGAACAAGGAGATGAACGTGCAACTGGGCTCCATGAACTCGTCACTGGGTTTTTGCGCTCGGATCTATTAAAACCACGAGGGTTGTATCAATTTTTCCCTGCACAATCGGATGGCGATGATGTCATTATTTATGATCCGGAAGATGCAAAAACAGAAATCGAACGTTTCACATTCCCGCGCCAATCTGTCACACCCTTCTTGTGCCTAGCTGATTTCTTGAAATCAGCGGACAGTGGAGAAATGGACTATGTTGCATTTATGCAAGTCACGGCAGGTCACGGCGTGCGAGCTGAAGCAACTAGACTAAAAGAACAAGGGAAGTTTTTAGAAAGCCATGCATTCCAATCGACTGCCCTTGAGCTAGCGGAAGGTTTTGCAGAACGAATTCACCAAGAAATACGAGATCAGTGGGGCTTCCCAGACGCAACTGACTTTACGATGAAAGACGCTTTCGCTGCCAAATACCAAGGGCAACGCTTCTCTTTCGGCTATCCAGCTTGTCCACATCTCGAAGACCAAGCCAAGTTATTTAACTTGGTAAGACCGGAGGACATTGGCGTGGAGTTAACAGAAGGCTTCATGATGGAGCCTGAAGCATCGGTGTCTGCGATGGTATTTGCTCATCCAGATGCGAGATACTTTGTAGTTTGAGGTAAATATGCAACAAAAAAACGTGAATGTTTAACTCTTCACGTTTTTTTGTCTTCTTGATTTGCGACCCTTTAATAAGGTGCTTTTAAGCATTCAACTGCCCACGGTTCTGCGGGATTTTAATTAGTACAGTCGTTCCACTTCCGACAATTGAATCTATTGTAATACCGTACGCTTCACCATAGTAGAGCTTGATGCGCTCATCAACATTTTTAAGTCCGACGCCACCAAGTTTAGCGACATTGTTTGAAACATTCTGGTCAATTTGCGTCAAGTCAAAGCCTTCTCCGTTGTCTTTTACGATTAGTAGAATATCACCAGCACTTACTTCTGCCCGAATCTCAATATGACCTTGACGGGCCATACCACGGATACCATGATACAAAGCATTTTCAACGATGGGTTGTACTAAAATCTTCGGCATCTGCATCTGCACTAATGCATCATCACAGACAATAGAATAGGCTAACTGATCCCCATAGCGCTCTTGTTGTATAAAGAGGTATTGACGTACATGATCGAGTTCATTTTCTACAGTCGTTAGTTCCTTGCCGCCACTAAGTGACAAACGGAAAAATTGTGCAAGTGCCTTCGTGATTTCAATGACCTTTTCACTATTATTAAACTCAGCCATCCATACAATTGTATCGAGCGTATTGTATAAAAAGTGCGGATTGATTTGGCTATGTAGTACATTAATTTCAGAAGATCTAAGATGCTTTTCTTTCTCCGTAATTTCCTGCATGAGCTTTTCAATTTTTTGAATCATGAGATTGAAATGTCTTGCTAAACTTTGTGCTTCATAACAACCTTTGTCGTCAATTGGCACTTCTGATAAACCATTCTCAATTTCTTGCATCGCTTTTTCTAGTTTTTGAAAAGGTGCAGTTATTCTGCCTGCAAATAAGCCGACACTTATAGCTGCGATGATTTGAAGGACGATTCCTACCAATAAAAAGATTTCGAGAAGTTGTTTTTTTATAGCGAGTAGACCATCTTGAGAAGACACACCGACAAGGAGCCAATCCGCATTTTTGAGAGAATAGGTATGTGTAAGTGTATTTTGCTTCGTGTCATAACTGTCTTTATTTGCAACAATATTTAGAAGTGTGTTTTGTTTCGACACGTCTCTAAAATAAACAGGATCCTTATGGTAAACGACCTCGGAATCGTCATTGATAATAAAAGAGAAACCGGTTTTACCTAAATCCAAATTCGCTAGGTAGTCGTCAATTACTTTATATTCGATATCAATCAGCAACACACCAATATTTTCGCCTTGAGTGTTCTTAATCTCGCGGCTGATGGAGATTACCCAACTGTCTTTGTCCATGGAAAACTTCTGCATTCTCGCAGACGTGAGTACTGGCATACTTCCACTATGGATTGCGGAGGTATACCATTGTTCCTTCATCATATCACTGGACATGCTCATGTTTAAGTTACGTTCATTCGAAAGGATTTGTCCATCCTTACTGACGATAATGACCGATTTAATAAAGGCGTCTGAAGCAATTGTTGTGTCAATACTCGTGTATATATCTTTCTTTGCTAAAGGATCACGCGTTGTGCTGGATAAATAGCTAACAAGTTGTGGATTTTCAGCCAGTAAGCTTGACACAGCTTTTAAACGATCTATATAGAGGTCAATATACATCCCGCTTTTATCGACAGCGGTCTCTGTTGTAGTGACAGCTTCTTTTAATACAACTGATGAAATACTCGTATAGAGGATGAATCCCATCAGTAAGAGGGTGAGTGCACTCGCTAATAAATAATGGAGGGCGATTTGCACGCGAAGTTTTTTCATCATTTTAGATGTAAATCGCTTCATTCTTTTGCCTTTTCCTTAAACTGATTTGGAGAAAAATGAAATCTCCTTTTGAAGGTTGCACTGAAATAGTTAGGATCGTCAAAGCCTACTGCAGCAGCAATTTCATATACTTTCATCTCTGTACTAAGCAACAAAATTTTGGCGCGATCCAGTCGAATGGAAAGCATATGATCTTGGAATGTAGTGCCATATAGCGACTTAAATAGCGTGCTAAGGTAGGATGTGCTTAGAGACATTTGTTTCGCCAAATAGGTTAAAGAGAACTCGTTATTTGAGATGTTTAGCGCTATTTCATTTTGGATTTTAGATTTGTAGCCCGTATCTTCAGAAGAAATAGAGTTGCTGATAATATCCTTTACAAGTCGCGAAACCTCTGAAGTACTTTGGTCATTGTTAAGCTTTTCAATGAGCTTGTTTAATGTTTCTTGAATGTCTTTTCTGGATACGGGTTTTAATACATAGTCGTCAATGCCATTCTTTAAAGCCGTTAACGCATAGTCAAAATAATCATAGCCAGTTACGAGTGCTATTTTTACATTCGGTTTAATGGCTTTTGCAGCAATGGCAAAATCAAGACCATTCATTCTAGGCATATTAATATCTGCTAAAACAAGATCAGGTAGATGCTCCTTAAAGATTTCAAGCGCCATTTCACCATTGGATGCTTCGTAGACAGCTGTAATCGAAAGTGCATTAAAGTCTACAAAGGAGCGAATACCTTTAATAATGATAGGTTCATCATCGACTACTAGTAGTGTGTACATGGCTTGCTCCTTTCTATCTAAATGACTAAAAAGGGGGCAAGAACCCCCTTATTTTGTACTGTTGTTAAGATAGCCGTAACCAGCTGCTTCCATTTCTGCTTGTGGAATGAAAGCTATCGCAGCACTGTTAATGCAATAGCGTAATCCGCCTTTGTCTTTTGGTCCATCGTCAAAAACATGCCCTAAATGGCTATTTCCTGAGCGACTTCGTACTTCTATTCTAATCATATTAAAGCTTTTGTCTTCCAGTTCAACGATAACATCCGGGTCAATTGGTTTTGTGAAACTAGGCCATCCGCAGCCAGAATCATATTTGTCGGATGATGAAAAAAGAGGTTCTCCAGTAGCGATATCAACATAAATTCCAGGTTCATAATTGTCCCAGAAATCATTAGAAAAAGCCATTTCCGTTCCATTACCTTGGGTCACTTTATACTGAATGTCAGTCAATTTTTCTTTAAGTTCCTTATCGCTCGGTTTAGGGTATAACGCGGGATTGATGAGGCTAGGTATTTCCTGATCTTCAAGCGAATCGAATTCGATATGGCAATATCCGTCTGGATTTTTCTCTAGATAATCTTGATGATAATCCTCTGCAAGTGTGTACGAAGTTAATGGTTCAACTTCAGTCACAATGGGATCATCATATTTTTTCTGTTCTTTTGCGACTACTTGATCAATTATACCTTTATCTGAGGCTTTTTTATAATAAACGCCCGTACGGTATTGTTCTCCGCGATCATTTCCTTGTCGATTTAAGACAGTCGGGTCAATCACTTGGAAATAGTATGTTAACAGTTTTTCCAAGTCAACGCGCTCCGGGTCGTAACGTACATGGACTGTTTCAGCGTATCCCGTGTCTCCCTTAATGACCTTTTCATAGGTAGGGTCTTCTGTATGACCGTTTGCGTAACCAGAAGTAACGTCAGCTACACCATACACCCGCGCCATATAGGCTTCAACTCCCCAAAAACAACCGCCTGCAAGCCAAATTTCCTCTAATTTATCGGGATCATATGTCACTTGTAAATTTGGATTTTCAGGATACTTGGAAGCCGCTCCTGTTGCATTAGGCGAAGTATCTGTAACGCTTTTTAACGTTGCGTTCGATGTCGAACAACCAGCAAGTAGAATCAGTAGTCCTAGTAATCCGCCAATAAGTTTATATTTCATTGTTCTTTAAGCTCCCTTCATTAGTAGTTTTACTTAAATTGAGTTCTGATTTGTTCGTTGCTTAAATGTCCAGGTTGCGTTTTGATCAATTCTCCGTCTGCATTAATGAAGACAGAAGTAGGGTAGCCCCGTACCTGATAGAGTTTGGCTATGGTGCCACCTTCATCTAAAAGAACAGGTATAGAAGAGACATTTTCAACGCCTTTGAACCATTTAATAAAAGCATCACTGTTCTTTTCATTGTTAAAACCGGGTGAAACAATTGTAAGGACGACAAAATCCTTATCTTCCGCAGCTAGCGTGTTTATTTCTTCTAGGCCAGATAAACAGATTGAACACCAAGAAGCCCAGAATTTAATATATACTTTTTTGCCCGCATAATCCGAGAGATTGTGCGTATTTCCATCTACATCCATTAATTCAAAGGTTGGTGCTTGATTTTCATTGTTTGTTTGCTTAGTTGTTTGATCCTTGTCGCTGGAGCATGCTGTCATTAAAAAGACGAGAGCGAGAAGAATAGGTATTTTTTTCATCACAATTAAACTCTCCTTTACTGTGGAATTAATGATACGAATAGATTTAAGTTGTTCGTCATCAGGAAAATACCCATGATGACAATAATGACACCGCCAATAAAGCGTATTTTACCCATATGCTTGTTGATTTTCTTTACTTGTCTTAGTAAAATATCCGAGAAAATAGCAAGCAGTAAAAAGGGTATTAATAAGCCAAGTGCATAGAATGACATGAGCATAGCACCATATAGTGCATGACCTTCACTTGCAGATAATCCTAAGACTGCGCCAAGAATTGGGCCGATACAAGGAGTCCATCCAAAACTGAATGTAAAGCCTAGTAAATAGGTTCCTAGCATATCTCGCTTGCCACTACGTTTAAGTTCAACCTTTTTTTCACGGTTTAGTATAGCAAGGTTAAATAACCCCATTTGGTGTAATCCAAGCACCACCACGATAGCTCCGCAAAAGCCGATAAACCAGTCTGTATTAATGAAAGAGCCAAGAGCCCCAGCACCAAACCCTAAGATGACAAAGCTTGTGGATAGCCCGGAAACAAAAATGATTGTTTTAACGATTAACCGCGGGTTTACTTGCCATTTGCTGCTATTTTTCAAAGGTTGCTGAACTTGTTTGCCACTTTCATCCGTTGAAAGGATGGAAATATAGACAGGCAGTAGGGGAAGGATGCAGGGTGAAAAAAAGGAAAGTATCCCAGCGATGAATACTGTGCTGATTAAGATTTGTTCGCTAATCATAGGAGTAGGGCACCGCCTTTCATCTGTATAGGTTAATTGTAGTGTGAATGCTGAAGGAATCACATAGATTTAGGTTATATAAAACTTAGATATGATTCGGTCTTTTTTGTCACAGGTGTTTGATTTGAAGTACTTATGTGAGAAAAAGAATGGATCATTCATATTCATTTATTCAAAAAAAACCGTAAACGAAGTGCATTTGGAGCTTTTGGGGACAAAAGAAGAGGGGGCTTCTTACCTGGAGAAAAGCCGCCAAAGATGCAATTTTGGCGGCTGTCACTTTCTATAGAAAGTCATCTATCCTTTTCGCTCAAACAACTGCATTTTCCACTTGAACAGTGGAAGAACGCGACAGGTAACTATGCTCAAGTGCTGGTCAGAAAAAGAAAATAGACGACAAATAATCATCGTCTATTTTAGATTATAGTCGTACCAGAATAGTCTTACCTAATTATCATTACGGTTTTACTACTTCACCACTTTTTTCCATTGAAGAGGCAGCTGCCAACTCAATTAACGTAGCTACAATTTCTGCGGGATCTTTTTCTCCATTTGGATTACCTTCTGAAATAACATTAATAGGGTCAAATAAATTCACTTGTATCCCATTGTCTTTCTCTTCAGCTGCTACGGTTTTCATTAGCGCCTCTACTCCCGCTTTACTAGCAGAATAAACGCCAAATCCATTCATATAAAAATTAGCCATACCAGAAGTTACGGATAGAACTTTACCATTTCCGCTTTTGCGTAACGCTGGTATAAAAGCCTTTGTTGCTAAAAACTGACTTGTAAGGTTTAAATTCATCATTTGGTTCCATTGTTCTAAAGTTAGTTCACTAATTGAATTCATAGCGGATACGCCACCTGCATTATTCACAAGAATATCCAACTTCCCATCAGTGCTGTTAAGTAACTTGTCGCGTAGTGCATTAACAGCTGCCTCGTCTGTCAAATCAGCCGGAATGACAATTGCATTCCCTTCACCAATTTCTCTCTCGACTTCACGCAGCTTTTCCTCTCGTCTACCAGTAAGCACAACAGTCGCACCTTCTTTAGCAAAAGCAATTGCAATTGCGCGTCCCAAACCTGTTCCAGCACCCGTAACAAGCGCTACACGATTAGTTAATTTCCCCATAAGTCATTCTCCCCTTTTATACTTTTTGGTCGAAATTTTGACAAACTAGAACCATTCCACCCATTTTTTCGAGTCATTCAAAAAGTAATAATGTATACTAGCTACCTTTAAACAATTAGTATGCTAATGATATATCCGTGAATAAGTGAAAGGGAAATGATGAAGATTGAGTGAGATGTTGGATCATCTTTTGCAAAATACGGTTAAATAATACTAATTCATCCTGTTAATTGCCTTGGGGTAATAGCTTTTTAATGCGTGATCCTGACCTACATGGATACTACTAT
>CAZWAW010000003.1:0-18976 GCA_964632025.1 uncultured Sporosarcina sp.
CCGAACATTGCCATTCGAAGCTCCAATTCCCTTATTTCCATCACTTCCAGGACATCCTTTGTAGACAGCGTCGCTTCCTTCAGAATTGACCTGCCGAAACCAACGATATCCGCACCTAGTGCAATCGCTTTTGCTGCCTCCACGCCTGTATGCATTCCGCCACTTGCGATTATTGGTTGACTTCCAATATTATCTCTCACAGAAGTAATGCATTCGACTGTTGGGATTCCCCAATCACTGAACGCTTCAGCTGCTTTTTTCTTCACTGCAGATGTTGAACGGTACTTTTCGACCTGACTCCATGATGTGCCGCCTGCCCCCGCTACATCGATAAAGGAGATGCCTGCATCACATAAACGTTTAGCAGTGGCTCCGTCGATTCCCCATCCAACTTCCTTCACGCCAACCGGTATTCCCAACTCACTGCAAAGTCGTTCTATTTTCTTCAATAAATCTTTGAAGTCCGTGTTGCCCTCTGGTTGAATCACTTCCTGAATACTGTTCAAATGAAGAACGAGTGCATTTGCCTCAGTTATATCCATAATTCGGAGACATTCATCTGCACCAAAGCCATAGTTAAGTTGAACCGCTCCTAAATTGGCGATTATCGGAATACTAGGTGCATACTTTCTTACTTGAAAAGAAGATCGATGTTCCGCACTTTCAATCAGTGCACGCGTCGAACCTAACGCTAATCCCCAGCCTCTCTCTTCCGCAGCTTCAGCAAGGTTTCGATTAATTGTTTCTGCAAAAGCCGCACCGCCCGTCATCGAACTAATAAGAAAGGGTGTTTTACAGTCATGACCTAAAAATGTTGTATCGATTGCAATATCGTTGAAATTGATTTCAGGCAACGCATTATGGATGAATTTCACCTTTTCGAAACCGGTTGTAATCGTGTCACCTGTTACGTTCTCATTCAATGTGATTTGAATATGCTCTGACTTCCTTTGGTTGATTTGTCCAGTCATTTAGAAACACTCGCCTTTCCTGTTAGTGTTAATGATAACTCATTAATCACTTTAATTAATAGGTGTCTTCGTCAAATACTTTGGCAATGGTGTTATGTATTTCAGTTAATGTATGCTTAACTGACAAATCTCTATATTCCCTTCGACAGCGAAACCTTGAACGTATAATGACTATAACTGTCTAGATTAGTCCTCCGTAACGGCCGCGTACCATTTCGGAATAAGTAACTTAAAATCATCAAATTGATCCATCGTGAACACTGTGTATTTTTTGAACTTTTCTTGTTGATTTAGCGCAATTTCATTCGACCACACCTCAGCAGAGAGGATATGGATAGCGGCATACACCCTATGTAATGCCCAAAAGGATTTCGGTATGGGGTGGTTAGTATGATAACCATCTATAACACCACGCGAATAAGGTATACTCACGGGGACATTAAAATATTCCATTTTATAAAACTCATTTACCGGATCTCCATGTGTAATCTTTTGCATATCAATCAAACCTGTGAACTGATCATCTTGAATTAAGATGTTCCCAGGATGAAAATCATAATGTTGGATGTGACTAGGACGCCCCTTTAACAAATGCATATGCTCCTGCACAAAACTTAAAACCCGAAGATAGCGCTCATTTTGAGCAGCGATTTCCACATATCGCGGAGAAAGTTGTTCTACCCGCCTCGTCCAACGTTCTTCCCAGGTTGGCGAATTAGTGGGAGCTGAAATGCTATGCATATTCCGAAGTGTTTGTCCGACTTGTTGACCGATTCGATACTGTATCGCATTACTGCGGGTTGGCAACGCTGCCTCTCCGTTTTCTCCGGCAATATAATCTAAAATCATGTATGCATTACCCTTATATAATCCTACCTCGTGCACGTACGGAATACGAAGGTCAATTGCATGAACCGCATTTGTTAAAAGTGCCTGCTTTTCTAACTGGCTAACGTCGGTAGTTAGAGAAATCCGTACTAAATACTTCTCATCGACACACCATTTCACATCAGTTGAAAAACCTTCGTTGATTAACCGATAAGATAAACAGTTTTTTAAAAAAGGTATTTTAGGAACATCCATCTGCTTCACCCCTTTAGCCGAATAGGAAACAATGTGCTCGTTTATGCTCTCTATTAACCACTCACATGCAAGGCTTCAACGTTTAATTCCCAATCAACCTCATTTTACCATTAGATTACTATATTTCTACGGAATTATTAAACTATTTGGGATGAACGAACAAAACCGGAAGCCCAATGATGCGGGAGGCTTCCGGTTTTCCACCTATTTTTTTAGTAAATCCACTTCCCCAATGCCCTCAATAAAAAAGGTTATTTTTTCCGCATTATGGTAGACTGTTATCGGGAAAATTGTTTGGACCTTGATTCAAAACTATAGATTGATTAGAATAAAAAAAGATTGATCGATGTTGTCGCATCGATCAATGCAATAGTAGGTTCCCAACAAGGGGATCAGCACTTACAGAGTGGAATTAACCCATCCCTACGAGCCTTTAACTCAAGGATGGGTTATTTTTTATGGTTAAATGAAAGTATCAACACGACCAATGTTGCAAAAGCGATTGCAATCATTAACGATTCGAATACTGTCATTGGCACCACCCCGGGCCCACAGGATGTGGGTCATGCAGACGTTGCCGCAGGGTGCGGTGAACTTAGCCTGCCTTCCTTTAGTGAGCCGACCACCCTTGAGTCACCTCTTCTAATTACCTTCTCATTATACCATACATACGTTCTTGGAAAACCAATATCTCATGGTCGTTAAACCAGATGACTAACCATTCGCTATCTATACTTATTAAACTGTGTTCATCTTAAATATCTATCCTAACGACTTTTTAAATACATAACTAACCTTGTCATACTCCATTTTCTCTTCATAAAAACGATGTGCGTCTGTTCGTTGCAATCCTGATGACAGCGCCACACTTTCATAGCCGTTGTCTTGTGCCCATTTATGGACATAGGAAAGTAGCTTCTCCCCATACCCGCTAGACCGTTTCGTAGTATCCGTCACCAAATCACAAATCCAAATGAATCTGCCATAATAAAGCGTGATCATCGGCTTAAAACCGATTACTGCAACGATGTCTCCTTCACTTTGTAAAGCGAACAATTGGTAGCGATCTTTCTCTTGTGCCTCAAAGACTAATTCCAAATATGTATCTTCATTCAAATGTGTTCGTAACTGCTTCATAATCGGATACGCTTCAACGATTTCATCGCGTGTTTGAAGCTCCTTAATCGTTAATTCATTCATCACTGCAACCCCTTCTTTCATAAACATACCATTTGATTTCATCCAGTTATGATTAAATTGTTTTCCGAGCTTATTCAAGATTACCCATATACAAAAGCTTATCCGGATCAAACACTTGAAAGATGAACCCTTCAAACGTATAATAGGAATATGATTAGAATACAATAAAAATACCGCTTGGTGCGCTAACACCAAACGGTCAATGTAATTAGTAGGTTCCCTACAAGGGGATTAGCATCAGGTATGAAATAATCCATCCTAAATTGAGCCGTTAACTCAAGGATGGGTTATTTTTGTTTTTGGTTAAATGAAAGTATCGCTATTATTAATGCCCCAAATGTAAATGTTAGCATTAATCCTTCGAATACTGTCATTAGCGCCACCCCCCTTCCAAATGGGAATGAGCCAACCACCCTTGAGTCACCTATTCTATTACTCTCCTATTATACCATACATACGTTCCTGCAAACCTTGTTATTAACCAAATCATTATTCAGGATTATGACAAGAACTAACCCCGAAATCTTACTTTTCACTATTGCTAAGTATAACGTTTGTGCCCATTTCGTCATCTTTATCTAAGTAAAGAGGCATCTCGAAAGATGCCCCCAATTAAAATGAAAAAGCCTTATAGACTTATCTATCTCTGCAGTATTTACACACTTTAATAATTTCTTTTGCTTCATTTCTATGAACGTACAATAACTTAATTCTATTCCGATCACACATCGGACAGTCTCCTCTTCCTCTTGAAGGGAGCTTTTTCAATGCTTTTCCTCGGTTTCTTTTCGCCATGACCATCCACCCCCAGAGTGAAAATTCATCTTTCTCTTTATCTAATGATGGCCTGAGGAAATCGTATGGGTAGTTTAATAATTTTTTTGATAAACTATTCTTGGCAATTAACTATAGCGATTAGGTAGCCCAGTAATAGACATAGTCTGTCCTTTTTTATTAAGGATTTCTACAACTAGGGGTATTTCAACTAAATCATGCACGATGAAATCTGCATCTACATCTTCCCATTGTGAATCCTTTTTCCAAGCCGCTAACATCCCTAAAGCTTGAGATGGTTTCACATCATTTCCTGGATGATCCCCGACAAAAAGGCTTTCATTTGCGGATACATTAAGTTGTGCTAACGCCTTCTTGAATATTCGTGGGTCCGGTTTTTTAATGCCTTCCTTTTCAGATATTAAAATCGTTTCAAAGTAGTCTTCAATACCAAGCGCCATTATATTATCCATCTGAAACTGCTCTTTCCCATTACTAATAATCCCTAGGACAATCGATTGATTTGCTAGTGTTGTCAACATTTTATGGAGGCTAGGAAATGGAACGCAATGCTCTTTAAAATGATTCACATAATCCTGAAGTAATTGTTCCCAGGTTAGCGCCGTTATATTAAATTCTGAAACCATTTGTTGAAATACTTTATCTTTCCAGACGTATCCTCGGCAATCTAACTCAATAAACCTCGAAACATACTGCTCTTTCAGGACATGTCCCACCGATTTATTTAAACGCCCGTACTGTGAATTAATAAAAATTTCTACAGATGCGTCTCGATCTAACAAAGTTCCATCCAAGTCAAATAGCACCGCTTTAATCATTTCTGCACCTCAACTCCCTTATAGTTCGTTGCATAAATTTCGGATACATTCAACAATCTAATTATACAATACTTGAAGATTCAGTGTTTATGGCATGAAAGGGATAGGTTATTTTTTATGTTTAAATGTGAGCATAAATATCAATCAACATTGCAAACGCTACGGGACATTCCATCGTTACACACCTGGATTAATAACTTTATAAAAAGGCGAAAAATCTGTCAATGACTGATTGCAATTCGGCGTTGACAGGTTTTTTACTTTTAACGAAAAGGAGTATTTCACACTCAACCAATACTATCCCCCGTCCCTTTTGAATATCATAAAAGATATGAATATACGAGGAGAGACCTATATGCAAATTCATGTAGTACATCCAGGGGAAACATTATGGCTGATTGCACAACGCTACGGCGTCACTGTAAACCAAATCGTGGCAGCTAACCAGTTGGAAAGTCCAAGTAAACTAGTAAGTGGGTTGGCTCTAGTCATTCCAACACCTCCCCAGACCCATAGGGTACAACCTGGTGAAAATTTAACAGGAATTGCACGCCGTTATGGTACAACTGTCACAGAAATTAGTGAGACGAATCAAATTCAAGATCCCAATTTGATTATATCTGGAACAATTTTAACCATTCCCGCCCGTAAACCAGTTATTGACGTGAATGCCTACACAATCAATACAGGGGAAACCGGGGCTAGGGAAATTCAAGAAGTAGGCCAGTATTTAACCTATTGGATGCCTTTTGTCTATTCGGTACGTGAAGACGGTGGACTAACTTCCCTTGACGATACCGCCATGCTTCAATCTGCTACAGCCGAAAGAGTCGTTCCAATAATGGCCATTACAAATTTCAGTGCCACTGCCGCCGGATCTAGTCTTGCACATACAATCCTTGCAAGTACTGATATCCAGGATGTGTTATTAACCAATATTTTAAAAGTCATGAAAGAAAAAGGCTATCAGGGATTGAATATTGATTTTGAAAATGTGTTACCGTCCGACCGTGAAAACTATAACCAATTTTTACAGCGTGCAGTGGACCGCTTGCATCCGGAAGGGTATTCCGTCTCAACAGCACTTGCTCCAAAGATTAGCGATGAACAAAAAGGGTTATTATATGAAGCACATGATTACGAAGCACATGGAAGAATCGTTGATTTCGTCGTATTGATGACCTATGAATGGGGTTATCGATTAGGTCCTCCGCAGGCAATTTCACCGCTAAATGAAATAAAAAAGGTGCTAGATTACGCAGTCACCGTTATCCCAAGAAACAAAATCTTGTTTGGTTTTCAAATCTATGCGCGCGACTGGTTGCTTCCTCACGTACAAGGACAAGAGGCGGAAACATTTAGTCAGCAGGAAGCAATCCGCCGGGCGATTCAATACGGGGCGGCTATTCAATATGACCCCATTGCTCAGTCTCCATTCTATCGATACACGGATGAACAGGGGCGTAACCATGAAGTCTGGTTCGAAGATGCCCGTAGTGCGCAGGCTAAGTTTGATGTGGTAAAAGACTATAATTTACGCGGAATCAGTTACTGGGTTCTTGGTTACCCGTTCCCACAAAACTGGTTGTTACTGGAAGACAACTTTACTATCCGAAAAAGACGCTAGTTTTCATCTATCTATACTTCCAATAACCTTAACCGCACAGAGCCACCGAACATAGACTAGGATACCCGATACTTGGAATGGAGGTACTCTTATGCACTATAACCCTTATCCACACTGGGCTTATCCATATTCTAATCCACGGTGGCTGTACAATGAGCAGTTACAACCACAGACCATTTTAAGACCACCAAGTCCTTTTCCAGCTATAAATACGCAAGTGTTGAATACTTCCGCACAAAGATTTCAAGAACTATTGAAACAGGCGGATTTATTAGCAGCCAAGATTGTTAACTCTAAAGAATTTGCACATGAGTTAATGGAAGCAGCACAACTATCAAATACAAAAAAGGTAGAGGAATTAATTGTATCGACAGGCATTACATTAAAAATCAAAACATATTTTAGCCCAACTGGAATTCGTATTGAGTTAAACAACGACGAAAATCCAGGTGATTGTTGTCATTTACTAATGACACTAAAGTGGTAAAGTTAAGGAATCTTTTTCGTATTCCGGACATAATTCACGAGGAATTAGATTAATTAGAATAAAAAAGACCAATCAATAAGCGAAACAACTGGTTACCAGTTACCAATAAGCTTAAATAACCCAGCCCAATGAGACTTTTACTCAGGGATGGGTTGTTTTTATATCGTTTTGAATAGTCAAAGCTGTCCTATAATCATTGATTAAAAAGGACTGATTTCACTAACACTAACGAGGACAAGTCCATTTCAAATGAAAGGAGACTTCCTCTTGAAACAACAATCTGAAAAAGACCAAGCACATACGGAGCAACAATTCCAAGGTCAAAAGAAACAAGCACTACAAGCAATGCAGCAGGCAATGCAAACGATTCAGTTGAGCACTTCAACGACTGACCTTCAATCGTTGCAACAAGCACAGCAACAGCTTCACCAAGCATCACAGCTGCTGGATCAAATGCAAGGGACCGCGGTTACCCAATCGACGACCGCAGTTCAGCAACAATTGGAGCAAGTTCGGCAGCAAATCGAACAGGCGGCGCAAACCTTACAGCTTATCCATTCCCTAAATAGTGGAAATAATAGCTTCAAAAAAGGTTAATAACCTGCCTTTGACTTATTCAACCAGTCGAAGGCAGGTTTTTCTTTTCGAGTAACGCCGCTTTTACTGCTTCTTTAATCTCCTGATAGCCCGTGCACCTACATAGATTCGACTGAAGCCATTCTTCAATCGTCTCGTCTTCAGCGTCAGGATGCTTTTCAATAAGGGCATGTGCGTTGATGATGAACCCTGACGTGCAGTAGCCGCATTGAATGGCCCATTTCTCAATGAATGCTTTTTGAACCGGAGAATCCAACAACCCCTCGATTGTGGTAATTGGTTCATTTACCGCTTCAACTGATAAGGATAGACATGAATGCATTGGTTCCCCGTTTACAAGGACTGTACAAGCCCCACAATCGCCGTTTTCACATGCTTTTTTTGCACCAGTTAAGCCAAGTTGCTCGCGTAATGTATGTAAAAGCGTATCGGCGTACCGGATGACCGCATCGTGGGTTTCACCATTCACAAGAAGTTGAATAATTGTTTTTGTTGTATCAATGGAATTGATCACGTTTTCCCCTCCAAAACTTCAAACGTATCTGCTAACAGGTTTTTTAACACAAATTCACGGTAAGCTGCGGATGCGTGCAAGTCATCCACAATCGGTGCTGGAAGATGGGAGGCTATTTGTTCAATTCTTTCACTCTCAGATAATGAATCATCATTAACAATCGCTTCTATCTTCCTTGAACGAAATGGAAAACTACACAACCCGCTAAAAGCGACATGGATTTGGTTCTCTTTCAACAAAGCCGCCAAGGAGACGACAGGATAACCCACTTTAGTCATTTGAGTCCGTTTAAAACTAATAAAAGGCAAATCGATAAATGATGAATCGACGATGATTTGAACAAGGAATGCGCCTTCATCTAAAATCATCTTTCGATCGAATATTTTTTTCAATGGAACAACTATTTCTTCTCCCTGTAGGGCGATTTTCACCTTTGCATCGGTTAATAGAAATGGTAAAACGCCTTCCCGGTAAATCAATTGACTATTTATATTACCGCCTATTGTAATTTTGTTTCGTGAAGAATGATTGGCAATTTGCTTAACAGTTTGACTTAATAAGGGAAACAGATTTGTTTCCACCAGTATATTTAAGGAAATTGCCGCACCAATAATAAGCTGCCCCCCTTGGATTTCACATACATTGCATTCAGCAATCCCTTTAATATCAATTACCACATCGGCATGCATTTTATTCGTCCGTGCGAACGTAATGAATTCTGTTCCTCCTGAATAATAGATAACTTTTTTCCGGAGACTAGTCGCTGTAGCATACGTCTCTAAAGCTTCGGCAATGGTTGAAGGCTTATAGTAGTTAAAATCGAATGCAATCATTGTCCGCTCTCCTTCTTTGTTTTCCATATTAATTCCGGAATGAGCGGTAGTTCGTTCAATTCAACTTGCGCCGCCTCGGAAAGTCCATTCGCTAACGCCGCTGCCATACCGATTACTCCGTGTTCCCCGATTCCCCGTGCACCATACGGTCCGTCCGCAAATGGTGTTTCGATAAAATCGACCAAATACTCTACCGGCTGTTCCCCGTAACGAAGTATATGGTAAGTACGCAGATCCGCGTTCTCCACTACACCATTTTTATCAAAATGAAACGATTCACTGCTAGCAAAACTTAACCCTAAATACATGCCGCCCCGCATTTGCTGCGTCGCCATCATGGGATTAATAATGGTACCACCGTCAAGCACCGTTACAGCTTTCAGTATTTTGTATGTGTAATTACGTTCATCCCATTCGACTTCTACCGCCTGTGATCCTACAGACCACCATGACCCTGGTTTCCCAAAACCAGTTTCCTTATCCATCGGTGTCAAATGGCGTTGAATATAAGAGCCAGTTCCTATAATCTGCTCACCTACTGCATAGCCGTTAGGTAATGTGTAGCCTAAAGCAATGTCCTTTATTTCGACTCCGTAAGCGGGGTCAGGTACTAAATAGACGCGTCCGCCCCCCACTTCTAAATCCTCTTCGGAACATTGCAATACAATGGAAGCCGTTTTTTTCATTTGTTTAATTGCACTTTCAGCGGCAGCTAGTACTGCACGTCCCGCCAAGAATGTCGTACTACTCGCTACGGTGCTCCATTGATGCGGATCATACTGTGTATTCACTTCCATGATCACGTGAACTTTATCCATCGGCATTTTCAGCTTTTCAGCAAGAATCTGTGCAAGGGCAGTTTTCGTTCCTTGTCCAAGTTCAATTGCAGCACAGTTTAAATTCACAGCTCCATCTGCTTCAAATGTGATAACTGCCCCTGCTTGGGCATTCGTCGCTGTCTTCGACGTTTTCCAAAACAAACTGATTCCCTTTGCTCGCACTATATTTTTACTAACTGCGATTCTTTGCCCTTCATCCCAGCCAATCAATTCTTTTGCTCGAATAATACATTTTTCAGTATCCCCTATATTATTTGTTGTGAGTACCGTTTGGGTAGGTGTTGTATCTCCAGGTTTAATCACATTCAATATTCGTAATTCAATCGGATCCATATTCAATTGCTTAGCTAAAATGTCCATCGTTCTCTCGATAGCAAAAGTCAGCTCTAGATGGCCGTAACCTCGGAATGACGTTGCGTACGGATGATTCGTATACATGCAGTAGGAGTCGCACCATACGTTTGGGACATCATATGGTCCCGTGCAATCGAGTGCAATTGCCTGTGTCATACCCGCCCCATGGTCTGTATAGGCACCTGAATCAATGAGGAATGTATACTGTCCCGCCATCAATTTCCCTTCTTTCGTCACACCAAGTTTTATCGTTGCGTCGAGACCGATATGACACGGGGCGGTAATCATATCCTCTTCCCGTTCATACTGCAGCTTGACCATTTTCCCACCGACAGCTTTCGATGCCAAATAAGCAAGTGGCTCTAATTGAATGGCTCCTTTTCCACCGAAAGCACCGCCAAGCAACGGAACATGAACGATAACATTGCCCACTTCAATATTAAAAAACTGGTTAAATACCTTTTTTATCATATAAGGGGATTGTGTACAGGAATGGACAATCACTTTCCCGTCCGGATTGATTTCTACCCGAGTACTTCGCGTTTCCATCGCAGCATGATCGGAAAGGTTGAATGAATAGGTAGCCGATATCGTTTCTGTACAATCAGCCCAGACAGTGCCAATATCCCCTTTGCGGATTTTAATGTGACTAGCGATATTTGTTCCGGGAACAGGATAGACGTTATCGATTATTTTTGTATAGTCTCCGGAATTTTCATGGACTAATGGTGCGTCAGTTTGGAATGCCTGCTGGACTGAATTCACGACGGGTAGCGGTTCGTATTCGACTTTCACCTTACTTGCCGCCAGTTTTCCTTGATGTTCAGAATCCGCCACAATAATCGCTACCGGCTCCCCATAATACCGTACCTTGCCGAATGCCAATGGTGGGCGGTCTGCAAGAATCGGGCCAATATGAAATGGGAAAACCTCTCCAGTCACGATTGCACGCACCCCAGGAACATCCCAAGCCTCGGACGTATCAATGGATTTGATGGTGGCATGTGCATGAGTGCTGGTCACCAGTTTAGCGTGTAACATACCAGGAACCGTATAATCCGAGATATATCTTAAATTACCTGTTGCTTTTTCCACGGCATCAATCCTCTTCTCAGACTTCCCCACGATTGTCCGGATTGGTTGATTCATGACAAATACCTCCTGAATTTTAGCGTGCAACAATTATAAGTGTATTCTCTTCAATCTCATGTGCTGAAGCATCCATTATCTTCTCTAGTGTCATGCTAATTTTCTGTAATTCCTTTTGATCTTTCACAATGAAAACAGGCGCGCCACCGCCCTGTAGTGATTCTGGTTTTATCGTGATGATAGCGATAATCTCTGCGTGCTGATTTACCAATCCACTCAACTCCTTATAATACAGACTCCGGATAGCTGTCCATTAAACGTCGCGCATTTTAGCTTTCGTTCCCCTATTTTCCTTTATCCGCTTCTTTAGGCATCCGGATCGCACTATCCAGTATGGGGACATTGTCTAATACGGCCTTGATTTGATGGAAATCTTTTTCGCGCGGCAAAAAGAACAATGCGATTCGACCGTCCTCCATATCTCTTTTCGTAAGCGGAATCAATGCCGGTTCACCGGAATCGAGATAACTGCCCAGGACAGTAGCGACATGGTGCAACATTGCTTGTCGCTGCCCAAGGAAGGACAAAGTGACAATACTATTTTGATTTTTCGGGGTGATTATTGCACCAACGGCCTTTTCGGTAATTATTTTTCTTGTATCTTCCAGCCCCACGTTTTTAATGAGGATATCACCTACAAAAAGCGTCGGGCCTTCAAAACGTATCTCCGCTTCTGTAACATCTGCGATTGCATTCAATAACTTTCCTGACATGTTGAACTTCACAATGACTAGCATGACAATCCCGCCGATAATTCCTAACCAGAAGGAAAATACGGCACACAACGTAGTCACAAGTGCCGTGAACATCACTAAATAATTCCGACTTTCAAACGCTTGTGCCATCCCCTCAATAAATGGCGTCCCACGCTTTACAAGTTCGCTATTATCAATATTTTGGAGTGAATCCCTTTCCATTTTTCGGACTTCTCGAAACTGAGTGGCAGCGAGACCGAGGAATGTAACAGCAGTCCAATCAGATTCCAACACTGCCGGAATCGCCACTGCACCAATGAAAGCCGCAATGAAACCAAAGGAGAGGTGAATAATGCGCCCTGTCGGATACGTCGGGTATTGCCGGAAATCAGTACGTAATAAAAGTGTCCGTGCCATAAAGCCGAAAATGATTCCGATTACGACGGGAAGTAAATAATTACCCAAATACCACACCCCCGAAAAGTTATATACTTCTCTCGCATTCTAACCAAAACAACGACAGATTATAATGTGGAGACGATATTAGAGAATGAATAGAAGGTTAGCTAGATGGCGACAGTGGATGAAAAGAAATGAGGTGAGAATTTGCAATCGATTCAGCAAATGATTGAAACTGTATTGAGTGATGTCCAACCTGTTGTACTTGCCCTGGTTTGCCAAGTGGAGGGTTCTGCTTACCGGAAGGAAGGGACCTGGATGCTGATTCAAGAGGATGGTGCACGTGTCGGTGTCATCAGTGGTGGTTGTCTTGAAAGTGATTTACATAATCGTGCCATAGAGTTGTTTAATACAGGAAAAGTAGAGATTATTCACTATGACTTAAGTGCTGAAGATGACCTTGGTTGGGGGCGTGGTGCGGGATGCAATGGAGTTGTCTCAGTCTTTGTGCGCGATATCGATAATGATTTCCGGCACTTTCTAACCTTAATGCACAAACAGTTCTGGGCCATGGAACCCGTTTTATTTATCCAATCAATAAGTGATTTTGACAACTATGCATTTTTAAACGAAAGCACAAACTGCCTCGACAACTGGCAAGGTGAAATCCCCTTCGAACTAGATGCCTTCACTCCGTTTCAAAACAAAGTAGGACAAAAAAATAAGGGCGACAAAGACGAAATGATTTATTTTCAACTTATATGGCCTCAACCTGCCCTTTATATAATCGGTGCGGGCGTTGATGCACGGCCGCTTGCACGACTTGCTGGAAACGTTGGGTATGCTGTGCATCTGTTTGATTGGCGGGGTGCGCTTTGTAATGAAATTCATTTTCCTTCTGCAATATCTTTTCAGGTTGGTAACACTGAGAAACTAATCGCCAATATTTCACTAAGTCCACTCGATTCAGTTGTCATTATGACGCATGATTTCCAGTTGGATGCGAAACTAATGCAACGACTTTGTGATCGTCAATTATTGTATCTCGGCATTTTAGGTTCGAAAAAAAGAACGGAACGCCTACTCGGTGGAGAAATTCCCGATAAGGTTCATTCGCCTGTAGGGCTTTCTATTGGTGCAGATGGACCTGAGGAAATTGCTGTTAGTATTGTAGCGGAACTGATTGCAGTGAGAAGGGGGAAAAGGATATGAAAATCGTTGGAATTTATCTTGCTGCAGGAAATAGCAGCCGTATGGGGTGTAATAAGTTGGCACTGTCTGTTGGAACAATGACGGTAGGTAGCTTGGCTCTTGAAACAGCTTTGAAATCGTCGCTCGATAAAGTCTATATCATTACAAAGGTTGAGGACGATGTAGATTGGCTTCCAGCTGAAATGAAGGTAGATACGAGATGTACATTCATAAAATGTCCCACCGCACATGAAGGTCAGTCCGAATCATTGCGCTGTGGCATTCAACAGGCACAAACTGATCGAGTGGATGCCGTCATCGTCATGCTGGCAGATCAACCTTTCATCACCGTTCAAATGCTCGAAGAAATGATTGCATGCAGAAAGAACAACCCTACGTGCAGATACGTCACTACCACTTATGAACAGATAATTATGCCGCCTGTCCTTTTTTCGTCTTCCATGTACACCGAACTACTAGAGTTACGTGGAGACAAAGGAGCAAAAGCTATCTTACAAGGCGATTTTCTACACAAGGGAATGCTATTGCCATGTACGGATAAGAGGCTAGTATTCGATATCGACACGGAAGCTGATTACAAAGCACTCCAATCAATAGAAAAAACGAAATGATAGAATGTTTCCTATCATTTCGTTATCGTTATTCTCCCATTATCCGTTCTTAATTTAATCAAATACTTACCGTTGCCGAACTTCGTATGTTTGTTTTCATATCCAAAAACATCGATTCGTCCGTTGTCCGTTTTAACATCAATTATAGCATTCGTCGGTTCTTTTTCAGTTTGAATCTCAATTTTACCGTTATCTGTCGTTAATTCAATTGGTCGATCTAAATTGTTTGTTACAAGGGAAATTCTCCCGTTATCTGTTCTACCAATAATCGTACCATCTACATGATCCAGTATAATTGCTCCGTTATCTGTTTTAACATTGACAGTTGTAGCATCAATCGTTTTTAACTCAATCGCACCATTGTCTGTCTCCAGTGCCAACTCTTTCGTTTGAATATTCTCCACTTTGATCCGCCCGTTATCGCTTTCCGCTTGAATTCGATCATACTGTTTTTCAGGTACTTTCACGACTAATTTTAAGTTTAATGAGGAAAATCCAAAATTAATGAAACTTCGCCGCTTTTCTTTAAACTGTACGGATAGTGTATTTTCTTTTACATCAGCCTCGAAAATGAATTTCGACCTTTTCTTTGTCTTCCCTGAATACGACACTGTCGTTACCGTATCTTTGGTTGGCACGATTTCCACCGCTGCATTGGTAGTCAAAATTTCAATTTTCGTAAATGATTGATCATCAATTACTTTTTTCTTGGCGTTATTTTCAAAGTGATTACCGGTATTGAACATTAATGTAATTCCACCAACAACAAGCAATACCAATGCTACGATAATGAACACTTTATTTCTAAATAACATTTTGTGTCAACCCCCCTTATTTATGTTTTAAGCTTTTTGTGTATCCGATGTTCTTTGCATTAAACGAAGCCGATATGAATTCATCCCTCTTCTCCGAGTTGGTCGAGTAGCTCTTGCAATCAATTCACTGCTTATAATTTAGTATAATGGATTGGAATTTCATTCAAATGGACCTGAGAAGTGATTGTATCTCAGTCTTAAGATGTAGTTAACGTGACCCAACAGGAAAATGCCACTTTCTAAATAGTAGCCATAAACAGATGAATATAAAAAATGCTACTCCTTCGAGCGATACAATGTACCACGGATAGGGTCCTAAGTAGTCAAGCAAACTTCCGTTGAATGGTTTTTCCCTTAAGAACATATAATTGCCTTGGAATAACACATTAACCGCAAATATTAGTGGCAACAACAAGTTTAAAATAATCATTGTTTTGAGAACACCTTTAAAAGTTGGCCTGTATCCCTTCATCCACGTAAAATAAAGAGCCGTTATTATAATTCCGATATGTGTGTAAAAAAAGTGAAAGTACCTGAAATACGGAAATCCTACATCTAAAACAGGAGTCGCCATCGCTTGAAGCGCCCCTCCGATACCCGCGAAAAAGATGAAATCGATTAAATGATTGTTCCCCGTCCATAGGAGAACAATTGCAACAAGTAGACTAATGCTACATAATTCTAGCGGCAACGAATCGCTTAGCCCCCATTTCCCAGTCGCAATCATCCAAATATGATAAAGGACTTCCATTACCAATAAAGATAGCGCAAAAAGACGTTCATATTTCTGAGACAGCGACCATTTTTCTCTTGACATAAACAACAAAAAAATCGACAGGCACAACACGCCTATTGCCGCCATATGCGCCATTGAAAATAGTAAGAAGGAAGGTTCACTATAGTCCGCCATCCTTATACCCCATTTCTGTAAGTCCTTTTATCTTGATGTATAAACAATATTCACTTTACCGACCTTATTATCCATTTTATACGTCTTTGCCGATTTCGGATAGAGTTCAATCGACTAATCGTACAACACCACCTGGCATACGTGACATTGCTTCGAGGACTTGATTATCTCATGCAATTACCCGTAGCTACATGTCATACACGATTAATTGTTCATTGCCGAATATTTCATCGAACGAAACGGGTTTTCCATTGATAAAAAGGTTTATCGTATCATATTTCTCTACTGTATAAATTTTATATAGCACTTGATATTTTAATGTCGTGTTTGAGTAGTCAGAGTCATATTCTTGATTAATAAACACGTTCAGTGTGTCCTGCTGAGCACTTACATTAAAGTCACTAAAATAAACAGCATCGCTTCCTTGATTAACGTAAATCCCATTTATAAATACATATATTCCTTTTTTACCATCAAGGTAAAGATAGTTACCATTTCTCACTTCAGCATACTGAATAAATTCCTGTACACCATCATTTGCATTAGCTATGCTTATTTCTGAAAATGAAAAATCCGGATCACACCCGGTTAATAGTAACATCAGAACTATTAACGATAATTGCTTTTTCACATCAGCGCTCCTTGTAGTAGTGGTTTATTTCTGTCCATATCATTAACTCTGCAAAAAGCATCCTTTATCATTAATACGCGGTTAACAGCTTATTAATTTCATTATTTGAGGATTAAAAAAGACGCCTCTATGAGATTTAATTTACTCATAAGGGACGTCGTTTTGAAGCCTGATAAATTAATAGCCAAAATCCAATTGATCGATAGGCAGCGAAAGCCTATTAATCCAACGGTATATTCACTTCTACCTTGCCATCTAAATACAGTGGATAGCTACTGATATACAGTCGAATTGGATTCACTTCTTTTTCAAAGTTAAATGTATAGGTCGATTCGATATAGGATTCTTGTTCACTTGAAGAAGTCATTGTTTCACTGATATTATACTCATTGCCGTCTTGATCTACTACACCATACAATAGTTCCTTAGTGTGATTTGGACTGGCAGTTGGGTAGGCGATTTCTAATGTGTTGCTCGATGTAACTTGAACATCGATATCCAGTTCACTCGGCACATATAGCACTTTTCTTTGCTCAAAATCCACCTTGATGTAGTCAGAGTTTTTCGGAAGTGCTTCAATTTTGTCAATCTCTAACGTTAATTTCTTCGGCTGTCTAAAGTAATTGCTTTGAATAAATACACTTACTTCACCATCACGTAATGTTCCGAATCCTATCGTGCCATTTCGAATTTTACCCCAATCCTCACCTTTTTCATCAATTAGCCGGACAGATGTAAAATCTAGTAATTGCATTGTATTCTGTTCTTCAACTGCTATTTTAATCTCTGCTCGTAACGGTGAAATTTTCAGTTGTTTTACTTCGAGTTTCTGGCCATCTACTACAACAGATTGGTTGACCTCATAAACTTTTGGTTGTTCAATTGGTTTGGTAAGTGTAAATGGCACAGTGAACTTTGTCTTCGCTGTATCACTCAAGTGAATATTAAACTCAAACGTTTTATTTTCATACGATAGACCTTCAGGTGAAACAATTTCTATTTTTTGTTCAAGTACAGTTGTTTCATCCAACGGAGGTCCACTGAAAGAAGTTCCGACACTAAGTGGAATGCCTTGTTGAGACACGAACATATAGTTGTTATCCAATTTCGAAAGATCAGAGGGTGCTTCTAGTTTGTATGATACTATCATGCCAGAATGATCAGCCACAACACCTTGTAATGTCAACGTATAATCTCCTTCTGTTACAACAATTCCGAGTTCTTCATAGTAATTATTTCCGACAATGTCTTCTATTCCTTTGTCATAGGCAATCATGTCAACTAAAGAAGAAAATCCTGGGATCTTCGCCACAACCTGTGCAAAAACGGGTGATACGCGAACTGATGTCACAAATAGTAACAATACAATAGCAGCTGCACTTGCGACCGAATACAGACGATGCTTTCTTCTCCTTTCTAAACGAATTTTATTTACCGCTCTTAACCGTGCCTGATGTAAGGCTTCTTTGGGTATTTCAATGCTTGCCAACTCTTCTGTTAGCTTCTTCAAATCATGCTCTTTAATGTTCGGCATTTACACCCCCTCCCTTCCAATGAGTACGCGTAATTTTCTTAACGTTGTGTGTAACCTTGACTTCACAGTACCTTCGGGAATTTTCTTCAACTGTGCAATTTCCCCATTTTTTAAATCTTGGAAGTATTTTAAGTAAATAAGTTCTTGTTGTTCTTTGGGGAGGCTTGCGATAATATCCACTATTTCAAAGGGGTAATGATCTTTCGACGCTATTTCGAGTTCATGATTGTATAGTAATTTCTCTTGTCTCTTTTTCGTATCGAGACAAATATTTATTAATATGCGTACAAACCACGTTCCTATGTATGATGGTTCTTTTACGGTATGAATCTTTTTTAATGTTCGGTATGTAAGTTCTTGTATTGCTTCAACGGCATCATGCTCGTTTTTTAAATAAGCATATGCCGTACGATAAAATGTGTCTTCGTGTAGTTTTAATAGTTCTAATATGGCCTGTTCGTCACCTGCAATGGCCCGTTTCGCTAATTCAATATCCATACTCCCACCTCCTAGTTACTTATTAGACAGTTCAACAATACAAATCGTTCATTTTATTTAAAAATACAAACTGATTTTTGGGTGAAGAGTAGATAAAATTTAAAACGACACTACCATGAGCATTCAATTGCCCATGGTAGTGTCGTTTTCATTTTGAATTAACGCGTAATTGAAGTTTCCCTCTTCGTGAAATCCATCTCAGGATAATACGCATCTTTTACCAATAGATTCGGCCCTAAGCAGTTAACTGCTGGACAATGGCAACCAATTGTTTTTGCAAGTGGTCTCTCAAGCCAGCGGTCGAGCATGACTAGGAGTGACTCCTTTTGAATGTTACCCATTGGCGGTGTATCACCAAAATCTGTGACAATCACATCTCCAGTGAAAATATTAACGTTCAGACG
>CAZWAW010000003.1:19076-81780 GCA_964632025.1 uncultured Sporosarcina sp.
GCACATTTCATTTCCTCTACAACTTGTTGATGAATATGTTCAAGATGCGGCAACGTACGTTTATTTAACATCGTCTCCGCTGAAACCATGACACCTGCTTCAGCCAATGCGCGGCTGTTATCAATCATACGCTGGAATTGCTCAGCGCGGCGTTCCCGAGGCGGTTTGCGTTCCATATTGGCGAATCCACCATCCACGAAATCGTCGACTGTGCCCCAGTTATGTGAAATATGTAAGACATCTAAATACGGTGCAATCGCCATATAGCGGTCGAGTGGCATCGTTAAGTTCGAATTCATCTGTGTGCGGACTCCACGTTCATGGGCATACTTCAATAACGGTAAAACATAGTTCTCTACCGACTTTTTAGAGAACATCGGCTCTCCGCCTGTGATACTTATAGTTCGTAAATGAGGGATTTCGTCTAGGCGAGACAGAAGTAATGCTACTTGTAATGCGTCCGGGTCTTTATGCTGTAACATATAGCCGACTGCACAATGTTCACAGCGCATATTGCATAAATACGTCGTCGTGAATTCAATGCTCGACAATGTCAGTTTACCATGCTCCTGTACATCCAAATAGGCTTCCCATGGATCGTAAGCAGGCGTCATTTTTTTGAGTGTTACTACATCAGTTTTCATTTTTTATTAACTCCTATACGTATAATAAGCTACTAAAATAGTATGCACCTCAAACGGACCTTTCGCAAGGGCATAAAAATACCCCATCCCAGAAATAAACTCGTGGATGGGGTATTTATGTGTCGTCCAGACTCCAGCGCCTTGCCCCTCGAGCCACTTCAGTCTTGCTGATAAAGGCAAAGAGCGCCCTTATCTTCAAGCCTTCCGGAAGGGATTGAACTGCATCCCTCCTGCTTGTCGGGCAGAACAGGCGCTCCACTTTTGTAATTACACTGCAGGTTTATTAGAAAACTGGCTGTTGTACAGATCTGCGTAAAAGCCATTCTCCTCCAGCAGCTGGTTATGTGTCCCTTGTTCAATTACCTTCCCTTGATCCATTACGATGATTAAATCAGCATCTCGGATCGTTGAAAGACGGTGAGCAATGACGAAGCTCGTTCGCCCTTCCATTAAACGATTCATCGCCTGTTGAATAAGGAGTTCCGTCCTTGTATCTACACTCGACGTCGCTTCATCCAAAATCATAATCGGAGGATTTGCCAAAACAGCACGGGCAATCGTAATGAGCTGCTTTTGTCCTTGCGAAATGTTTGATGCTTCCTCATTCAAGACTGTGTCATAGCCCTCGGGCAATGTGCGAATAAAGTGATCGGCATGGGCCATTTTCGATGCAGCGAAAATCTCATCATCCGTTGCGCCTTCTTTTCCGAAAGCGATGTTTTCTTTAATCGACCCATTAAATAGCCATGTATCTTGGAGTACCATTCCAAAAGTCGTTCGAAGATCTTCACGCGACATATCCCGTGTATCGAGTCCGTCAATTGTAATCTTCCCGCCGTTCAGTTCGTAAAAACGCATTAGCAAATTAATCAATGTCGTTTTCCCAGCACCTGTAGGTCCTACAATTGCGACTGTTTGACCTGGGTGCACGTCAATGTTCATATCTTCAATTAACAACTTATCTCCGTAACCGAAGTCAACGTGTTCAAATGACACTGTACCTTCTGCACGCGTTAAAGTCACAGTCGTCACTTCTTTTACTTCTTCTTTCTCATCAAGAAGTTCAAAAACACGCTCTGCTGCCGCGACTGTTGACTGAATGATATTTGCGATATTAGCAGTTTGCATAATCGGCTGCGTGAATTGACGTGTATACGTAATAAATGCTTGAATATCCCCGATTGAGATGGCGCGCTGTGTCACTAAAATACCACCAACAACACAGATAACGACATAGCTGAGATTCCCAATCAAAGACATCATTGGCATGATAATCCCCGAAATGAATTGAGCTTTACGGCCCGCATCATATAATTGTTCATTCACCTCATCAAATTCAGCAACGGATTTTCGCTCATGGCCAAATGCTTTGACGATTTGGTGACCTGTATACATCTCTTCAACATGGCTATTCAATTGACCGAGCGTACGTTGTTGGTCGGCGAAATGTTTTTGTGATCTTTTCAAAATCGGTCGCATACCAAGCAATGATAAAGGTAAACTGACGAGCGCAATAAGCGTTAACACGGGACTGATTGTTAACATCATGATAAGAATTCCAACGATTGTTACAACCGATGTGATAAATTGCGTCAAACTCTGTTGCAATGTGCTTCCAATTGTATCAATATCATTCGTTACCCGACTTAATATATCTCCCACAGGGTGGCCGTCGTAATAGCTGAGCGGTAGTGTCTCAAGCTTCCCGTTGACGTCTTCCCTTAAATCATATACCGTTTTTTGTGCCACACTCGACATGATGTATTGTTGGATATAGCTAAATAAGCTACTGATAACATACAAACCCGCTAGTAAAAGGAGTATTTTACCGATTGCCTCGAAATTAATCGCTGCTCCAGGCACTTTCATGAATTTGCCATAAGCTCCTTCAAATAATTCGGTAATCGCATTCCCCATTATTTTAGGCCCTGCAATCATGAAGACCGTACTTAAAATTGCCGCGAAAAATACAGCGATTAATGCATTGCGACGGGGCAATAAATAACCAATCAGTCGGCGTAATGTGCCTTTAAAATTCTTGGCCTTTTGCCCCTTCATCATCATCATCATATTTCCTCCGCCAGGTCCCATTGGGGCTCCGCCTTGAGGTCGTGACTGTTTTTGTTCACTCATGCGATTTCCTCCTCCGAGATCTGTGATTCTACGATTTCACGGTAGACCTGATTATGTTCAAGAAGTTCCGCGTGCGTACCAATGCCGGCAATTCCACCATTTTCTACGACAATGATTTGATCGGCATCGACTACAGTACTAACACGTTGTGCAACGATGACGACGGTCGCTTGCTTCGTTTCATCTTTTAGCGCCGCACGTAAATTGGCATCTGTTTTGTAATCAAGCGCAGAGAAACTATCATCGAAAATGTAAATGTCTGGTTTCCGAATTAATGCACGTGCAATCGACAGTCGTTGTTTCTGACCTCCAGAAATATTCGATCCACCTTGAGAAATAACAGCATCGTAGCCGTCATCCATTCTCGAAATGAAATCTTCTGCTTGCGCAATTCGAGCAGCATGTTCGATTTCGGCTTGCGTTGCATCTCGTTTACCGAAACGAATATTTTCAGCAATCGTACCGGAAAAGAGCAGCGCTTTTTGTGGAACAAAGCCAATTTTCGAACGTACTTCTTCTTGTGATGATTCGCGAATATCGACACCATTGACGCGAATCGTACCGGAAGTCACGTCATAAAACCGTGGAATCAGGTTAATAAGCGTTGTTTTTCCCGCGCCTGTCCCGCCGATAATAGCGGTCACTTCACCCGATTTCGCGGTAAAACTAACATCCGATAATGCCGGCGCCTGGGCACCCGGATAGCTGAATGATACATGGTCAAATTCCAGTGTCCCCGGCTCTTTGTCCGCTTTTTTAGTTCCTTCATCCAAAAACGTTGGTTTCATCGCAAGCACTTCGTTAATCCGTTTTGCTGAAACAGCAGCACGAGGAATCATAACAAACATCATCGATGCCATAACAAGTGCGAACATAATCTGCATAACGTATTGAATAAACGCCATTAAATCCCCGATTTGCATAGCACCAGTATCAATTCGTAGTCCCCCAAACCAAATGATGCCTACGACGGTTAGGTTCATAACAAGCATCATAACAGGCATTAAAAATGCCATCATTTTGTTAACCTTGATCGATACATCAGTCAAATCTTTATTCGCTTTTTTTAAGCGAACCTGCTCATGTTTTTCGTGGTTAAACGCACGAATCACGCGAATGCCTGTTAAGTTCTCGCGTAAAACAAGATTTAACCGGTCCAATCGCGTTTGCACTGTTTGGAACAGCGGGATTCCTTTATAAAGAATAAGCAATACTGAACCAATTAATATAGGCATCGCTGCAACGATGATTAACGATAATTTTGCATCCTTTGAAACAGCCATAATAATACCACCGACCAACATTATCGGAGCACTCACGACCATCCGGAGCATCATAATGACCACTTGCTGCACTTGCGTAATATCATTCGTCGTTCTTGTAATTAGTGATGCCGTGCCAATTTCATCAAAATCTTGAAGAGAAAAGTTCTCCACATGGTCAAATACTTTTCGACGAATATCCCGTCCAAATCCCATTGCCGCTTTTGAAGAGTAGTAACTCGCAACGACAGATGCAGCTGCCCCAAGTGCAGCAACCAACAGCATGATACCACCGATTTTCCAAATATACGGGATGTCACCAACAACAACCCCTTTGTCGATAATATCCGCCATTAGCGTCGGCAAAAATAGATCCGATATCGATTGAATGAAAACAAGCCCTAATATCGATAGTACAATCCATTTATAGACCGATAGATTTTTTAACAGTTTTATCATTCCACAAACTCTCCTTGTTCTATAGACTTTCTGACAGCCACTCCCCTACATTGGAAAAGTGACTGTAAACAGGGTTCCTTCATTCAATTTACTTTGTACTTGAATGGAACCTTCATGCATATCGATGATTTTCTTAGTAATGGACAAGCCTAAACCACTCCCACCCAGCATACGATTACGTGATTTATCCACTTTGTAGAAACGCTCAAATATATGCGCTTGATCCTCCTCAGCTATGCCCATTCCTGTATCAGCAATGGTCACAACTGCTTCTTGACCACGCCGATAAAGAGCAATTCCCAGGCTATCACCACTTGGTGTGAACTTGATACTATTGTTTATGAGATTAATCCATACTTGACTCATCAGCTCTTCGTCTGCGGTGATTTCCAATTCATCTAATGAGATATCCAACTCCAACGATTTCGCAATCCATTGAGGTTCACAGGATAGAATGATCTCACGAATTTGTTTATCCAAACGATATGTTACTGGCTCAAATGGGTGATGTTGAGATTCTATGGATGTTAGTTTCAATAAATTATCGCTCAGATTGGCTAATCGCCTACTCTCTGTTTCAATAATCTCAAGATAATGTTCCCGTTCATTGAGCGTTAAATCGCTTTGTTTTAAGACAGTAGCAAACCCACTAATCGAGGCAAGTGGCGATTGAATTTCATGCGATACATTGGAGATAAACTCTTGGCGCATTTGTTCTACCTGATTAAGCTCTACCGCCATCTCGTTAATGCTATCCACAATTTTTGCAAAAGGGTGATTCTTTTTATGTTTAAATTGATTTGCTAACTTGACATCAAAATCGCCTTTAGAAATCCTCCTCATTGCCCCAATCATCATTGCGATAAAGTCCATGCGGCTCGGAGAACCGAACCTCGAGAAACTCCACTTGGTGAGTATAAGCAGGAAAATCATAGCGAACAACGTAATCAGCCCTCTAGAGTAGTCACTAGTATGTAAATTCCATTTAGTATAAAGTAACGAGGTCCCAAAATAGGCGAGCGACCACAAAGTGACAGTGACAAGTAACATCGTACACATAGCCATCCCGATACGCAGTACCTTTCTCAACCTTCTACCTCTAGGCGATAGCCTAACCCGCGAATGGTGCTGATTTTAAAAGAACCCGAGTTGTCGAAAAAGCGCTCGCGCAATCGATTTATATGCACGTCAACCGTTCGATCTGTGCCTTCGTAATCATACCCCCATATATCCTCAATCAACTGCTCCCGCGAAAAGGTTTTACCAGGATAGCTCGCTAACTTAAACAGCAATTCAAATTCTTTCAGCGGTAGCTCTACGTTTTGGTTTCCCAAGAACACCTCATATGTTTTGCGGTTCATCATCAGCTCGCCCACCTGGACTGTCTGTGAAATTGCAATTCGATAGCGTTTAAGTAAAGCTTTTATCCGTGCAACAAGCTCAGCTGGTTCAAACGGTTTGACAAGATAATCGTCCGTACCTAACTCAAATCCCTTAACCTTCTGGGCCGTATCTCCTTTGGCTGTCAGCATTAGAAGGGGGACATCAAACTGTTTTCTAATTTCTCGGCACAGCTCCCATCCATCCATGTTTGGCATCATAATATCCAATATAACCAGGTCTGCCTTAAATGACTCTAGAGTTGCCAAAGCTTCAATGCCATCACATGCTTCCACTATTTCAAAGCCTTCTGGACGTAAGAATAGTCCGACCAACTCCCGCATATGCGGATCATCATCTACAATTAATACCTTCGCCATATGTGAACACCTTCTTTCTTTGCTCAACGATTAGTTCATTTTAATCGACGCATGTAAACTCAATATAAACAATGTTTCTCAAATAAAGGTTTTTTTTAATTGCCAACCTAGTAATATCAAGGTTTAGGGCATCTCTACATTATACAGCTTTGTAAAGAAAGATATATTAAATAGGATGTTTGAGGGGACTTTAAAAAAACACGGACAAACGCACAACCAATAACGAAAAAACAGCCAACAACTCGATTGAGGGTGGCAATATAGTCTGAACTAAACAATTAATTGCAAACACTTGCTTCTTCTTTTTGTTACAACACATGGAATGCACGTTAATCTTACAAGTGAAATTGATACATTCGTTTTTCACTTCGATACAATAGCAATTATTTCCCTGTTTATAATGTTGAGTTTAAGTACACAATATGAGTTCAAACAAAAAAGGGAGTGTTTTTAGTGGATATGAAGGATAAGGTACAAAAAGAATTATCTCAGATTGATGTCGAGAAAAAGGATGAGATTTTAGAGAACTTTAATCGATTCAAAAAGTATCTTTCCGAGAAAGTTGAGTTGGGGGAAAATATGGGCTTGAGTGAAGAGAAGCTTGCTAAAACTACAGAATTAGTTGCAAACTATCTCGCCAAACACGAAGATCCTCGCAATAGGGAGGAGAAATTGTTAATGGAGCTTTGGACTTCCGGTTCTAAAGAAGCGCAACACACACTAGCGCATATGTTACTGGAAATGGTACGGAAAGCTTAGTAAAAACGAGTTGGACATGTTTATATTAAATAGATGACTGTCATTAACCAAAAATGTGACCTATCCGCTAATCTGTGGATGGGTCACATTTGATTTTGTCTTATTTTTTTACCGCAACAAGTATATTTGACCGCTAACCCGAATGTAGTAAAGTGGGAAGAGGAGAAAAAATGGAAGGATTTTCACGAAAATAAAATCCAGAAAAGGCCCCCCACTAGTTTATAAACTGGTGAGAGGCCTATATAAAATAAAGAAATGTACATAGCAGACTACCAGACCTGAATTGAAGAAAAGGTTATCCTCTGGCATTGCAGTTAGAAAGATTAGCAGTAAGGCTATTTCCCACCGTTCCCAACTATAGGACGTTCTTGACTTCCGTGACTATTGTCGGTACCCGGCTGCTTCTGCTGATTTATATTTTCCTTAGGCTGTTTTGAAGCTGGGTTTTGATTTCCCTCGTTGGCTTTTTTGTTTTCTGGTGCAGGGTAAGTTGATTTCCCCTTCTCGTCCGGGGCATGCTTCAGCTTTTCATCCTGCTCTTTATTCGGTTTTGTCTCGGGTTGTCTCATTTTTGAATTTTTAAGTTCATTTGATTCCTTCGTATTTTCATCCCCATTATTTTTCTGGTTAGACGGCACAGTCGGGACCGATTGCTTATCCAAATTTTTGTGGGTATCTTTTTCTCTTTGCGGATTTACTGAATTTGTTTTCTTATCATAATCTACTTCTTTAGATGGCGTCTTTTCATTCATCGGAGAACCTTGTTGACTCACTTTGAATTTGTGAATGGACATTTCATTCTCATTCGCCATCACTCTTTCCTCCGCCGTACTTTCAGTAATTTCCCAAGTCAACTCTTTATGTGCACATCGTACCTCCTGAACCGCACTTCCAACAATTCCTTGCACCTTATGTTGGCTTTTGGCGTTTGGAAAGATTGTTATAATAATTACTTTTACATCACTGGTATCTGCCGATAATTCCTTCACAGCAGTGTCCAGCACTATATGGATAGGATGCCCCTTCCACTCAACTAGACTATTTCTAGGTTCAGCAAGCGTTTCATTTAAATAACGTAAGGAAATAACCTTTCCCTTCTGATTGACACCCAACTCCAATGCCGAATCCGTTTCCAATTGAACATACGCCATCACTTTATCATTCATGGGAATTAAAGATGCTACGATGGAAAAGAGAAGCACTGCAGCAATCATGACAGCTCCTACGAATCTTGGCCTCACTTTTCTACTAAGGAGAGGAGATGCAGAAACTAGTTGAAAGTCGACTTCATCTCCAATATCCGGTGTTTCACCAATTGGGATTCCTCGTAGAAAATCACCTTTATCCGTCAGGAACACACTATATTTATTTTTCTTTTCGCAAACAATGCCTCTGTATGTCCGCATCATATAAGTTCCCCTTTTATGTATTCCTTTATGTACACGAAGTGACTATTGAGCAGTAACGTAACTGCGATTATATACCTTCTATGTCGTTCTATCGTCTTTCTTGAAACCTCGACAGTCGTTTCAAGTTCTTTCATGGGCAATCTTTTGTTTGCCATAAGATAGGTATAGAATTCAGGTGTTTCAGCTATGATTTGCGCAATATGAATAGCCGTCTTCCTTGAATCTGCATGTTTTGGAGATGACATAGCAAGCTCATGGAATGATAAACCATAGTCCTTTAGAAGTTTGGTATATTCCATAATCTCTTCACGACGTTCTCCTGCTTGTTGTTCTCTTGAATAAGTTGCAATCGACGATTGATCTAATACGTAAAGTTGTGCATCTGAACCTGTAGTTTCATCCTCAGCTTTTACTAAATGAATTACGTCGTTTCTCGTTGCCTCTTTTCGAAAATGATCAACGAGTCTCCTCTTCATTATCAAATGTGAAAATGTCGTCAACGATGAATTTTCTTCCGGACTGAATTGTAATACCGCTTCATGAAAGCCACTCATAGCAATACTAAATTCGTCATCATGCTCATCAACGAATCGTTTGCATACGAAAGAAGCCGTTTTTTTCATGAACGGAGTAAATGCGATAAGAAGGTCATTCATGACCTTCTTATCGCCTCTCTTTGCCTTCAATACAAGCTCATTCAATGCTGTATCAGACTTCTTATTGAATACTCCTCGCATGATAGACAAAAGCATAGATACCCCTCCGTTCCCATTGGATCCGATTGCTCTTGATTTTAATGGGTTCAACGGAAAAAGAAAAGAAGTTTGCTAGGACTTATCAGTTTTTCTTTTCTTTTTCCACTTGTTGTTGTTCTTTATTCGCTTTAGTTTCTGTTTTTAAAGCTTCACGCTCTACTTTTTGATTTGCTTTCAATTCTTGTCTTTGTTCTTTGTGCTGTGCATTTAAGTCTGCTTGAGGAGCTTTTTCACGTTGCACTGTAGCAGGCTTCTCTTGCTTTACCGGCGCATCTTGCTTAACTGCTTCTTCTTTTACCTCTGGTTGCTCGGGAATTTCAACTTTGGGCTGTTCACTTGCTTCAGTTTCCAACTGCTTATTCTCCCATTTTTCAATGGAACGCTCCATATTGCGTTTAATAGATGCTTTTGCGGTTGGATTTTGAACCTTTTCATAGGCTTTTCCAAGCGCATCAAGATTTCCAGCACTATATCCTTCTGGAATTTCTGGAAGCACACTTTCCTCTACTTCTGTTGCTTTATCTTCTTTTACTTCTTTGTCTGTTTCATCTTCTTTAACAACACTATCCTCTTTAGGCAATTCTACAGTTTCAGTTAAATCTTCCACTACATCAGTAGTCGAGTTTTTTCCGAGTTGGCTCAAATCAATTGGTTCAGTCGCTTTTTCATCCGCCCACGCATAGCTTGTTCCAGTTACTGTTAATCCTGCAATTAGCAATGCTGCTCCAGTTTGTTTCCACTTCTTTTGCATTATAAATCACCTCAACATTTTTTTGTCCCTTTGTGGACATACCAGTTATTCGTATGGGATTCTCTTTTTGAGGGGGTCGACGGAAAAGTATTTTGGTTGAATCTACAATCCCATCAAATTCTTACGAAATCCTCTTTTTTTTACTCTTTCTATTTATTCAATTCCACAACAATCTTTTCAACCAACGCTCTGTTATGTAGTTTAGCGGACATGGTATGAACGGGCCCGGTTTCAATGCTTCCTCTACTGTCATAGTGATTTCACGACGTTCCACTCGACTCCGATATGGTATTCATCGGACGGTTGCTTGAAACGGGCCGGCGAATCCCCGTCTCGTTGACTGTGAATTCAAGTTAGGCTTGAAATTAAGGGTTATAAAAGTACACTAAACACTTTTGCACGTATCAGGAAATTTTAAAAAAGACCTCTCATAAGTTCAATTGAACTCACAAAAGGGCTTCTCCAATTATTAAAATTAAACTGCTTCAGAAGTCTAAACCTAGTATTAAACCCCCACCTTACAAACCCTTACACATCAAGGGTTCAAGGTTCTTCTTACATCATGCCGCCCGTAAGTTGAAAGTGTGTAACATTGTTAACACGAGGTGCAAAAAATGCGGTAAATCAACGTTTTGGATGTTAATGGCTGTAACATCTTTAACGGAGATTTACCGCTTTTTATAGGATTGCGTTAGCAAAATGTTAGCATCTCAGCAGATAATCTGTCACCGTTGTTCACACACTCAACATGTGTGGAGTGCATGTGGCAACACATTGGTGCTGATGGGGTTAATTATTTGTAGGCGCGGTTCCTATTAGTGGAATCGAACCTATTTTTTTTAGCAAATGATATTAAAAACTCTCTTGTCTTCTCATTCGCTTCTTTTTTTAAATCTTCATAGTAATATCCCACGAGAAGTTCAAAGATATGGAAATGGGTAAGGATCGCCTCGTTATGAAATGTATTTACTTCGCTTTCATTTTCCATATATAACGCTTTTCGCCATCGATTTAATAAAGTTATAACCAACGATTTAGACTCTCTTTTCTCTAATTGTTCAAGGAGTACATTTAAATCATTAGAGTAATCATTGCCTTTAAATAAAAACACTCTTCGTGTACCTTCTACTGGTAATTTCGTTTTTTCATCTACAAATGCCTGTTCACTTTGTGTAAGCTGATAGACGGTAAATAGAATACCTGTAAAGTAACTCATTATCCCTTCTATGATCAACAGGTCTGGACGAATATACCGTTTTAGCTCAATCGGACCATCGATTTCATTAAGTTCTTTAATACTTTCAATGATAAGTTGACCTTCAGAGGTGTAGACATACGAATTGTTAAATCTAAATGCTACCTCAATATCAATATGTTCACCATCAAACAATTCGAAAAATTCTTTATTATAGCGGATTTAAGAAAATTTCTATATTTGAGCATAGTTTCAAGATGCTTCTTTTTTCGGTTACTCCATATCTCTCCAGGACCTATTCTCTTGTTCTTATAATGAAGAGCTAAATCATGCCAAATACAAGCTGATGCTTCGCTGTCAAATCCCTTTTTCGCTACTCCAACATTTAAATCGTTGAAAAACATTTCCCAGATAGCAACTTGAGGATAAATATACTTTTGTTTTTCTAGCTCTGATGTGAATCTAGAGTCCGGTTTCTTTTTTTTATTGTCGTCCCATGGAGTTTTACTTGATTTGTCCTTCCTTGGCCATTTAGCTTCAAACATTCCTATTTTAACAGCTTGTTGATCAAAATCAAGAACGACTACCCGTGCACCTTGTTTACCAAATAACGTAGCTGTAGCTGCCCCAATACCATTTGCGCCCCATGTAATGACGGCAATTTCCCCTTATAAACACATGGATATTTCCCGCATTTCATAAAATAAAATTAATAGATAATCTGGTATTCATTTTTTAAAGAGCAGTAAAACTAGCCATATTGCGATTTACTTATGGCAATTACTTGTGCAATACCTGCACCAACAACTGGTACTCTTTCACATTGCCCCTATAATGATTACGACACCTTGTCCACCTCCAACACGGATATAACAAGTCCTAATGGCTTACTTGATTAATAAATTCACTGAAGCAGGATATTAACAATTACCTCTCCGCAAGATGTTTTTAAGTAAACACCTAATTCCCGCTCTAACAACCCAAACATGATTAATCAAATAATTAATAGAACATAATTGCAACTATTAATGCCGGAATAGCTGCTAGAATAGGAGCTATTACGCAAGTCATAAAAACATGTATGTATCCATCTTTATGTGTTAGTCCTGTTACAACTAAAGTCGTTATTACTGCTCCATTGTGAGGTAAGGAATCCAAACCACCGGATGCCATTGCTGCAATCCTATGAATTGCGTTCGGATCTAAGTCTAAATTCACATAAGTCTCTGATAAAGTTTCCATCGCTATCCCTAAACCGCCGGATGCTGATCCAGTAATACCAGCTAGAGCCGTTGTTGCAATATAAAGTGAAATCAACGGACTTCCCGGAACATTTGTCATTATATCTACGAAAATAGCAAAGCCTGATGTTGCAGCAATAACAGCTCCATAGCCAACGTCCGCACTTGTATTAATTAGTGGTAAAACTGCATTCGTTGCACCGATGTTGATTGTTTGTTTTTTCATATCAATATAATTCCAAAAGACGATTGTACAAATTAAAACAGAAATCATTAATGTATATAAGACTTCTATTTTTAATAAGTTTAATAAAACTAATAAAAGTATTGGCGGGGTCATACTTAACATTAAATTGGGTAATTTTTTGTTTGCATACTTATCGATGATTTCCTCATCTTTTTTATCCTCAAGATTTTTCATTGTTGCATAAGTTTCGCCTTTTTTCTCAGACCTATTTAAGGCATATTTTAAATACCAAAGATTAAGTACAAGGACAGTAATGGTTCCTGCAATTCCAATCCATGCTCCCGATGTAACACTAGTGTCTAAATAACTGATTGGAATAATATTTTGAATTGAAGGTGTTCCAGGTAACATTGTCATCGTAAATGTTCCAATTCCAATGAAAAATGGTGCCAAAAATAAATGCCAAGGTATATCCATTTCTTTGAAAAGTGGTTTGGCAATTGGTAAAACTGCAAAAATAACAACGAACAAACTAATACCGCCATATGTTAAAAATGCACAAATCACCATAATTGAAACCAATACTTTATATTTACTGTTTTTACCTAAAACTTTCAACAATGATTCTGCGATTCTTCTTGCAGCTCCACTGTCATCCATAAATTTCCCAAACATTGCAGCAAACAGGAAAATTAAGTAGTACTTCTTTGCATAGTTAACAAACCCACCCATATAGTCATTTTGGAATGTTTCTAAAATTGGCATACCGTTTAGCAATATAACAAATAAGCTGACAATCGGGGCAATAATGATAATTGTAAATCCCCTTAATGCAAGAAATATTAATAAAATTAATGAAAGAATTATCGTAGCTATACTCCACATTCCCATTCCCCCTTGTATATTCCATTGCGCTAGTACTCTACCCTTCAAATACTCTAGTTCGAAGCACACTTTCTTCATTGATGACTTCAAACCTATGAAAGTGCCCTCTATTACTTAAGGATTTATCACCAAAAAGATTAAATTGTTTTTTAACCAAACTACAGCACAACTATAATTAGACCGTAGTCTAATTATAGTTTAAGAAGCAATATTCTGTCAACAGAATATTAGAGTAGCTTTAAAAAAAATTTCAAAACCCATTGTTTACTTGAGTATTAATTGCTAAAAATGATTCACTTACTATAAAATAAATTTCTTAAACAGACCCAAGTACAAATCCAACTGGATTGCAGCCTGATTATGATATAATAGATAATATTCTGTTAACACTATATTGGAGTGATTTTTTTGCTAAAAAAAGAAAACAAGCAAAGTAGAGGTAAAAAGACTCAAAAAAGAATTTTAGAAACTGCATTGAAATTATTTACTGAAAAAGGCTATGATAAAGTAACCGTTGATGAAATTTGCGAAATGAGCGAGTCATCTAAAGGTTCTTTTTATCAGCATTTTTCATCAAAATCAACTATATTTTTAGTGAAATTCTTTGAAGTAGATGATTACTATGTCCAAGTAATAGAAGCTATGCCGGAAGGTATCGACGTGTATGAAAAAATATCAATATTTTTTCACGAGGCTTTGTGTATCATTAATGATCAGATGGGAAAGGACTTAATGAAAGTCATTTATAGTTCCGCGCTTGTCTCAAATGACCATACTTATTTCTTAAATAAAGATCGAGAACTAACTCGTATTTTCATGTCTTTCGCTGAAGAAATCCAAAGAAACCAACCGATCGATTCTGCTTCTCAAGTAGAGGATTTATTAATGATGATGAGTCAAACAATGATGGGCGTTATATACTATTGGAGTGTTAGCCAAGACGATCGAAAGTTACCCGAGCTGGCTCAATACGTTACAAAAACAATGATTAAAGGTCTGAAAAGTTTGAGCGAGGTTCATTTGCCCTAAGTGGATTATCCCCATATTTAAATGGGCTCTTACACATCAGAAATTATGAAAGTTTAATTATTCGGGAATGTACCCCTGCAAGCACCCCTTTCTATAAGCCACTATTCGAAGGGGATTTATCAAATAGCTTGGTCCTATTAATTCATTAATACTGCATAAAAAAGGCAGGAATCAGAGGAGATAATCTTCTCTGATTCCTGCCTTTCACTATGCGGTCTATTATTGATTATTCACCTAACCAAAAGAATCGAAACCTTGCATTGCGACTGGATTCGCTTCGTTCACTTGCACCTATACAGCCTCAGAAATTCTAACATCTTTTCACTTAAAGAATTCATCAATATAATGAAGCGTTTTAATTTCCTTGTTCTTTTCTTTGGCTTTCACAATTTCAACTACCATATCATTAAAGGGGGTTGCAATACCGTATTCTTTTCCTTTGTTACTAACAACTCCGTTTATGTAATTAATCTCAGTTGTTCTTCCTTTCTCCAAATCTTGCAACATGCTTGCTTTCGTGTCACGGTGTTGATCCCAGGTCTTTTTAAAGTAAGGAAATTTACTTAGTATTTCTTTTGGGGTACGAACATTTAACTCCAGAAGTCCGAGATCCTGGTCCTGCATTTTAACTAAATCTATACCTTGTGCGTGAGCTACTTTAATCGTTTCGTCGGCAAGATGTGCAAGACACCAATAGCCCCTAGGATCGTCTAATACCTCGCCAAAAGTACAGCCAAGCGCGGCCGACATCCCACTAAAAGTAGCATTCATTAATATTTTAGACCATCTAATGCCAAGCAAGTTATTAGATACTTCAGACCCACCCACATTTTGCAGGATTGCGTTAACTTCTTTAATTCTTTCAGTAACTTCTCCATTCATTTCTCCTATTTCAAAGGCAAACTCTTCTAAAGCCTTTTTCTTCGATGTTAATTCAGTAACACCGGGTTTAATCCATGTCGCTCCAAAACCCACTGCTCCGCCAATCGTTCTATCTTCTCCAATAATTTCTGCTACACTTTCTTCGGGAGCCCCATTTTGAAGAGTACAAATAATACTAGTAGAATGAAGATGTGGTAAAAGCTTATTTAAGACCTCTTTGTTATCGAATTGCTTTGTTAGTAGAAATAGTAAATCGTATTTATTAGTTAATTCATCTAGATAATAAGCATGCCCATGTGTTTTCACTTGAATAGAGCCTCTTATTTCAGTACCATTTTTTTGCATTGCTATTACATTTTCTTTAAAGCCATCTATTAAATCCACTTCAATGCCTTTTGAGTTTAATAATGTTCCTAACACAGTTCCTATTGCTCCAACGCCTACTATACCAATTTTCATTTTCAAGTCACCTTTCTCTTATCATTAACTTACTATCCAGCATGTTAATATCGTGTCCTATATCTTAACTTCCTTGTGCGGAATCAATTTAGTTATTCCACAATCACGTTTTTCAAAATACCTAACTCAGTTACTTCTAATTCAACGGTATCACCTGGTTTTAACCAAGATTGTTGGACCCCACTCAATTCTAATAGACATCCTGTTCCAACTGTTCCTGATCCAATAATATCTCCAGGGTATAACGTGGCGTTGATTGACGCCCTTTCAATCATATCTGCAAATGAATAGTGAATATCTTTTAAATTACCTTTGGAAATTTCTTTTCCATTAATTCTCGCCGTCATTGTTAAATCATGTCTATCTTCAATCTTATATTTCTGTAGAGATTCTTTAGTGACAATATACGGACCAATTGACGTCGCAAAGTCTTTTCCTTTTGCAGGTCCTAAACCTATTTTAATTTCCTCCATCTGTATATCTCTAGCCGACCAATCATTGAGAATCGTGAAACCAAAAATATAATCTTCAGCATCTCCAGCTTTAATGTCTTTACCTTGTTTTCCAATTACACAGGCAATCTCAAGTTCAAAATCCAAACACTTTGTAAATGAGGGATAAGATAATGGTGTTTCCGGACCGATAATCGCATGATGATTAGTAAAATAAAAAGCCGGGGCTTCGTACCATTCTTTAGGTATCTCTTTTTCTAAATTTTTATATGCATTTTTCAAATGCAACTCAAAACTCATAAAATCTCGCACACTTGGCGGTCTCGGAATAGGAGCTAGAAGGTCAGTATTCCCTAGGTGATATGTACTGCTATGCTCTTCTTTTAACAATTCTTTAAGAATAGGGGTATATTTTTCATGGTCTTCAATAAATGTAAGTAGCTTAGAAGGTAATATCCCATCAGATAGCTCATACATATCGTAAACTTTTTGTCCTTCAATCCATCCAGCTCTTTCTTCACCATTTATGTTTATAAAACTTACAAATTTCATTCTTTATCCCCCTGTTCTTATTATTTTTAATTAACACCCATCAAGTTATGTGAACTTCTGTTTTTTTATTAGAATGAACATCGGATTGAAGCCATTTTTCCGCCTTCCAGCAAGCCCGCAACTCCAACTAGTTGAAGGCTTATGAAAGCATCGACCTTACTGTATATAAACCCGTTCGCGTTCACTTAAGAGCAGATATTCAACCCCTCTTCAAGAAATTGATATGGAGAACATATTTAAAGAAAATTCTGTTTACGTAATCAGAATTCTCTTTTTTTATCCGACGCTAGTGAATTATTTCAAACATTTCCAAGGTACGCTTTTGCGACATCTGGATTATTACGAATCTGTTCTCCTGTCCCCTCTAAAACAATACGCCCAGTTTCTATGACGTAGGCACGATCGGATATTTTTAATGCACTATTTGCCATCTGCTCAACCAAAAGCACCGTAACACCCGAGGAATTAATTTGCTTTAAAAGGTCAAAAACCTCATTTACAATGATAGGTGCAAGTCCTAGTGAGGGTTCATCAAGAATTAATAAGGATGGTTCCGTCATAAGCGATCTTGCAATGGCTAGCATCTGTTGCTCTCCCCCAGAAAGGGTCCCCCCTAATTGCATTTTTCTTTCCTCGAGTCGTGGAAAACGTTCGAAAATCGACTGTATTAGGACATGTGTTTTCTTAGAATCCTTTACAATATGCGCTCCTAAAAGAATGTTTTCCATTACAGTATGTTGAGGAAATATCTGTCTCCCCTCCGGTACTATTCGAATTCCCTTGCGCACCAGCTGATCGGGACGATCATTGGAAATCTCTTTGCCTTGAAAGGAGATACTTCCACCTTTCCCCTTATGAAGTGCAACAATTGTATTGAGAATTGTGCTTTTTCCAGCACCATTCGCTCCTAAAATTGTAACGATCTCACCTTGACTTACTTGGAAAGAGATATTATGAACAACTTCAGTTTTCCCGTAGCCTACAGTTAAATTCTTTACTTGTAACATAGTTTCACGCCCCTTCACCCAAATAAGCGTTTCTGACAACTGGATTGGAATTTATGCTTGCCGGATCACCCTCAGCTATTTTTTTGCCATAATCAAGTACTGTAATATAATCGGATATTTCCATTACTAAATCCATGTGATGTTCAATCATCAAAACAGTAATTCCGGCCTCCCGGACTTTATTAAGCAACTTAGAAAATTCCATAGTCTCTGTATCTGAAAGGCCAGCACATGGTTCATCTAGTACTAGAAGCTCTGGTTTCATGCTCAGAGCTCGCGCCAGTTCTAATAACTTCTGTTGGCCCGCTGAAAGGCTCTCCGGTTCATTATTCGCTTGATTACTTAGGTCTATTAAATCAAGGTAATCCATTGCTTCATAAATTGATTTTCTTTCTTCATTCTTCATTTTCCTTGTACGGAACATGGTATCAGTCAGTGAATAGCTATAAAATAGACGTCCCCCCATTGCAACATTTTCAACCACCGAAAGATTGTTAAAGAGTCTCACATGTTGAAATGTTCTCGAGATCCCCTGCCTAACTAGATCAATAATACTTTTGCCCGTAATGTTCTTATCATTAAAAATAATCATTCCTGTTGATGGCTTATCAACTCCAGTAATGATGTTTAAAGTTGTGGTCTTGCCGGCACCATTCGGACCAATTAGTGAGTGAACCGTCCCTCTTTTAATCGTCATGTTTAGATTTTCTACAGCTGTATGTCCCCCAAATTTCTTAGTAAGATTCTTGATAATTAAAATATCATCATTATCAAAACTATTACCATTACTCACAACATTCCGCTTAATGTCAAATACTTTTTGGTCCCTTTTTTCCATAATATATTGATTATCATCTATTTCTCTAAAATGCTTCTTAATGGTTCCCGCGATCCCCGCCGGAAGTACTTGTGGAATTATAACAAGAAGAGCGCCATAGACAATCTGTTTCAAGTCAGGTGCTGCATTAAATAATTCTGGTATCATCGTAGCAATGATAGCACCGATTATTGGACCACTAAGAGTCCCTTGTCCACCCAAAACCACCATCAAAAGAATGAATACTGTAAATTGAAAACTGAAGGTATCAGGGCTTAAATAGCCACTATAACTAGCGTAAATACCTCCGGCTATTCCAGCCAGTAATGAACTAAAAAAGTAGCCTATTATTCTATATTTACTAAAGTTAATTCCAACCCCGGCTGCTGCAATCTCATTGTCTGTCATTGCAATCAAATCTCTACCCCATCGACTTTTAACGATGTTTCTCTGTACGATAACACAAATTACTACTATTAGTAATATGAAATAGTACTTTTGAAGGGTATCTAGGGTGAAACCGAAAATATTCCAAGTAGGGACGAATAGACCCTGTGAACCACCAGTAAACCAGGTCCATTCGTTAAACACTCGATGCACCATTTCTAGTAAACCAATACTTATAAGAGCTAGGTAATGGTGTTTTACTTTAGATGCTGGAAGGGAAACTAGCAAACCCACTAAAGCAGCTGCTATTGCCCCCGCTGTAAGTCCCGCGAAAAACGGCATGTTGTAGGCGGTAATGGCCACGGCTGAGACATATGCCCCAACACCGAAATGTGCGGCAAAAGCAAAAGAAGTTATACCACTAAAGCCGGCAGAAATGTTATATCCAATTGCTAGGATAATATATATGAAAATTAAAGTTACTAATCGCAAGTAGTAACTACCTGCCATTAGTGGAATAACTAAACTAATCAATAAAAGAGCAACCCAAAGGATAGTGAAATAAATTCTATATTTTTTCTGCGCTGAAGTTGCCTTTATTGAAAATTTTGGCACCTAATATCCCTCCCGGTAAAACTATAATGAATATAATCATAACTAAAAAGATAACGGCATCTTTTAATCCACCAGGGATCATCGTTCCAACAATTCCCTCTAACAAACCTAAGGTAATCCCACCAACAAACGCTCCTTTGGTATTACCTAAACCTCCGATTAACGCTGCTGCGAAAGCCTTGATGCCAACTGCATATGTCATTGTATAGCTAGCAAAAGTTATGGGTGCAATAAGTGCACCTGCTATTGCCGCAACACCACCTGATATCGCGAAACAGGTCAACACAACGACATTACTTCGAATACCCATGATTCTTGCTGTATCCGGTTTATAAGATACAGCCCTAACAGCTCTACCAAAACTAGTTTTCTGAATTACAAATTGATAAACTATACCTATCGATATTGCAATGATAATCATCATAATTTCGTGCAACATAATATTTGCACCGAAAATACGGATATCCTGACCAGCAAAAAGGAATGGGAAAGCTTTTGGTTCCGTTCCGAATAGCATTCGGGCAATATTGTCTATAATGATACTTGCACCGAAGAGAGTTACAATCCAACTTGAATTTTTCGATAAATCTCCTAATCTTTCGACCGCTGTCTTATAAATCAATATACTTAGTAATATGTTAATAAGTATTGCTAACAAAATAGCAACTAAATAATTCATATTGAAAGCACTTATGAACCAGTAGCTTGTCATGGCTCCTATCATAATAACGGAGCCATGAGCAAAGTTAATGATACGCGTTGTAGAATAAATTATACCTATGGCAAGCGCCATTAAGGCATACATGCTTCCATTAGCAAGAGCAAATATTAGTTCCTGCATATATACTCTCCTCTCCTCTCTTATCTTCCTAGTCTCATCATGTTATAGCAGCGCCACTTACAATTATGCATTGCCCTGATAAGAAACTTGCATCATCACTAGAAAGGAAAGACACAACACTGGCAATTTCATTAGGTTTTCCAAGTCTTCCTAAGGGGGTGTTCTTTATATGTTCTTCCATAATTTCCTTTGGGACAGTTTTATACATGTCTGTTTCAATATAACCAGGAGCAACACAGTTCACGATAATATTCTTTGGTCCCCCTTCCTTCGCAAGAGTTTTTGAAAAGCCAATTAATCCTGCTTTTGATGTTGCGTAATTAGCCTGACCTACATTACCAAATGCAGATATGGACGAGATGTTTACAATCTTTCCGAAGGCATTATTCCTCATAATGGGTATAACATGTTTACAAAGGTAATATGCACCTTTAAGATTTACATTTATAACAACATCCCAAGCCTCTTCTGACATCTTGTGAAACATACTGTCCTGTGTAATACCAGCATTGTTGACAAGAATGTCAATAGTACCGAAATGTTCCATAGCTTGAGTAACAGCTATTTCTACTTGTTTTTCATTTGATACATCACACTGAATGGGCAGAACTTTAGCACCACTATTATCGAGTCTTGAAATCATTTCTTTCGCCATGTTCAGATCATATTCAAGTACTGCAATACCTGCAATACCATCCTTTAGAAAACGATTAACTATAGATTCACCAATTCCTTTCCCCCCCCCAGTAACAATTGCGTATTTACCTTTTAATTTCCCCATAATATTACCCTCCCGAAAATTAAACTAATATAAGATTTTCTTTTATTGATTTCCTGGTCATATATAAAGGATAAATCCCCCACTTACATAAAATCCAAGTTGCGCAGCTTGGTTTTAATTAATGCCAAGTTATGTCGGCCTCCCCAAATTCCTTCACTACCATAAGACTGCTCATCATTGCCAGCTAAATAGATAAAGAAGAATCATATTGAAAATTAAGGAGACCCACATCATATAGTTCTAAACTATTTTTTTATATAAAGATCGCCATTAAACATTTCTGAGATGCTGGCCATATCCAAATCCGCTAAAGGGTATCCCTCGTGAGATTCCTCCGAAAAGGCATATTGATTTACAAAAATCGATTCGAATTCCTCCGCATTATTTTCCAATATCTTTTTAACTTCATCAGTATCAGTCGTACCTGCTTTTTCAATTGCCCACTTTAGTAAATAAACTGCCTCATAACTTGGTACTACAGAAGTAGGGTTTGTATCACGTTTTTCATATTCGCCGTATTCATTAATAATCTTTTGATATATCTCCCAATATTTTGGCTCTAATTCTGTTTTACCAGAAGCCACTGCCCAGTTGTTCATAGAAATAACTGACACTTGATTAGCTCCAGGGCCAGCCAGTTCCTTAAAGTTTGGCATGGCTACTCCTGTATAGCCTAAAATATTCAATTTTTCAATATAGTCGATTCGTTCTAGGGCCCTTACAATCTTTGCCCCGTCAGCTCCTAAAGTCCAGAACAGTGCAACATCTGCGTTAGCCTCTTTTATTTTTTGTGCTATAGGTGTCATGTCTGGATCATCCGACTTATAGGTAGCTATTACGGTAGGCTCAACGCCATATTCTTTAAGAGTCTTTTCCATAACAGCGATTCCATCCACGCCAAGGGCAGAGGTATCAGCAACCAAAGCAATTTTCTTATATTTTTTCTCTACTGCAATTTTGACAAGAGCCTTTGCCTGTGTAGCATTAGACGGTGTTACTCTAAAGGCGTAAGGATTGTCTTTGCTGATAAGATTTGTACCTGTCGCTACTGGCAACATAGAAATAACTTTACTTTCCTGAAGATATGCCATAGAAGCTGCTGCTGGAGTCGAATTTGTAGGTCCAATCAGAAAGTTTGCCTTTTCCTTGTCCACTAACTCCTCCACCAATGTTTTGGATTTTGTCGGGTCAGCCTCATCATCACGTGTGGCGATTCTCACCTGAGCGCCCATGATACCTCCATTCTCATTAATTTCTTTTACCGCAAGTTCTACCCCTTGTGACTGCGCTTTCCCAAGTACAGCACTTGTTCCACTCATCGCTCCGATATTACCAATTATAATTTCACTAGGTGAACTACTATCTTCTTTTTCATTACTACAAGCGGTAACAAGTAATAAAACGCTTAAAAGAATTGAACTAACAAGTTTTTTTCTCATCTTAATCCCCCTCATTTTTTCTGATAACAAAGGTAAGTTTAGTATTAGGAAATATTCTGTGACCACAAATATATCCAAGATACCAATTCCGGAAGCGTGTAAACCCTTACATAATAATCACCCCCCTTACTATTTACAGAGAGTTGATCACTAGCCTCGTATAAAAAACAACATCTGCGATTGATGAGCTAGTTGCCTTTCCACACGTGTAATCTAACGAAAACGCTTTCATCATTACCAATCAAATACTTTTCCTTCATACATATTGCCATTGATTACAATTAGCACTTATATTTTTATTTGGTAGAATTGAATTATCTAAGCCTCAGTATTTTCAATAATAATGGCAATACCTTGTCCACCACCGATACATAGTGAAGCTAGACCATATTTAGCTCCTCTTTTCTTTAACTCTAAAGCTAATGAATATGTAATACGGGTCCCGCTTGAGCCCACCGGATGGCCTAGAGCAATAGCACCTCCATTAACATTAACTTTACTCGCATCAAGTCCTAATTCTTTAATAACCGCTAAAGACTGAGCTGCAAAAGCTTCATTTAGCTCAAATAAATCAATATCTTCAAGTGTTAAACCCGCTTTTTCTAAAGCTTTTTTGCTAGCTGGTACAGGACCAATTCCCATAATACTAGGATCTACCCCTGCAACGCCCCACGAGACAATTTTCGCAAGCGGTTTTATATTATGTTCGTTAATATATTCCTCAGATGCCAATAATACAGCAGCCGCCCCATCGTTAATTCCACTAGCATTACCTGGCGTGACAGTTCCATCCTTCTTAAAAGCAGGCATCAACTTGGCTAAACCTTCTACAGATGCGCCTTCACGAATATGCTCATCCATATCAAAGATGATTTCTTCACCTTTTCTACCTTTTAATCTAACCGGTACGATTTCTTCTGCAAAACGACCACTATTTCTAGCAGCAATTGCCTTGTTTTGTGAATCTACGGCAAATTGATCCTGTTCTTCACGCGAAATCGAATATTTTGTCGCTAGGTTCTCAGCCGTCATTCCCATTCCACAACCAACATGATTATCTGTTAACGTCTCCCATAACATGTCCTCAACAATGGGCGCTTTATTTGGTGATCCAAAACGTGTACTTCTTAATACATGTGGGGATAAGCTCATATTTTCTGTCCCACCCGCTACGATTACATTTGCATCGCCTAAAGCAATGGACTGTGCACCAGACACAATCGACTGTAAACCTGATCCGCAAAGTCGATTTAATGTTAATGCCGAAGATTCCTCTTCTAAACCACTTTTCAAGCCAATATGTCGAGCCAAATACGCTGAATTTTTATTCGTTTGAATGATGTTACCAAATATAATTTCATCAATATCCGTAACTGGAATGCTACTTCGCTTAATCGCCTGAGTTGTTGCGATTACTCCTAAATCGACTTCGCTAATATCCTTTAAAGATCCTCCAAAGGTACCAAATGCAGTTCTTGCACCATCAATAATATAAGTATTCATTTATTAGCTTCCTCCTTTTGCTTTTTTAAACTTGGATGGGTACTTAGTAAATGTTTAATTAAGTCCGTATCACGTTCAATAACATAACCATCAAGGCCCTTGCCTGGATAGTTGTAAAATCCTTTTCCAGACTTCACGCCAAATGCACCTGCCTCAATTCGATCATCAATAATTTTGTAACTTCGGTCACTTGATTCAATTTTGGACTGTAATTCGCGAATGGTTATGTTCCAAATATCTAGCCCACCAAAATCCATAATTTTCATTAAACCACTAGAGGAAAATCTAAAACCAGGACCGGCGAAAATAGCAGTATCGAGATCTTTTTCACTGACCACGCCATCTTCAACTAAGGAAAGTGCCTCTCTTGCAAGCGCTATCTGAATCCGATTAGCAACAAGGCCCGCTACTTCTTTTTTAACTTCAATCGTTACTTTATTATTCGCTTCTAAAAAATCTTTTACTTCATTAAATACCTTATCCTTTGTCTCTTCAGTTCTTAAAAGTTCAACGAGAGGAACGATATGGGCTGGATTGAAAAAGTGTGTCAACATTACTCTATCTTTGTGCTTCTCAACATTCACAGTAATTTCTGAAAGTCGTAAACTCGACGTGTTCGAAGCTAGAATTGTTTGTTCCGCGCAAATAACATCTAATTCTTGAAAGATCCTTTGTTTCAATGCTAAATTTTCTGATATACTTTCGATGATGAAATCACGGTCTGCCAAATCATTTAATTTTGTCGTAAATGTTATATTTGACATAGCTTCTTCATCACTAATAGTAATGTTATATCCCTCTTCACGAAATATTTTTAGATAAATACCGAATTTCCCCTTCGCTATGTCAAGCGTTTCTTCAGATAGATCACATAAGATCGTCTCCGTTCCATTAATTGCAAATTGAAAAGCAATCCCAAAACCCATCGTACCTGCGCCAAGAACCCCAACTTGTTTAATCAAATCGATTCACCCTTCCCCACTGAATAGAACATAATCGCAACAACCAAGCTATCTATCGTTCTAGTACCCTGTCCTTCAAATACGCTAATTCGAAGCCCACTTTCTCACTTAATGCCTCAATAGTGATATCTTCAAGTATTTCAACCACTTTAACACCATCTTCAGTAAATTTAAAAACAGCATAGTCAGAAACCAATAAGTCTACCCGTCTAATGCCACTTGTGTCATACGTTAGGTTTTCGACAAGCTTAGATTCTCCATTTTTATTAAATAATGTTGCCGCGACAATGACTTTCTTAGCTCCTATTAATAAATCCATTGCCCCACCAACACCTAGAATTGGTTGATTCGGAACCGCCCAATTAGCAATTTCTCCGTTTATATCAACCTGCAACACCCCTAGAATCGCAACGTCTACATGGCCACCGCGAATGAGCCCAAAAGAGTCAGCACTACTAAAAAATGAAGAACCTTTTAAACTACTCACCGGTTCCTTACCTGCACTAGTTAGATCGATATCAATCTTCTCCTCTATCGGTGAAGGTCCCATGCCTAGCAGCCCGTTCTCCGACTGTAAGAAAATCTTCCTACCTCCTAAATACTCGGTAACTAAAGTAGGGATGCCAATTCCTAAATTCACAATTTGTCCTTCTTCTAACTCTTCTGAAATGCGTTTGGCGATTAAATATCTTTTATTTTGAACCAACGTATGCGCCACCTTTCTTTACATACTTACTTTCAATAATGTAATCTACATAAGCGTGTGGCGTCACAATATATTCAGGGTCTAATTCTCCAACCTCGACAATCTCATCCACCTCGGCGATGACAATTTTACCAGCCGTTGCAATCATTGGGTTAAAGTTTCTCGCAGTCGTATGGTAAATTAAGTTACCTAGTTTATCTGCTTTCTTTGCTCTAACCAGTGAAACATCTCCCTTAATGGCCTTTTCAAAAATATAACGTTCCCCATCAATTTCACGCTCTTCTTTACCTTTAGCCAGCTCAGTTCCTACAGCTGTTTTTGTATAGAATCCGCCAATGCCCGCACCGCCAGCTCTAAGCGCCTCAGCAAGTGTTCCTTGGGGTATTAATTCAATTTCTAACTCACCCTTTTGCCAAGCAATTACAGCTTCCTTGTTCGTGGTGAAAAATGAGCCAATCGCTTTCTTAATTTTTCCTTGCATGAATAATTTGTGTAAGCCTTGTCCGTCATCTCCCAAATTGTTACTTACAATTGTCAAATCCTTTATGTCAGTTTCCAATAACTCATCTAAAATTGTTAATGGCGTTCCAGACAAACCAAATCCGCCAACTAATAGCTTATCGCCACTTTTAACTAAATCCCTTAATTCCTCTTTTTCAATAACCTTATTCATTTTTCATCCCCCTTGTGAATGTGTTTTCTTTTGACTGTTGATTAGTTGCTTAAATTTCAGTTGCAATAAATAAAGTCTGTCAGTAAACAGATGCATTTTTAATTACTGGACTACAGTCTAGTTGGACCGTGGTCTAATTGTACTTTAACCGGGAAGATTCTGTCAATACGGATTTTGATTTTTTAAAAAAATGAATCAATTTAAAAATGAGTAATTTTAATAAATCATAGAGAAACAGAGTTTTAATGATTTATTAAAAAGACGAATGATAGGGCGAATAACTTTTGACATAAGCATACTTCCCTCAGATTGAAGCAGGGGCAGGCGTACAAGATATCCAAGAGCGATTAGGTCATTCAGACATCGATACAACAATTCACATTTACGCTAATATGGCCAAAAAACATCGAAGAAAAGACCTTTTGTGAGTTCAGTGAACTTACAAAAGATCTTCTCTAAATAACAGTTTAATATCGTATTAATATTTGAAGGTGAGCATTACACTAATCCTCACCTTATAAATCCTTACATATCAAGAAAAAATTTTTCAATCTATATTGCATCCACTGTGTGCAGCTTACTGATTTCTACAATGATTACCTTCAAAGTCAGCCAAAATAACTCCGTGCTCTATTGTATATCTCTTCAAAGCAAGGGTGTACATTTTCATCAGATGTTAACAAAGTTACAACTAAAAAAGAGTAACGATTACTCGTCACTCTTCTCGACAGTATTTTTAGCGCTTGAATACAACCCTGAAGCTGATAACCCTAGCATTCCCCCCACTAATATCCCCTGTCTCCAATCAAATTCAGTCACGTAAACCACGCCTATAACAATACCAATTGCTAAAGCTATAAACGGCAACACCTTTTTACTTACGCCGGCCCTTTTAAACAACTCCACAATCCCCAATATAAGTGGAATTATAACTACATCATAAATCTCAAACATTTAATCACCTCTCTCCCTTCTCTTATTTTATGAACTACTCGTCCATTCAGTGACGATTTTTTCTTTATTTTCAATAAGGTCAATCTTCAATCAGTGTGGAGTTCGTTTTCCCCCACAAATTAAAGTGAATCTAATTGTGCTGCCGCTAGCAATTTCTTTGAAATATATACATAATTACCATCAATTCGTGCACATTTAAGAAATAGTTGCATTTTACAAGTAATAAGCATAACCTGCCCACTACCTCAAAAAACACTATGCGAATTACTTGCAGTCTACAAGTTATTTACTTCATCTATTTGTACACCGCGATTTATCGACATTTTAATCGCTTGCAATATGCAAATTTTTATAACAATAAGCCCTTTGGTACTGCTTAATCCTTAGTTCCCTCGCAGCTTTACCTCCAATACATGCATGGAGCGGAGGACTGTTTCGCGTTCAAAGTCATTCATAGAAGCCAAGGCATTCTCCATTTTGTCCGCAATGGTTCTATTGATAGCTACCGCCATGTCACTACCCTTTCCAGTTAACGACAACAGATATATTCTCCGATCCCCTTCATATGGCGTTCTGGCAACCAACTCTTTCTTTTCCAGCGTCCCAATCTGTCTAGAAAACGTCGTGATGTCCATACCGATAGCTTCAGCCACCGTTTGCATTGATGGTTTATTCATTAATGAAATCTCGTAAAGAATTGAACTTTGAACGATAGAAATCACATCGCAACTCGACTTATGAATGTCACGCATGCTTTTTGATAACGAGTGAAAAATAGGAATGATTTTATCCATTAATGAATCCCCCCACCAACTCTTTCTGCAATTATACAGCAAGAAAAACGTAAGTAACTATATTAATAGAAAATTCAAACCCAAAATGCGTAAGTGTTTCCAATCAGGATACAAAAACGCGTCCAACTAGTTGGACGCGTTCGACATCATGCATATGTAATTGCGCCTTCATCTTGGATATCGATACCGTTTTTTAAGTGGACCGTCGTTTTTAAAATGAGCGTTTGTGTTTGGGCTTCCGATTTGCTCTCCCATCGCTCGTCAGGTACCATTTCAAATGGAATCATCCATGTCTCTTTGGATTTGATGTCACTCATTATTTCAATAGATTGTTTTGCAATGATCACTTCATCAGCTTCCGACCGCTTCAACAACTCAATCGCAATATAATCGACGAGTTCATCACTGTCTTCCCCTTCGATATAAACTGTGCCGGAAAGTGTTCCACCAAAAGCAACATTCGGTCCATCGACGTTTGTATTAACGGTCATTTCTCCATATTCAATCGTTGATAAAAACTGCCTTACCATGTTCTATTCCTCCAGTCTCTGACCATCTGTATCTTCATAATATAAGCCTTCAGCTGCTACATGTTTATTATACCGTATTTTAAACAATTTGAATAAATGTGTTACCACAACTTTCATGAGTGCATATCCCGGGATTCCGAGAACGACACCAGGTACACCGAACAACGATCCCGCTGTCAGTAAAACGAAAATGATTGTGACCGGATGTGTATGCAATGATTTCCCCATAATTTGCGGTGAAATAAACTTACCTTCGATGAGTTGAACAATTGTCCAAACGAATGCCAATTTGATAAGCATGAAGGGCGATGTCACTATGGCGATAATGGCCGCGGGAGTAATTGCAATAAGCGGTCCGAGGTACGGGACAACGCTTGTAAACATTGCAATGACACCGAGCAGTAACGCGTATTTCATTCCGATGATAAGAAACCCAATTGAAATCATCACACCAATGCAGATCGCCACAAGAATTTGTCCCTGGATATAAGAACTAATCTGGTGATCCGCATCGCGAAGAATGGTTTTAGCGTCATTCCGCATGTGCGGGGGCAACATCTGTACAAAGAAACGCGGCAGCTTCTCCCCATCTTTCAATAGATAAAATAGGATGAATGGAACCGTAATAATTGCGAGCACAAAACCAGTTAAAGCGGAGATGAAAGAGCTAAGACCACTTGCGATTCCACCGACCGCATCCGTGAAATACTTTCCAATATCCCCTTGGCCAGATTCAAGGATGTTTTTCACATTGATATCTAAACCTTCATAATAAGAAGCAAAAATCGATGTTCTTAAAAACCCATCGATTTTCAGCACCATTTGGCTAAAATATGTAGGAAATTCTTCGATAAGGTTATTAAACTGGATTTTCAAAAATGGAAATACCAAAAACACTAGCAAGGTGATAAGACCCATAGCCCCAATAAATATAATTAATATGCCCCAAATTCGTGGTATTTTGATTTTTTCTAATAAACGTAAGATGGGTCTTAGTAAATAATAAGCAATTGTGGCGAGGATGACTGGCAAGACTACCGTCGAGAAAAAGACGGTAATCGGATAAAAGATGAATGATATCTGATTAAAAATGAGTATGATTAAACCAATTAATACTAGCGAAACGAGAACGAACAACGTACTACGCCCACCTAAGAAGCGAATTATATTCGAAATAGGTCTATTTCTTTTCTCATCCACTTCCATCGGCATCCTACCCTTTCGTCAAGCTTGTACTCTTAATCCAACTGCATACTAAGAAATTTTGAAATCGCCTCTTTATTTTTTACGGTATCCACTTCAATAACAGATCCAGCGTGTGGATACGAATTAAATGAATAAGATCCCTCTATTGGAACAGTCATCGTTTCAACTTCTGCACCTTTCTTCAATATAAGGGAGATCGCACGTGAAATTTCGTCTTTTGACGTCAAGTCCGTGTTAATGAAACCAGATAGCGCACCTGCAAGTTTTGGTACATTAGCAATCATTCCTGGTCGCATCGCTTCGTCCTTCATCGCAGAGATTACTTCTTGTTGTCGTGCAACTCGACCAAAATCACCTTCTGCATCCGCACGAAAACGCGCATAGCCAAGTAATTCCTTGCCGTTCAAGTGTTTTTTTCCTGGCATTAGTGTAACACCAATTTTTTCTGACATTTCTTTTTTGACATCAATCTCTACCCCGCCTGGAAACGCAATATCAACAATCGATTCAAAGTTAGCAAAATCAACAATTGCATAATGATGAATAGGGACACCAAACATCCCTGTTATCGTGTCTTTCGTAGTCTGCAATTTCCCTAGATAATAGGCGGTATTTAACTTATACGACTTATATGCTGGAATTTCCGCATAAATATCACGCATAAATGAAATGACCCGTATCTTCCCAGCACCTTTATCCCAAGACAGCACCATCATCGTATCTGTCCGCGATTTTCCACTGCCATCATCGTCCACACCGAGCAGTAAATAATTTTCAATAGATGTATACTTCGGATCTGCTGCATCCCCTTTAAACGGACCCGGATCAATCCCATTGTCTTTTGCCAACGATTTCCCCGCATTGTATTCAACATATGAATAAAGCCCAGCTCCGATAAAACAGAGTGTAACTATTAAAAAGATGACCCTGCCGATGCGAAGTTTTTTCTTTCTTCTTCTTTTCGGTACTGGCCCTTCATAATGATCTTCCATTATTGATTCCTCCAAAAAATGATATCTCCATTAGGACGAACAGGAAGCCTCTTGGTTGCGTCTAATTATTTCAATTATAACACGATGGGCCATTGAGGTTAACCTTAACTATCTTTCCGGTGATTCATGGCCTGTTAATGTAGTTATATCCATTATTATTTTTTCTATAATGGTCGATTTACAATATTTGCCCCACTCACCTCATAACATCCCTGCATATGTTACATAGATGTTGGTGCGGAAAGGTGGTGTAAGATATGGGACGTGAACATGGTGGTGGAGAAGGTAGCTCGTTTGCTTTGCTTGTTGTGCTTTTTATACTATTGATAATCATTGGCGCAAGCTTCATCTATTAATAAAAAACTAATCCAATCTCAACCGCTCATTAGCACCTTTCTACTGTAAGAGCGCTTAGTAGGCGCTCTTTTTGTTATTGTATTCAACATAAGCAAACAACTATTTTCTACTATTCTAATTATGATACAATTCATTTACAAGCAATGAAAGGGAGTTGTTAACGGTGACTGAAAAAATAATTGAAAAAGCCACATTTGCCGGCGGTTGTTTTTGGTGTATGGTGAAACCATTTAAAGAGTGGGACGGCATCCAGGACGTCGTATCCGGTTATATGGGCGGACATGTTGAAAATCCTACATATGAAGATGTCAAAAAAGGCGACTCCGGTCATTTAGAGGTCGTCGAAATCACATACGATCCAGCTGTATTTTCCTATGATAAATTATTGGATGTATTTTGGCAGCAAATCGACCCGACCGATGCAAACGGTCAATTCCAAGACCGTGGCCATTCGTATTCAACAGCTATCTTCTATTATACAGATGAGCAGCGTCAAATTGCCGAAACATCTAAAGAAAAACTTGGTGCTAGCGGTACATTCACTAATCCAATTGTGACACCAATCCGTCCCACCGAAACATTTTACCGCGCTGAAGAATATCATCAAGATTATCATGAAAAAGAACAAGAGCATTACAAAGAGGACCGCGCACTTTCTGGCAGAGATGAATTTATCGCAGGTCACTGGTCGTAACATAGGGAATTGGAGTGGCCGACAATGTATTTGGTTATACTGCTAGCAATTTCGATGACGTTCATTATCGTTTAACTTTTCGTTAGAATTAGAGTAGGAAACCAAGCTAAACCCAAACATGGTAAATGAGTAGAATTATATTGAAAAACATTGGATTGATGGCATGGGAAAACCTGAATAACGGGTACTTATCAAAGTACTCATTGTTCAGGTTTTCATGTTACAGGGAGATAAGATAAAGAACGAACAAGATTAGTTATCAATGATGTTTATGTTGTAATTTACTAACCACATATTAATTTGGACTAGGTGGGCGATGAGTTGGGGGCCTGTCATAAGCTGACCGAACCAAGGAACTTTGAATGAGGAACCGTCTGAATCGATGATGTCCTTGACTCTTTGCTTTGAGACAAGTTCTAATAGGGGAGATGTTTTATTATCTAGAATGTTGTTTAACTTAGTTTTCACTAGATTCATATATGTTTGATGATGTGTTTTAGGGTACGGACTCTTTTTCCGGTAAAGAATTTCATTAGGAAGTACTCCTTCTAAAGCCTTTCGTAATATCCCTTTCTCTTGGCCGTTCAGCATTTTCATGTCCCATGGTATGTTCCAGGCATATTCAACAATGCGGTGATCAGCGAATGGAACCCGCACTTCTAAACTTGCTCCCATACTCATGCGATCTTTTCGCTCCAGAAGCGTTGACATAAAACAAATCATATTTAAATAAGACATTTCCCGGTGCCGAACTTCTAGTTGGGTTTCTCCCCCCAGATGAGGTACTTCACTAATCGTTTCGTTATAACGTTCCCTCACATACCCTTCCAAATCGAGTTTCTTTTGCCAATGTGGAAGCAACAGCTGCTGTCTTTCCGCTTGAGAGCGTATCCATGGGAACTCCTTTTCATTCAGCAATTCATCTTTATAGAACCATGGATATCCTCCGAAGATCTCATCCGCGCACTCACCAGACAAAGCAACTGTATAATCTTGTTTCATCTGTTCGCAAAACCATAACAATGATGAGTCTACGTCTGCCATACCAGGTAAATCTCTCATCATTACTGCTTCTTCCAACAAATTTGCGAGCTGATCATTATTTATAATAGCCGAGTGATGAACAGACCCCAAATATTGTTGCATTTTCTGTATCCATGGTGCATCTTGATCAGGCTGAAAGGAACTCGCTTTGAAATATTGATTGTTTTGCTCGTAGTCAATGGAGTAAGTATGAAGGGTACCGCGTCCCTCTTTTTTAAAGAATTCTGAAGCAAATGAACTAATCGCGCTCGAATCAAGTCCTCCAGATAAGAATGTACAAACAGGTACATCAGCAACTAACTGGCGCTCAACGGCATCCTTAACAAGATTTTTCACGTGTTCAGCCGTCTCATCTACCGTATGATGATGCTTTTTGCTTTCTACATTCCAATACCGCCAAATTTTGAGTCCATTTCGATTGTAAGTCATTGCATGAGCTGGGCGAAGTTCATTAATGCCACGAAAGACACCATGACCAGGAGTCCGGGATGGCCCTAATCCAAACACTTCCTGAAACCCCTCCCTGTCCACTTCACTTTTCACTTTCGGATGTGCCAGTATTGCTTTAAGTTCTGAACCAAACACGAGTGATCCGTTTTCTTCACGGTAAAATAGAGGTTTGACGCCAAGCCGGTCTCTTGCCATAAAAAGTTGCTCCCGGTGTTGATCCCAAACAGCAAATGCAAAAATTCCATTTAGATGCTTTACGCAATTTTCTCCCCACTCGATATATGCCGTCAGTAACACTTCCGTATCGGAATAAGACTGAAAAGAGTACCCTCTTTGTAGTAATTCCTTTCTAATTTCTTCTGTATTATAAAGCTCTCCATTATATACGAGAGTAAAAGTATGGTTGTTCTTTTCGATTGACATCGGCTGTATACCTCCGGCAGGATCGACAACTATAAGCCGGGTATGACCAAGTAACAGATGGCGCGAACTCCATACATTTGAAGCATCCGGACCTCGCTTCGCCAATGTATTCGCCATCTTCTCCACAATGGATACTTGTTGTGTCAAATCTTGATGCCAATCAATCCATCCTGTTATTCCACACACTCGCGATCACTCCTTCTCATTAGAAATTTTCCTATTAGTTTTTTAATCATCCACTACTTCATTAATATTGTGACAGATATTGTTCGCGTTCCCATGAGTGCACTTGTATCTTATACATATCCCATTCGATTTCTTTTGCTTCAATAAACCGTTCCAACAAATGGCTGCCTAGAGCTTGAGTAATCACATTGTCTGCTTTTAAATTTTTTAGTGCCTCAGTTAAAGTAGCCGGCAAATCAATGATTCCGTTTTTTTCCCGCTCTTCTTTTGACATCACGTAGATATTTTGGTTAATTGTTTCAGGAGGTGTTAAATTATTTTTTATGCCATCTAATCCCGCAGCTAGCAGGACAGCCATGGCTAAATACGGATTTGCAGCAGGATCGACACTACGAACTTCTACACGTGTACTCATTCCACGTGATGCCGGGATTCGAATGAGTGCACTTCTGTTTCTTGCAGACCAAGCTACATAGCATGGCGCCTCATACCCCGGAACTAGCCTTTTGTAGGAATTTACGGTCGGGTTTGTTATAGCAGTAAAACCCTGAGCATGTTTCAGAATTCCTGCCACAAAATTTCTTGCAGTATCACTTATTTCTAGCGAACCGTTTAGATCATAAAATGTATTTTCTCCATTTTTGAATAAGCTCAAGTTACAATGCATGCCAGATCCATTTATGCCGAACAATGGTTTAGGCATAAATGTCGCGTGCAGCCCATGTTTGCGAGCAATCGTTTTAACGATTAGCTTAAAGGTTTGAATATCATCACAGGCTTTGATGGCACTTTGATACTTAAAGTCAATTTCATGTTGACCAGGTGCTACTTCATGATGAGAAGCCTCTATCTCAAATCCCATTTCTTCCAGTTCCAATACGATTTCGCGACGGCAATTTTCCCCTAAGTCAATTGGTGCAAGATCAAAATAACCGCCATGATCATTCAATTCTAGTATTGGTTCACCCAAGTCATCGAGTTTAAATAAGAAAAATTCAGGTTCAGGACCAACATTAAAATCAGTAAACCCAAGTTCTTTCATTTCGTTCATAACCCTTTTAAGATTATTGCGAGGGTCACCTTCAAATGGTGTTCCATCTGGATGATAAATATCACAGATGAGGCGCGCGATCTTTCCTTTTTCTGTTGAAAAAGGAAAGATCATAAACGTATCTAAATCTGGGTATAAATACATATCCGATTCTTCAATACGTACAAATCCTTCAATTGATGAGCCATCAAACATCATTTTGTTATCCAATGCTTTTGGCAACTGACTAATCGGAATTTCAACATTTTTAATTGTTCCAAATAAGTCAGTGAATTGCAGGCGAATATACCTTACATTTTGCTCCTTGGCCAAATCTACTATTGATTCTCTGTTCATACTTAGACCCTCCCATTTTGTCTAAAATCATTGCCATCATCGATCATGGAACCAATATTATAGATGTCTCTCTCCAATTCTCCATGGCAGATATATGTTGCATTTCCTCTTTTCCACACGTGCCCATGTTCATCCCAACTTACCCTCAGGTCTCCACCAGGAAGATGAACGGTTATTGGAATATATCTGTCAAGCATATGGTTTAATGTAGCAGCCACGACTGCAGCGCAAGCCCCTGTTCCACAAGCTAATGTAATACCCGATCCTCGTTCCCACACTCGATAATCAATTTCTCGGCTGTTTTTGACATGAACAATACCCACGTTTATTCGTTCTGGAAATAAATCGGAGTTTTCAATGACAGGACCTATTTTATCTAACGGTACTTCATTCACATCATCGACAAACATGATCGCATGTGGATTCCCCATCGATACACAAGTTATCTGGTACACATCACCTCCAAAAGAATGCGGTTCATTCATCGCTATTGTGAATGGATCTCCTTTCATCGGTATCATACTTTTTAGTAGTTTCGGCTCTCCCATATCGACAGTTACATACTGCACGTTCTTTTCATTGTCTACATCTAGTTCTACACTCACTACCCCACCTAGCGTTTCAATTGTAAACGGGGATGTTGTAGCGTACTTTTGATCAAAAAGTATCTTTGCCACACATCGCAAACCGTTTCCACAATTCTTAGCTTCCGATCCATCCACGTTAAAAATTCTCATCTGAAAATCTGCTATTTCCGAAGAGCCTATTAGGATTATGCCGTCAGACCCGATACCGAAGTTGACATCAGAGACTATTCGAGCAAGCTGATTATAGTCTTGATAGTCCATTTCAGCTTCTAATTGATTGAAAATAACATAGGAGTTTCCCAATCCATGCATTTTAGTAAACCACAACTTTATCCCCCCTAAAAGATGAACTTGGATGAACTCAGCCTTGCTTTGATTTCAGTGATTACTCGTTGTTCTTCCTTCACTCCTTTTGCTAGAAACGTAACAGAAAATCGCACATAGTGTCCGGCATCATCCCACGGAACGCTGGATATTAAATGTTCACGTAATAAATAGTGGCTAAACTCTTCCGCAGACTGAAATTGAGGACCGCTTGCTATCGCTTTTGGTATCTTCGTATATAAGAAAAATGATCCATTCGGTTTTTTAACAGTAAAGCCGCACTCACATAATGCTTTCGTCAAAAGATCATGACGCCGTGAATACTTCGCAGCAGTAAGTTCTGTAATCTCTGGATGAGAAAGGGCAAATGCCCCTGCTTTTTGTATGGCGATAAATTGACCAGAGTCAATCGTGTCCTTCACTGCCTTAAACGCTTTGACAAGCTGCGCATTTCCTGCCATAAATCCAATGCGCCAGCCTGTCATATTGAATGATTTCGATAAAGAATGAAGCTCTATTCCAACCTCCTTTGCCCCGGGGACAGAAAGAAAGCTAAGCGGCTTTTCATCATCGAAAACGAGCGCAGCATAAGAGGCATCGTGCACAACGATCAATTGGTTTTTCTTTGCAAATTGAACGACTTCCTCAAAGAATTCCGCATTTGCTACAGCTCCTGTTGGGTTGTTTGGATAATTCAAGTAAAGTAGCTTCGCTTTCTTCAGAATACCTTCACTCAATGAATCTAGTTTTGGCAGAAATGAATTCTTCTCCAATAGCGGCAGATGGACAACTTCTCCTCCGTAGTATTCTGTGTGAGTGCCTAAAATAGGATAACAAGGCGATGGCATCAGTGTAATATCGCCAGGATTGATGAAAGCTACAGGAAACATCGCCAAGGCCGACTTCGATCCGATCGAATGGTTGATCTCTGTTTCTGGGTCAAGATCATCCACTCCAAATACATGTTTCATATATTTTGCAGCAGCATGCTTCAACTCAACTACCCCATTATCCGCATACATGCGATTTTCAGGTTTCTCTGCTTCTTCTGCCAATATTTTCACAACTGCTTCATCTGCCATTTCATCAGGCTCACCAACGCCAAGATCGATCAATTCCATGTGAGGGTTTGCCAGCAATGCCTCTTTTTTTACTCTCTTTATTTTTTCAAATTTATAGATTTCCTCCTTTAAGCCAAACTGTGGACCACCTAAACGGTCTGCGAACAATTGTTGTATATATTCAGTTGACATATCCATTCCTCCCAAACATTTTGCTCATGGTGGACTCATTGAACTCCATGACCCCTTCCTTCACTGCTTGAATTCATTTTCTACTTTTATAATATCGATTTTAAAACGGAATTGACTTAGACTCATTGATTAAACATTTGCACTTTTTATTGGTAATACCATAAATTCGCAATAAAAAAAGCCAAGCAATAGAGCCTGGCGAGTTTAACGAATTTCTGAAGGGTTTTTACCTGTGTACTTTTTAAATTGTCTGCTAAAAAAATGGAGGTCGCTGTATCCAAGGACACACGCAGCTTCTGTCACTGTCAAACCTGAATAACGGAGTAAATGTTCCGCTCGTTCAATGCGCGAACGAATGATATATGATCTAACCGTATGGCCAATTATTTGTTTAAACTTCTGGGAAAAATATCTTGGAGAAAGATTAGCTCGGGCTGCTAAACTTCCAATTGAATGTTGTTCACTGGGACGTTGCTGAATATAGTTAGCTATTTCCCGAACAGTTTCCAGCAAGCTGTTGCTCGTATTTACCATCTGCTCTATCTTTTCTTCCGCTTCTCTCAATAGGTGAATCATTAATTGCTTCAAGATGAGCTTTGCCTCTATTTCCATTCCAAATGATTTTACTAATAACAAGCGAACGTATCGAGTTAAGAGTGATTCAAAGCTGACAGTATTCTCGACGAGCCGATGAGCGGTAGGGACTAATTGTGGTGTTTCAGTTAAGTCAAAATGAATATAGGTTAATACTAGGGGGTTTTGGGGATTATGCGTGGCTGTTGTCACGTCTCCATGTTTAAAAAGAAAACAGTGACCTTTTTGTACATCGTACGGCTTTCCGTTTAATACTAGTGTTCCTTCCCCACTCCAAACATAAAATAAATCATAATTAGGGAACGGTTTATCCCGTTTTTTCCATTGCCAGGTCGGCTCACAATGAATAGTGGCAAATACCCGTTTCAAAATATATTGTTCTGGATTCAAATCTAACATGTAGCACCCCCCCTATTTTCCAGCCAACCTTTTAAAGGAAATTCTTACTAATACTCGTCTATCTACTTTCTACGCCGATCCTATGTAACCCTATTCGATAAAACATGCTAAAATTCCTATCTATAGAAGATTTCAATAGAGTTCTGTTCTAAGGTTCTTGAATTGAATAAACCCCACAGAGAAAATAGTTCTCTGTGGGGTTTTCAATATAATTTATTCATTAATCTTCACGCACTTTTTTATCCCCGATCATAAACGTCAGGATGAACATCATTACATACAGCAACATGATGATTCCAAACGTATAATGATGGTTCGCCGTCCCGTCGTAGACAACTGCAATCACAAGTGGCAATAATCCCCCAATGATGAAACCGCCTGTTTGCATCATTGCAGTCCAAGAACTTGCTTCCTCGGCAGTCTTTGTCTCGTCAAGTGGCAGGAGAAGTGCTATGGGGAATAAACCGCCTAGCGGAATGCCCATAATGAATGCGCCTGCCCACATGAGTGGATGGATCCCCGTCCAGAACAGCACGACTGCAAGCATCCCAGCAATGAGCATTAGCAATAACCAAAACTTTCGTGCTGGAAAACGCTCCATCAGCAACGGTAGGAGTATGTTTAAAAAGATTTGGACCGTCGTCATGATACTAAGGAGCGTTCCCGCCTGCAGCAATGTCATTCCCGCAGAAATCGCAATAGGCGCGAGCCATGTAATGATTGAAAAGAATGCAGATGACTGCAAACCGAAAAATAGTAAGAATAGCCATGCCTTCCGTGTTTTCCACGGGGATTTCATCTTTTTCTGTTTACCCTTCACAGCAACGGAACTGAGTTGTCGTACTTCTATGTTCCCTTTCATTGCTAAAAACCATGCAACTAGACCGAGAAGCGCCAGCACGGACCAAATACTAAGTGCAAACAAGTATGATCCTGTTCTATCAAAAAATACAGCGGTCAGTCCTGCACTAGCTGCAGATCCAACCCCCATCCCGAATGAATAAATTCCGATAACGGATGCAGCACGATCTGGAAAATACTGTTTAATCATCGCAGAAAGAAGTGGTCCGATTACTGCGATAGCGATACCTATAAGGAATGCTGTTCCGATTAGAAGTAGAAAACTGGAAATGAATCCACGTAAAGCGGTCATTAGTCCGATTAGAATTAGCATCGCGTAGATTGTACGCTTCAATCCAAACTTCCGGTTCAATACTGGAGCCATTGTGGCAAAAACGCCCATACAAATGACCGGAACCGCCGTCAATAGACTCACCTGTGCATTAGAAAGCGTCAACTGTTCACGGATCGTTTCAAGCATGGGGCCAATCGATGTGATGGCTGGCCTCATATTAATGGATATCGCAAAAATCGCGAAAATAATAAAAAATGCGTTTTGTTTAGTTACTTTTTTAGACATTTACTCGTTCCTTTCTTTCAGTAAAACAAATGGCTCTAGGCGTTCATTGGTGAGGGAAACTCCCTAAACAAAAAATGAAAGAGTGAAGGACAAATCCCCTTCACTCAACATCTCTAATCAATTATATGATAAAAGCTCACCATTCACCATAACGAGCCTGTCGGCCGGTTTACGCGCAACTACTTCAGCAGAAGATGCTGCATTAAAGAAGATGAAATCAGCTGCATCTTGTACTTTAGGCCAAACTTGTTTTCCTTCTTGATCCAAAGGAGTAATACCGCCTGTCACCCATTTTAACGAATTTCGTAGTGAGCGCTCATCAATTTTACGCGTGAGTTCACAAAAACGAGTTGCTTTTTCTAATACATCCCCTGTTCCGTATGGGCTCCATGAATCATAAAATCCATCACAGCCAAAGTGGACAGGTACTCCATATGCGTCCAAAAGATCGATAGGCGGAATAATTCTGCCTTGATTGATAGGTATGGTGGACATGATGGCGACTCGTTGCTCAGCTAGACGCTTAGCAATCACTTCTTGTTGAGATATAGGTACATCGCCCAGGCAGAATGAATGGCTCAATGCCGTCCTTCCTTTATAATTTGCATCTTCCACTATATCAATCCACTTATCAGCCGTGTAATATCCGACAAAGCCCCCGTCATGTAAATGAATATCCACATCTGCATTAAATTCCACTGCAATGTCCATTACTTCATGGAGTGACTTTTCGATTGCACCATCAATTCCTGCTGGGTCTAGTCCGCCAACCATTGTTGCACCACTACGCATCGCTTCCCGCATAAGAGCCGGGACTTGATCGCGAAGGAGACCGTGCTGCGGAAATGCGATTACCTCTGCTGTTACTTTATCTTCAAAGTCTTTAAGTGCCTCAAGGACACCTTCTAAGTTTTTCAACCCTATATACGGGTCAATATTTACATGTGTCCGAATATGTGTTGAACCATTTTTCAATAATGTTTCAATCATTTTCGTTGCACGTTGTTTTGCCGTCGTCGACAATTCAACTAATTCTTTTGCTTCAAACGACAGGCGCTCCGCCAAATTGGAAACTGGAATACATGCTTTCCAATCTAAGCTTAAATAGGTTTTATCCAAATGATTATGCATTTCTTTAAAGGTCGGAACTGCAAGCTTTCCTTTCATATCGATCACGGTAATAGTAGTTGGAACGGCATCAGTAGCTTTCAATATTTCTACAATCTTCCCATCTTCTATTTTTAAATGGAAAAGTGCTGTGACAGTTTCAACAAATCCGTTATCGATTACTCTTTCGCCTGTCTCTAGTTTGACGTTAGTCAGCAATTTTACTTCTGTCATTTGGCATCCTCCTTGACCTGTTCATGATTGCTTACATGAGCGATGCGTCCTTTTGATATTACGTGAGTAATTGGACGCCTTCTTGCAATCGCATGGGACGAACATTCTGCATCCAACAGAATCATATTAGCGTTATCGCCCTTTTGCGGCCATACCCTTTTCCCTAAATCATCCAATGGCATAATTCCACCGGACGCGTACTTCCAACAACGATTTAACGAATACTCATCCATGAACCTGAAACGCTCTGCTAGAATACATAATTTTTCCACTGTATCCCCAGTTCCAAATGGAGACCAATGATCTGTCAAACTATCATGGCCAAGAGACACAGTAACCCCATTGTCGTATAAGTATGGAATTGGAATAGTAGGACGATTCGTCGGCACAGTCGAGGTAACATCAATTTTCATTTCTGCTAGCCTAGCCGTAAGTTCCTCTAGTTCCTTGCCGTGTAAATCACCCAACGCAATTGCATGGCTGATTGTGACTTGACCCACTTTACCTGCCTGTTTTGTCATTTCTGCTAGTTTGTAGAATTCAAATGCGCCTAACGAATTGGGATCATGTATGTGAATATCGATTCCTGTACCAGCTTGTACAGCGATATCCATTGTTGTTTCTAGTGAACGATCAATATCCCTATCAATTGTCGCAGGGTCAACCCCTCCTACCAAAGTAGCGCCCATCCGCATAGCTTCACGCATAAGCGGTGCTACTTTTGAGCGCAGTAGCCCGTGCTGCGGAAATGCTACGATGTCATAAGTAACTTGATCTTCAAATTTCTTGAAAGCCTGTTGTGTAATTTCAATATGCTTCGTTCCGATTTGAGGATCGACATTACAGTGTGAACGAATATGCGTATGCCCTTGTGACAAAAGCCACCCAATCATCTTTTCAGCACGTTCTTGGGCTGTATCTAATTGTGCAGGTAAAAGCAGTTGCTCTTCTTCAATTCTTGTTATGATTCCTTTAGTAATTGGCGTACATGCTTTCCACGGACCTCCGAAATATGTTTTGTCTACATGGATATGCATTTCACGAAACGCGGGCATGAGCAATTTGCCGCCCGCATCCACTACTTCATCATTGCTCTCCTGTTTCAATCCCTTACCTATTTCAACAACTTTTCCATCTTCAATTAGTACATCAAACAACTCTGTTTCTGTGCGAACTATACGCGATCCCTCATATAAAAAACCTGTTTCTAACCTAACTTCTTTCATCAATAATCTAACCATGTATTTCTCCTCTCTGATTGGAATAGAGAGGCTGTTCTTATACAGCCTTCTCCATTGACTATCATTTTACTTGGGCTTGCTCAATAATGAGATAGTTTGAAGCATCGAGCCTAAAGTTTTTCACATCATTATTATAGACTGCTAGGTGTTCATAGTTGCGGATTGGGACATAAACAGCATCATCCATTTCGATTTGCATTGCCTCTTCATAGATTACTAACCGTTTGGCTGGATCTGTTTCTACTCTACCTTGTTCAATTAGCTTATCCACTACAGGATTTTGATAATAGAAATGGTTCCCAGGTGGTCCGATGGATGCAGAGTGGAATAGGTTGTACTGATTATAGTCTCCATCACCTGTAGCATTTCCCCATCCGCCGATGAACATCTGATGTTCTTGGCCATCAATTTGCTCAATGTAAGAACCATATTCAAGGACTTCAATTTCCACTTCTACCCCGATACCCTTTAATTGTGATTGAATAACTTCAGCCATATTGATACGTTCTTTGCGGTCACTTGTCAGTAGTTTTACTTTGATGCCCTTTTCAAATCCTGCCGCTTGCAAGAGCGTTTTTGCTTTGTTGACATCGTACGGATAGGCTTCAACATTTTTACTATACCCGAATACTTGCGGGCTCATCGCCACGTTTGCCAACGTACCTACATTGTTATAGACACCTTTAATAATCGCTTCACGTTCAATTGCATAGCTAACTGCCTGACGAACTTTCACATTATCAAACGGGGCCTTCGTCGTATTAAAGCCAACATATTCCACCGCTAATCCTTCTGTCCGAGTTAGATTCAGTGCGTCAGAACTTTCGATTCGGTCTATTTCTGTCACAGGCACCTGGTCGGAAATATGCGCTTCGCCACTCTCAACCATTGCCAGTCGAGTCGAATCTTCAGGAACAACTATAAATTCAACCGCATCTACTTTCACTTTCTCTCCCCAATAATCCTCATTCTTTTTCAATGTAATCTGTTGACCAGATTTCCAGGAATCGAAAACAAATGGTCCAGTACCTACTGGATGAACTGCTAATTGATCTGTCGTTTCTTTAATCGACTTGGGACTTAAGATGCTGCCCTCATTACTTGCCAAAATAGAAAGCAATGGCGCATAGGGTTCAGAAAGTTTCAATGTTACATGTGTATCGTCTACTACGATGATCTCTGAAATCATTCCTAGTTTTTCACGTTGTGGAGAACCGGTTGCCGGGTCCAATAAACGATCGAATGTCACTTTGACGGCCTCCGCATTGAATGGGGTACCATCATGGAATTTGATACCTTCATGTAGCATGAACTCCCAAGTCAAATCATCTACCTGTTCCCATTCTTCCGCTAGTCTCGGTTGAATTTCTCCCTCTTTATCGAAAGCAACAAGCGTTTCATACACTTTCCCATGCACTACATTGGCTGAAGGTATATCAGTAATGAAGTGTGGATCAAGGCCTGTTGCATCAGACAAACGTACAATCTTCAATACGCCGCCTTCTCCCATGGCACTATCTGATTCTGTACCTTTCTCTTTCTCTTTGTCACCTGTAGATCCTGTTGAACAAGCTTGTAATAGGAGAAGCAGCGTTGCAAGTACCATTACAATTGAAAACCCTTTAATTTTTTTCATATTCTCGTTACCCCCATCCTTTTAATTGTCTTGCTAATTTGAATTATAGATAATAAAACATGTATAGTTTTTCAGAATATTAATACACTTTTACACTATTTCGACTACTCTTTGTATTGCTATTTACTTTCCTATCTAATTTTTCTATCTTGAAGTTACTTCTAATAAAAATAATGGAGACGAAGGAGGCAACAGTATGACAAAGAGCATAGCCATAGAAGAGGCTTCAGAGTTAGTTAGTATAAGAAGAAAGTTACGCAAAGAAAAACGCCAACTGTTTTTCAGAACGATTGCCCAGAACAAGGCGGCTGTCGTAGGTGGATTTATCATTCTCTTCTATATATCATTGACGATTTTGGCACCCGTTTTAGCACCATTTGACCCTTTCGAAATCGAATTAGAAGACAAACTGCAAGGTCCTTCTGCAGAGCACTGGATGGGAACTGACGATAAAGGTAGAGATATTCTAAGTCGCATATTATACGGTTCGCGTTTATCTTTAGCTGTTGGATTTTCATCCGTATTATTCGGGGCATTTTTCGGGATTCTATTAGGTCTCATTGCCGGTTACTACGGAAAATGGGTCGATACAATCATCAGCAGATCACTGGATGTAATGTTGGCGTTCCCGGGAATATTATTAGCACTTGCCATCATTAGTGCACTCGGACCAAGTCTTATTAACGTTACAATTGCTGTTGGCGTATTTTCCATACCATTATTTGCACGTATTGTACGGGGTTCTACTATGGAAGTGAAGAACTTGGAATACATTGATGCGATTCGAACGCTTGGAGCAAATGATTTCATCATCATTTTCCGTCACATCTTCCCTAATATTCTGTCCCCTATTATTGTACAGGGTAGCTTGCGACTAGCTACAGCTATTTTATCCGCGGCGGGATTGTCCTTCTTAGGACTTGGTGCACAACCTCCCTCACCTGAATGGGGCGCGATGCTCTCAAGCGGTCGTGATTTCCTATTCACCGCACCCTATATGGCAATTTTCCCTGGTATTATGATTTCAGTTCTCGTACTAGGTTTCAATTTGTTCGGTGACGGCTTACGCGATGCATTAGATCCACGAATGAAAAAATAAGAAAAGAGGTGATGCTCAATGCTTTTATTTATCCTAAAACGATTGGCACAAGTAGTACCCGTCATCTTTGGAGTTACACTCGTTGTCTTCTTAATCATGCAAATGGTGCCAGGAGACCCGGCAATTATTATGGCAGGTGAAGGTGCATCGACAGAAACAGTAGAACAACTACGGGAAGATTTGGGATTGAACGAACCTTTACACGTACAATACTTTTCTTATATAGGAAATATTCTACATGGTAGTTTAGGCAATTCCCTTAAAAACAATCAGCCTGTGTTGGATGAAATTCTAATTCGATTACCGGTTACTATGGAATTAGCCTTCTTCAGTATATTAATCACCGTTGTTCTTGGTTTAACAGCAGGTATTATCTCGGCAGTCAAACCTTACTCTGTCTCAGACATCTCCGTTATGATTGTCGCTCTTTTAGGAATATCATTACCAAGTTTTTGGCTTGGTTTACTGTTGATGTATACCTTCTCTATTAAATTACAATGGCTTCCCGTAGCAGGCTGGGATAGTTTCGCTCACATCATTCTTCCGGCCATCACACTTGGTGCTGGAGGAGCGGCGATTGTCGCCCGAATGACTCGTTCAAGCATGCTTGAAGTAATTGGCCAAGACTATGTAAGAACCGCTAGAGCTAAAGGATTAAAAGAACATACCATCATCTATAAGCATGCCTTGCGCAATGCCTTAATACCTGTTATTACAGTCGTTGGCCTACAGTTTGGTAGCCTTCTCGGAGGAACGGTAATCGTTGAATCAGTATTTGCGATTAATGGACTTGGAAGAATGATTGTAGATGCAATCCGTACACGAGATATTCCAATGGTACAAGGTGGCGTCTTAGTTGCCTCCCTCGTCTTTGTCTTTGTAAATCTATTGGTTGATGTTATGTACAAGGTATTTAATAAACGAATAGATCTAAATTAGGAGGGATCATGATGCAAGAAGACATATTATTGGAAGTAAAGAATTTAAAAACACATTTCATCACAAGTAAAGGCACTGCAAAAGCCGTTGATGGTCTCGATTTTGTACTAAAAAAAGGTGAGACCTTGGGAATTGTCGGAGAATCCGGTTGTGGAAAATCCATAACCTCCTTATCGATTTTACGACTAATACCCTCCCCTCCAGGAAAGATAGTGGATGGACAAATTTTACTGCACGGCAAAGACCTTGTATCGATGTCCGATCAGGAAATCAGGAAAATTAGAGGCAATCAAATTTCGATGATTTTCCAAGAGCCGATGACCAGCTTAAATCCTGTAATTCCAGTTGGAGAACAAATAGCAGAAGCACTCCGACTGCACCAAAATTTATCCCGGAAAAAAGCATGGGAAAGAGCTGTTGAAATGATACGATTGGTCGGTATTCCGGCCCCTGAAAAACGAGCAAAACAAGAACCTTATCAGCTCAGCGGTGGCATGCGGCAGCGCGTAATGATTGCAATGGCGCTGGCATGCACACCGGAAGTTTTAATTGCCGATGAACCGACTACTGCTCTCGATGTGACAATTCAAGCTCAAATTTTGGAATTAATGAAAGATCTTCAACGCAAAATCGGAATGGGAATCATCTTCATCACACATGACCTTGGTGTCGTCGCAGAAATGTGCGACCAAGTTGCGGTCATGTATGCCGGCCAGATTGTTGAATATCAAACAACTGCAAACTTATTTAAGACTCCCCTCCATCCTTATACACAAGGGCTAATTGGTTCTTTGCCTAAATTGTATGAAGATCAGGATGAGTTACAAATTATTGAAGGTACTGTACCAAGTCCTTACGATTATCCTGCAGGTTGCCGTTTTGCGGATAGATGCCCATTTGTACAGGACTTATGTAGAAATCAGCAGCCTGAAATCATCCATATCGAGGATTCACAACAAGTGCGTTGCTGGAAATATACTGACCAATGGCAAGAAGAACTAGTAAAAGAGGAGGTCGTCCTATGAACACTTTACTAAGCTCTAAAAAACCTATACTTAAGGTCAGTAATTTGAAACAACATTTTGTTGTAAAACGGGAGGCTTTATTCCAACCTAAACAGGTTGTAAAAGCCGTCGACGGTATTTCATTCGACCTTTACCCAGGGGAAACGTTGAGCATTGTTGGGGAATCTGGATGTGGGAAATCGACTACTGGCCGCTCAATACTTCGTTTAGATGAGCCAACTGAGGGAGATATTCTCTATAAAGATGTATCCCTTACTGGAATGTCAAAGAAAGAACTTCGGACAATTAGAGGAGATATTCAGGTCATTTTCCAGGATCCATTTGCGTCTCTAAATCCTCGACGTACGATTAGACAAATGCTTGACGAAGCGATGGCCATACAAAAGGTTCTTCCTCCGAAACAGCGAGAAGCGCGTATGCTTGAATTAATGCAAAATGTTGGCTTGAGGCCTGAATACCTTGAACGTTATCCCCATGAATTCTCCGGTGGGCAGCGACAGCGTATTGGGATTGCTAGGGCTCTCGCGGTTAATCCGAAAGTGATTATATGCGATGAAGCTGTTTCAGCTTTAGACGTTTCAATCCAGGCTCAAATTCTTAATCTCCTTAAGAGACTTCAAAGAGATTTCGATTTAACGTTTTTATTTATCTCGCATGATCTTAGTATCGTTAAGCATATTTCAGATCGAGTTATGGTTATGTATCTTGGCAAAATCGTGGAGATTGCAGATAAGGCAAGTCTATTTAAGAATCCATTACATCCCTATACAAAAGCATTATTATCAGCTATCCCAGTTATTGATCAAACGATTAAAAGGGAAAGGATTCTTTTGAAGGGGGATGTCCCTTCACCGTTGAATCCTCCGGCAGGGTGTCGATTCCATACGCGTTGTCCTTTTGCGACAGACTTATGTAGAGACGAAGAACCTTTGCTAAGGGAACTGGAGACTGGCCATTCGGTTGCTTGCCATTTTGCGGAGAAGTTGTCGGCTATATAGGTGTGCTATTGAATACCGCGTATCGATACTTCAATATAAATAGCTAGTCACACTCATTTTGGTCATCCTATTGCGATTAGTTGCCTGTCGCAACCCTACAACGTTCAAGTGGAAAAATTAACTTCGTATAGAAGGTATTCAATCCAAAGAGAACCGAAAGCAACTGTATACAGAGCACTTGATGGCTGACTGTGTTACTTTTTGGATAATTTTTGTTAATTAAAAAATGTGATAATTAGTCATTTTATTCTTTGTCTTTTCACTGTATACTAAGAATATTGTCGGCATTCTAAATTTCAAGGAAGGGCGTATGGATGATGATGTCAATCGAAAACTTCTCTTTCTACGTCTTAATTTGCGTATTGGCTCCCCTTATAGGAGCTTTTACGCTTTCTTTTATTATTATTTTTGAACGGCACTTTGACAGTCTTCAAAGGGAAACTTCAAAACTCGCACTTGAAAAAGAGCTTCAGCAAGTAAATTATGACCAATTAAATTCAAAAATACAGTCTCACTTCTTTTTCAATACATTGAATACGATGTTAAGTCTCGCTCGTTTAGATCGCAAAGGAGATTTAGTAGCAGGGCTCGAGGCTATGGCAAAATTCTTTAAATTCAAGTACGCAACGAATGAGCCCCTGATACTATTTGATGCTGAACTTTCTAATGTTAATAATTATTTGGACATCCAAAAACTCCGCTTTGGAGACCGACTACGTATAATCATCGAAATTGAACCAGCTTGCAAAAACGCACTTATGCCTCCCTTCATGCTTCAAACGTTAGTTGAAAATACATTTAAACATGGTTTCGAAAAAAATCCTGGACCATCCATATTGAAAATAATTGCCTTTGAAACAGACCATATATTAAATCTTGAAGTATGGAATACACATTTACTAGATACATATAACGATGAAGAACAGTACTCCTCAGAAGAGGGCGGATATGGACTTAAAAACATACAAAATCGGTTACGTTTATTGTTTCCCGAACAGGAAACTTCCTTAACGTTGCTCCATGTGAAGAATGAGACAATGGTTTTAGCTAAATACCCTTTTGTAAAAGAATATGCAATTTAAAGGAGGACATAGGGATGGACGTGCTATTAGTAGATGATGAAATGTTGGAATTAGAACAGTTAGAATACATAATGAAGCCCTATTTCCCAAACTGGAGTTTTTATAAAGCTCAAGATGCTTCTATTGCATTGCAACTTGCAAAAAAAATGAAATTCTCGTTAGCATTTTTGGATATACAAATGCCTGGAAAAAGCGGATTAGAGCTAGCTAAAGAATTAAAGAAATTATATGAAATAGATATCATTATGGTGAGCGCTTTTCAATCTTTTGAATATGCACAGGCTTCACTACGCATTGGAGTGGATGACTACCTGACAAAACCCGTTGTGGAAAGCGAACTTCTCGAACTTCTAGAGAAATATAAAAAGTGGAGTTCACAAAGCGACTCTATTCAACAGGTATTAACAATCATTCACAATGAATACCATGAAAAATTGAATTTGAGTAATGTCTCAAAACGTGTCCATTTGAACTCAACCTATCTAAGTCGAAAGTTTTTCGATGAAATGGAAATTGGATTTGCGGATTACTTGAATTCATATCGACTTGAAATGGCAAAAAAGATTCTCATCGATCAAAAAGGCCTAAGTATGTCGGTAATTGCTGAAAAAGTTGGCTACAATAGCCAGCATTATTTCAGTTCAATGTTCCGCAAACAATTTAGCGTTACTCCATCTGATTATCGTATAAACCCCAAGAGAGCCGATAGGATTCAAAAATGAAACTGTATCGACATTATATTACAGGCTCGTTGATATTCGGTATTTCCACAGGTATGATAAGCCTATTGGCGCGCTGGATTTCTGGAAACGTCATTCTAGCATCACCTGAATCATTAACTAAATATGGGTTACTTGGAGGGATTGGCTATTCAATAGCAGGGGCATTATCTATTTTTCTATTCGGTATTCTGGCAGTGCCAATTCGAAACAGTTTCCCTACTCTTGAAACAATTGGGGACTTGTTTCAACTTCGCCTTAAACGTGATGGCTATTTGTTTATGTCCATTTTAATCTTTTTGTTAGGCTTCGATTCATTGTTCATGCAAGCTGTCGGCGCCGCTGTCCTATTCAATCTCCTCTTCAATGTTCCTTTATCACTGAGCTTGTTCCTTTTTTTTCTGTATTGCTTTGTGGTTGCTGGCTTGGGTGGGATGAAGTGGATTCAGAAATTTGAAGGGATTTCAATGTTTTTCATTTTCTCTGCCGTTATTTTGATTCCACTTTACTTTTTCATTCAAGAAGGGGCACACGAGGTTTATAATGGTATTCGTTTATACCACCCTTATTTGTTAGTTATTAATAACCGCGATATCTTTCTATTCATCATAACCTTTGTATTAGTTGGTTTCGGACAAGTCATAACCGATCGATCTACATGGCAACGACTTTATATGATTGAGAAGAAGAAAGTCCGAATTACATTTTGGTCGACGGCACTTGTTTGGTGTACAGTTCCAATTTCTCTTTCAGCTATGCTGCTGATCGTTATATTTGACGGAACGTTCAATGAAACGTACTCTCTCCTTTTCATGTTGATTGATAAAATAGATTCCATCTTTCTTATCCTGTTATTTTCTCTACTGTGCTTCAGCGTTTTATCAACAACTATACAAGCAGAACTCCATGCGACAACAGTCCATTTTGTAAAGCATATATTAAAGTCAAAAAAAACGTTGAAGACAGATCATACGTTAAGAAGGGAATCCTATTGGATCTCAGGAATTATACTTTTCACCTTGTTTACCATCACCCTATTCATTAAGTTCAGCTTACTAGAGTTTCTATTCTTTTATGGCAGTATTTACGCGTCCTGTATTCCTGTTGTATTGATTGTAATACTTTCAAAAAGGCCAATCCCAAGACTATTGCCTTATTCCATTGTACTTGGCTGGATCATGGGCAAGTTTATAATCCAAGACACAGATCCACTAATGACCATTTGGTATAGCTTTCTCTGTACTTCTTTCTTCGCGGTATTATTTTTGCTACTAATAAAGAAGGAAGCAAAAAGATAGCCGCCACTGAAAAATTCCGCTACTAAAATTGTAACTGAATGTTTCCATTGAAAACGCCTCGGCGTTTTGTGGACATCTATTTCATAAGTATATTGTGTATTGATAACAGCGGGCCTTTCCTCAGTTTCTAGAGGAAAGGCCCGTTTGTTATTGCTATATACTAAAAATATGAATCCTAGGGGGTGTCCTAATGACTTCAAATAACCTCAGTTTATTCAACAATCTCAACATCTGAGAGGATGAAATAGGAAACCGGGCTCATCTTCATCCCTTTTACAGATGAGTGATAGACTGCAAGGTTTTCATAACTGCGAATTGGCACATAAGCTGCTTCATCCAGTTCTATCTTCTGCGTCTTCGCGTAAATTTCTTTCCGTTTTTCATCATCTTTTTCTCCACGCGCCTCATCTAATAATCGGTCAACTTCCGTATTGGAATAATACTGGTAGTTCCCGGCAGATCCTTGGGAGTTTGAATGGAATAGATTATATTGGTTATAATCACCATCTCCTGTAGCATTTCCCCAACTTCCGTTGAAAAGGTGACCTTCTTGATTTGTATTTGCATCGATGTATGATCCGTATTCGAGAACACGAATTTCAACTTCCACCCCAATTACTTTCAATTGTGATTGAACTACTTCAGCTAAACTAATGCGTTCAGCCCTATCCGCAGTTAGTAAAGTTAATTTCAACCCATTTTCATAGCCAGCTTCTTTTAGTAATTCTTTCGCCTTTTCGGGATCATATGGATACGGAACCAATTGATCGGAATAACCGAAGACTTTTGAACTCATAGTCGAATTCCCTAAAAACCCGACGTCGTTGAAGACTCCAGTAAGAATAGCTTCACGATCAATTGCATGGCTAATCGCTTGTCTGACAAGTAGATTATCAACGGGTGCTTTTTGGACATTGAAACCTACAAACTCCACACCTAATCCTTCATTTCTCAATAATTTCATTTTTTCCGATGATTCAATACGCTGAATTTCATTAACAGGTATTTGTGACATAATATGCGCCTCGCCCTGTTCAATCATTCCAAGACGCGTGGTATCTTCCGGCACTACTCTGAACTCTACTCCACTAATTTTCACAGGTGTACCCCAGTAATCTGGATTAGCCTTCAATTTCACGTACTGCCCTGATTTCCATTCTTCAAATATAAACGGACCTGTTCCATTTGCTTCCTTTTGAAGCAATTCCGGTGTAGATTCAAGCATAGTTGGATTCATTATACTTCCTTCATTACTAGCCAAAATTGATAAAAGCGGAGCATAGGGCTTTGTTAGATGAAAAACGACATTATAATCGTCTTTCACTTCCACCTCCTTAATCATCCCCAATTTGGAAGCTTGGGGAGAACCTACTTTTGGATCCAACAGACGATCAAAAGTCTTTTTTACGGCATCTGCTGTAAATGGAGTTCCATCATGAAATTTCACTCCTTCACGCAGCTTAAATTCCCAAGTACTATCATCCAGCTGATTCCATTCCGTTGCCAAATGTGGTTGAGGCTTCATATCCTCATCTGGAATGATCAGTGTTTCATATACTTTCTCATAAAGAACGTTTGCAGTAGTAATATCCACAATGAAATGCGGATCCAAGTTAGTCACGTCAGATTTCATCACGACAATTAAATCCTGGTCATTTTTCGAGTCTTTCTGTCCTGTTCCTTCAGTCGACTGCCCTGTGGAACATCCATTAAGTATTAAGATGCTCATAAGGAAAAATAGAATACTAAATTTTTTCAAATCCAAGCCCCCTTTTCTATATAGTCCATCATAATCTTTTTTCCACAACCTGTTTTGCAGAATATTTAGTACTTTTTATACTATTTCTGCAATTCGGTTATTTATTTCGGACGATGCTGATACATTATCAGTCGGTCGGCGACTAAATTGTAGGAAGACACACTCCATTTGTTTTTCTTGTTGAGCTATGTATGTTGCTCCTTATTCGTAACGTAAAAAAAACGAAAATTCATCGACATATAGTCGAACGGACTTCCGGTGTTTTCAGGATGGGTTACACTTAGTTGGACAATCAAGTGTAACCTATCCAATCTCCTCCCAGTGTTATATAAGAGGAATTCCGACTTTTTTCATTGCTCAAAACTTCTCTTTTCAAGCTTATATGCTGAAACCTTATAATCAATAAATGCACCAATAAATCCAATAGGTATACCGCCTGCAGATGTTGAAAGTAAAATGATGAAAAGATCTACCTTCCCCATTTTTTGATACAAAAAACAGAAGACCAAAACGGTTCCAATCGCTGTGAATAGCACTGTGAAATAATATGTTATATTCACACATTCTTCTCCCGTCGATTTCTCACTCATATCACACCCTCATTTCTTGTAACAACAATAATGTACTTTTATTATTCACTTATTATTATTGTTTCAATCAATTTAGGTATGATATCCGTATTATCCTCTATCAGCGATACGCCTATGGATGTCCTACAAGTTTTCGTTTGGTAAATGATCAGCAATCTTGGATATTTTAAAAATCGGGTTCATACAGCCGCTCCTCAAAGTATTTTTAAATTTTCTCCCTTTACTCCCCACAGTTGTCCAATCGCTTTTCACTTTACATTCATATGTTATAAATGTAAGCCAAGCTTAACAAAAACTGAAAGGAGGTCTTGAAGATGGAGAATTATTCTAATAGAAGGCATTGCTCATGTGATAAGTGTGAGCAGAAAAAAAAGGATGAGAAACATAAGGAAGTTGTCAATCACTGTAAGGGTTGCATTTGCGATCAATTACGACACTTACAAACGGGTACTACAGTGAATGTTTACTTGGAAGGTTTTAATCAGTTAGGATCATTAGTTTTTCTTAGCCTTAACGAGGGGACTTGCTGTGCACTCTTTAGCGATCCAGCAGCAGCTGGTGCAGTCGTTATTGTAGATTGCCAAAGCATTCAAGCTATTCGAATAGCTTAATTGCAGACTGAGTTATAAGGGGACCTCTTTCTTTATGAAAGAGGCCTTTTATATATTAATAAACATTCTATAATGAACAATCTACTTAATTCATTAGTTAACGGAAAGTCCAAGCAGAATTATATCCAGCTACTTCCATAATGCACCCAATTTCATTTGTTTCGTATTACTGATCGACTGTATAGTTGACCGCCCGTGTATCAGTCCAAGAAAATATATGGTTCATCACACTAAAATGAATTCATACATATTCTATAAACATGTGCTAACAAAGCACATGTTTATAGAATATAAGAAAGGATGTATTCATGAGTTCAAATATCGATTACACTTCACCAACAACGCAGTTCACTTTTGACGTGAATGATAGTTTGACTTTCAAAAAAGACAATCGAAACTTTATTAATGTGTTAGGTATCAACCAATTAAACACACTAGAGAATGTGTCCTTACTTGATATTTTTCTTAGCGCTGGTAATATCGTCGAACCACATTACCACCAACATGCTGCAGAGCTAGTTTATTGTATTTCTGGAGCTTGTACTGTTTCATTTCTGAATCCTTTTACAAAAGAAATTCAAAATTATCCTATTACACCTGGGCAAGTTGCTAATGTGCCTCAAGGATGGTGGCATTATATAGTGGCTACAGCTGATAACACTCACTTTTTAGGAATCTTTGATGCGCCAACTCCGGAAGTAATTCTGGGCTCTGATCTCTTAAAGTTAACGCCTCCGAATATTATGGCGCACACATATTGCATGGATGAGAGTCAATGGAAAAAAGCAATTGCTCCCGTTAAGCCTGCTACATTTATCGGCCCTCCAAAGGATTGCAACAGAGTGAATGAAAACATCTCATATCAAGCCCCACATTATATAGATCAATACGCCGACCAAATGTGTCCATATACTTATCAAAAATAACAATTTACCTTGCAAAAAAATTATCGTTCTCAATTTCGGCCTTTCTCTTTGAACATCCCCATACCGTTCAATACTTTTCTTATGTTTTGATTGGCGACCTACCCACAAATCTGTGGACAGGTCGCATTTTGAGCTTAAACAATATCAAGATGAAATTTTATCGCTTGTTCTTTATTACATGCGTAACAATAGACATTGACTAAAATAGGACCACCAATATCATAATTTAATTCTTTAAAAGTAAATGATCCATCATTACATTTTGGACAAGGATAATTTGCAAGGTCATCTTTCACTAAACTGATTAAATTATTTCTATCGTAACGCATTAACATCCCCCCCGTACTTAATAATTCGACTTATAGTTAAGAAGTCCTCTTTTTAAATTCTATTTTCACGTGACTTTTGGCTCGATGTAAAAATGCGACCTATCCAATCAAATCTGGATCGGTCGCTATTGCTTTGGTTTTATTACTTCCTTCACTGACCCAGAATGACTTTAAGAGCAAGTACATCATCTAATAACAATTTGCCCGCCTTAACGCTTATAAGCATATATCGTAATTTCAAACTCTACGCCGAATTCTATTGATTCACCGATTTTCCACCTATCTCAAGATAGTCAGTTTCCGTGAACTTTGGCCCTAATGCTACTACTGTTTTTGATTTCGGTGGTTTTGGAATTGCTGACATCTTCATCCCCCTTTCTGTGCCAGTCTTTTATTTCCGCTAGATGCTCTCGAAACATCAGCGATATGGCCAACTTTTCAGCGCTCTTATCAATCACGTTGTAGCAGCTCCCCTATTGCTCTGATTTCCTACCATCGCAAAATATATAGATATCAACTCTTCCGTCCTGTTACGCAGCCGTATATTCATGTAGCGTCTTTTGTCCTCATAGCCATTATGGATAAATGCATACTCAGTGAATGTGCCATCTTTCCCCTTTTTAATTAACTTCATATTTTTGCGTCGTGCATAAGTGTTTGTTTCTTTCAATTCGGCCCGAACGAACTTTAATGCATTTTCAACGATATCGAGATAAGGTCCTTTCAATTTGAATGAGCTTATTTCAATCACTTCCCGATCTCTCTCTAAAACCTTTATAATCATCGGTAAGTAAATCATGTTCTCGAAATAAGGTAATGTCTCGGATGGAATTAACGGCATTAGATCACCAAGCTTTCTCTCTTATGTACTGGAACAAGTGCCAGCGCGTTGTCGATAGTGAATGTTGGTCGAGATTTTCTCGGGTGACAATACGATTTAAATGATATATCACCGACCTGGATTACTTGGATTCTTCGTTTACTTATTTCTCCACCCATAGACAAGTACATCATATCCAATAGCTCGCCATTTTCTACCGACTTAATCAACGTATTACGCACATTCGTTCGCTTCATTATTGTATCGAACAATAGTTCGATACACAAGTGTGAAACAGTAATTACGAAATATTACCGATTAATCGCTGATGCTTTCGCGATAGTTGGCTAAACAAAAAAATACCGCAAATAGTCGATCTTCTCACTAATTACGTAACCCATTTGTTGAGCGACTTCTTAATACTTGATATATTTTCAAATGAATATATAATTTAAGATAATTGTATAAGTAATATGTTTTCTAGGGTTCCGCAACAACTATGTTGGTCTGTGACCGAGAGAAAACTCACAGCATTGCTGTGTCACGGAGGGATAAAAGCCTGGGAGAAACTGTTTAACAGTTATCTCTTGGGCTTTTTTCTTTTTTTGGCTAGATTAAAATCGGAGGTGTTATTTAGTGGATACAAACTGGATTAAAGTATTTATTGCCGCTTTTTTTGAAGTTTTTTGGGTTATTGGCTTAAAACACGCAGATGACTTTTGGACTTGGTCGGGAACTGTTATTTCTATCATTATCAGTTTCTATTTAATGATAATGGCTGGCAGAAAACTTCCCGTTGGAACCGTATATTCAGTTTTCGTAGGAATAGGTACGGCAGGTACTGTCTTTTCCGAAATAATTTTCTTTGGAGAATCATTTAAAATGTCCAAAGTATTCTTGGTTTTATTATTATTGGCAGGTGTAATCGGATTGAAATTAGTTACAGATGACAAAGTTAAGAAAGGAGCTGATTCATAATGGCGTGGGTTTCTTTAATCTTTGCAGGGCTATTTGAAATGGGTGGTATAGCTATGATAAATAAATTGCATAAGGACCGTAATTGGCAATCCTTAGTTCTGTTAGTTCTCGCATTCGGGACAAGCTTCCTTTTTCTGGCATCCGCAATGAAAACACTTCCTATGGGGACGGCATATGCAGTTTGGACAGGAATTGGAGCTTCTGGTGGAGCACTACTAGGAATGTTTTTTTATGGCGAGTCCAAAGACTGGAAAAGAATTGTATTTATAGCCATGGTTTTGGGTGCAGCAATAGGATTAAAATTAGTCTCGTAAGATTGTAAATAATGATTACATTAAACATTTACTCCTGTCTCCTGTTTACTTTGGTCAAGATAAGTGAACTATGTATATACAATAAAAGATGACTGTTTGCTGTGAAATAAAATGCGAACTACCCACAATCAAAATCTGTGGATAGTTCGCTTTTTATTTTAGTGCATTATAGCTATTAATAGAACGCTGTCAAATCAACGTTTATGAGTTAGCAAACAGCACGTTATTTTTTCCCACGCTGATCAACAATTACTTTGAGAGCAAGCGCGTCATCGAGTGACAACTTGTCAGCCTTAAAGTCCAATAGCCACTTATCGACAATCAATCCTTCTTTAATGGCATCCATCAAGAACTGCTCGTAAGCCGTTTTAAGCGTGATTGAACTCGGGTTGAACATGCGTGTTTCCCCCTCTTTAGGTTTAACGATAGGTTCCGCCGGATTTACGATCGCTTGCACCGACTTTTCAACGGCAGCCATTGTTAAACCGCCAGCTATACCATCCGCGGTTAATTCATTTGCCTTTTGATAAACGGCCACCTCTTTAACCGTTTCATCACCATACAGGCCATCTACGATTACATTGTAGCCAAGCTGATTAAGCATCGTCTGCAATCTCCGCACGTCCGGATCATCGATATAAACTGCCGGATTGACGTTACCAGTGTATTGATTATTCCAACGACCTTTAGAGATTTCAAAGTGGAGATGAACGCCAGTGCTGTTCCCTGTGGACCCTTTAACGCCGATCATTTGCCCTTGCTTAACGATTTCTCCTACTTTGACTGAGATCGATGACAGGTGCGCATAGACTGTCTCATAGACTTGCCCGGCAATGTTGTGCGAAATATATACGCAGTTGCCGAAACCTCCATTGACCCGTGCAAGTGTAACCGTACCACCGGCCGCAGCTACAATCGTATTGTCAGACGCACTACTGTAATCAGTCCCCCAGTGTGGTTGCACCATTCCTGTTACTGGATTCTTGCGCGCTTTGTCGTAGTGGGACGTAATATAGCCTTGACATGGTTTTATAAACATCACTTCACATCCTTTGTATAGCCATTATATTTATTCGCCAATTCAAATAGTCCTGTAGCTGAAAGCCCGGTTAATCTCCCTTGCCCATAAACTCAGCACCAAATCCGTAAACGGCGATGATACAAAGCCAATAATAATAGCTAGCATGAATGCGATGTTGTGACTTCGTGTAATTAATCCATTTAGTTCTTCCTTATTTTAGGGTAAACAAAAAAGAACGCCCGGATAGACGCTCTTCTGTTAAACGATTAATGCATACCATTATTTTTTTTTATATAGTCCATACCTTGCGGTGTTATTGCTAAAACTAGATTATCTGACCCTTGCCCGCTATCTATGGCATATTCCTGTTCGATAAGGTATTCAATAGCCAGTTTGCTATTTACGTCTGCATTTATCATTGCTTTGGGTAATTTATAACTCCCTCCATTATTAGCAAAATGATAATCGTAAAGGCTTTGTAACAGCATATCCGATAGTTTATTTCTTTCTTCATTAATCATAAGTAATCCCTCCCACTTTCTCAATCTAATCTCCATATTACATAAAGAAAGGGCAGGGTTCGCCTTTAATGCTCAGATTACGCTTCAATAGCCATCCGATAAGGCTCAGGCACATCTTAAATCTTGATGTGTCCCAATTCGATAAGAGATTTTTATATGTCACTCGGTGCCTTCGCCTACTTTGTTAGCGGGTGATTAATCGGATGTATCAGGCGACTTAGACCCCGAAAGCTTAGAACTTGTTAATGACATTTTGAATCACGATCAAAAACATGTTGACTTATTAGAAGAACTTATTCTCCAAAATAGATAGTGGCAGTCCTCATTTCGATATTTATTTGCGTTAGTTACGCATAATGCATCTGCTGTCAAATACTTCTACGTTTATGGATTGCTTAGTTCGCTAACACTCGCTATATCTTAAGATGACTGTGATATAGACTGCTGATTATTTGTAATCAGTGGTCTTTCTTTCGTATCGCGTACTAATTTCCAATTCTTTTCTGCAAAGCGAATACCCCGCCTATTACCATTTAGCGAACTCGTACGCCAAAATAAAAAATAGAAACATGTTAGGTGTTACTATTGTCCGCTACCCCCCTTGATATTTCGTCATTTTTCCCCTCCTTAATGTTTGAAAAAGTGTAATATAGGTTATTATAAAGACTATAGCAAAATATTAAACTACTAAATAGGAGTTGAACAGTATGAGTTTCATTTGGTTTTTAGTTATTGGCGGGATTATCGGTTGGCTTGCAGGTATGATTTTAGGGAAAGATATCCCAGGTGGAATTATTGGTAATATTATCGCTGGTATCATCGGTGCGTGGATTGGCGGAATACTACTTGGAAGTTGGGGGCCTAAAATTTCTGATTTCTACATTATCCCTGCCTTCATTGGTGCTATTTTACTTGTGTTCATTTTGAGCCTTATTATGAGATCTATGCGTAAAGGTTCGTAATGGTAAATAGTTCTTCAGTCTATTTCTATACGTATAAGTGAATCATATGTTTGCAACAATAAATGGTGACTGTGTATACAATAGAAAAAGCAACCTACCCATTCTCACAAAAAGAGTTGGTGGTTGTTTTAGTAACGATTTAGACTGTAGAGCATTTGAGCACGAATACAGTCTATTGGTATATCCTTAAGCGTTTCAAAGAAATACTATAGTTGCCTTGTCTGTGTTTTTTGAGCTTGACGGCTTATAGGCTTGTCCGAAGGTGGGTAAACTCGTATTGCTCGTTTGCCACCTTTCCCCTTACTGGACAATATATCCCGATCACATAAAACAGCTTTCTGGAATACAAACTGACCAAAGTTATTACCTTTGCGTGTACTAATGACAAACAAATCGACTGGATTGAATATGTCGTATGGTAGGATCGGTCCATCCCCAATTCTCTCCCATAAAGTCACAAATTGCCCGTCCTTTGTAGGAGTGATTTTAGCGAAACGAAATCTCTCGCCTTTGTCAAGTCATTGACGAAAATCATTATATGTCCTAGTTTCATAAGGCTATGCTCCCCTTCACTTTTTTTGAGAATACCATTTTTTTAATTCATGCAGAATCTTTGCTAATGAATAATTGAAGTATTCGCGAATTGATTAAAGTATCCAGCCCATTACACCAATAAACAAATAAGGAGCTTCATGATGGTATTGGTCCATGGAGAATAATTTTATTCTTATTGCTATATTAATACAGAAAAGACAATGGGATCGGATTTATAAAAACAAATAAAAACTTCGTTCAGTTTTGAACGAAGTTTTTATTTGAATCCTGCTTTAGTAAAGAAAATTTATTGACTATTATCTTCTCGCTGCTCTGAAGGTTCTTCAGTTGGATCTGGTTCATCTTCGTCGACACCGTTACAGCCGAATAAAAAGCCTGCTGATAAAATAACAGACATAAACGCAAAAGCATGTTTTCGCTTCATCTTAATCCCTCCATTCTTCATCTACTCCCGTTAATGTTTCCCGCTTCTTAAAAAGTATTCCTTAGACACTAAAAACATATTTCTTTAGCCATTTGTTTTCTCTCGTCGCTTGATGATAATTTCAATCGGACCTTCGTAGTTATCACTGCTTAGCTTCTCGATTTCGGCTTTAGTTCTAGTGATATCCGCTTTCAACTTCTCTTCTTGCAATCGCTTCTTGTCGCCTTCGGATAACATATCGAAATGCTTCGTTAAGAAGTCCATGGCCTTTTCTCTATTAGCCAACTTAACCACAACGCCATCACGACCAAGCATTAATTCCGAGATAATCGTTCCATCTACTTCATCCGACGGTTTAAAGTCCACGTATCCTTGCTTGTAGGTGATTGCCTTAAAGTTGTCATCGAGCATTACTGCGCCTTTTCTGGATTTCTCTCTGACTTCTCTACACTTCCGAAGTCTACGAAGTCCGTTATGTCTGCAAAGGCTATTTGAATGTATTTATTTAACACACCCATCGCATCCGCCACATAAGCTGCCTTGAAATTCGGGAAAACATCAGATAAAAACCCTTGATAATCCAATCCAAAGTAATCACAATACCAAATGACGTCCTGCAAATCCACCCTGTAGACGCCTGTTTCCAAATTCATAATGCGCTCACGATGCAATTTCAGTTTTGCTGCCAAGTCTTTCAGATTCATTAAGTCATATGTTCTGAGGAATTTACCCTTTCCAGCAATGTATTGCATTTTGCGATTTTCTTCCGGATTCATCCTCACTCCTTCACAAATCGTTTGACATATCGCAACAACTGATGAATATACGGATCACCCTCGTTCCGACTGATCCATTATAACTAGAAGGATTAAACTAATAAAAAGTACATAGAATATTAAGGTATAGACAATCATACATTTAATCAAAGTTGTTGTTTGTAATAGAAATCAAAGTATTATAGAGGGAGAATAGCTATGAGCATTGAATTTGTTTTACTAGCACCAACAGCTTTTCAAGCGTTTAAAGTAGGAGAGTCGAATCCAAAAAAAGTAAAGCGGATTGTTTATGGACAAGCTACATCAGACGCAGATGGTATAGCCACACTTTATTTTACAGACAACGGATTAGCTAATGGTAATCCATTATTAACAACTATTGACTATGCAGTGTCAAGCGTATATTCTACAAATCCTTCGATAAATGCAAGACCAAAAGTACAAATGCGAGAGAAAAATGTTAATGCAAAATATGTCTCTGCTAATGTTACAAATATTAGCAGTATAGTAGTACTAGGAATTACTGTATTAGGTTCTGAAAATCCAGTGAGTGGAATTCTTGTGGATTTTATGATTTTAGGTAGTTTTGATAGTTAAGAGA
>CAZWAW010000004.1:0-3115 GCA_964632025.1 uncultured Sporosarcina sp.
TTTTATTCACACCATTCACCTCCTCTCAAAGGGCATTAGCTAGCTTCTAATACTGTAAAAAGAGTATCACAAGAAAATCCCTGACGCAACAATATTATCGCGTAATCGCTAATATCATGCACTTTTAGCTAAAAAAACAGAAAAAGATCCGCTTTTGACGGATCTTTTTCCTTTAGACGATAAATGTAATCATGCCTTTATTTCCGTCGTTCACCATCTGTTCAATCGTCTCCCGCAGACGTTTTCTTGCTTTCATCGGAACGGAAGCTGTTTTGAAACGGATGCTTTCTTTCATGACTTCATGGAGCGGCGTTCCGAAAAGCTGCGTTTCCCATAAAGCCTCTCTATCATGCAAATATGCATTCTTCAATTCTTTTAATAGATGATGGCTATGAAATTCGGAGCCGATTAATGGAGAAAATTCGGCTTCCATATCAACCCGAATAATGTGAAGTGACGGTGCTGTTGCTTTCATGCGAACGCCGAAAAAGTTGTTCTGTTTGATGAGTTCCGGTGCGGAAGGATTGAAATCCTCAATTGTCGGAAGAGCAACACCGTAGCCTTGTTTCCTAGCTGTATCGATTGCTTCTGAGTACATGTCATAGGACTTTTTCGCTTTTGCCGCTTCCTGAACAAACAACAACCAATCTTTTTTCGAGCCGATTTCCTGTCCCATAATCCCTTCACAAATTTCTCGGAAAGCCTGTTCATCCATAGAGATTTTCACGATTGCTTTCCCTTTACCGGCATCTACTTCAATGACTTCTGCATGCTTAACATATTTTTCGTCTTTTAAACTTTCTGCCAACTCCTGTATTTTACGGATTTTTGATACGCCCAAAAATCCTTCATTTATCACTCTGTCGATGTTGGCATTCAGCTCATGCTCACTTCCAAGTACTTCCATCCAATCCGGTTTTTGAATTTCAATATCCGAAATCGGAAATTCGTATAATGCTTCTTTTAAAATAAGTTGAATTTCCTGTGCGTTTAACTGATCAGCACTTATCGCAATGACAGGTACCCCGTATTTTTCATGCAGCTCCTGTTTTAATGCGACCGTTCTATCATTGGCAGGCATTTTAGAATTCAGAACAATGACAAAGGGCTTGCCAATATCTTTCAACTTAGCAACAATTTCCTCCTCAGCAACTTGGGCTGCTGCTCGCGGAATATTATTTACCGTTCCATCCGTCGTAACAAGAATACCAATCGTAGAATGATCACGAATCACCTTATCCGTACCAATACGCGCCGCTTCTTCAAACGGGATTGGCTCGTTGTGCCATGGCGTGTGAACCAGTTTCGGCCCATTCTCATCTTCGTAGCCTTTTACACCGTCTATCACATAGCCAACGCAATCTGCAAGCCTGATTTGAAACTTCAACTCACCATCTCCTACAGATACCGAAGTCCCTTGGGCGGGTACAAATTTCGGTTCTGACGTCATGATAACTGAGCCTGGTGAACTTTGAGGAAGCTCATCCTGCGCACGAATTCGATCCGATGCTTCCGTCATATTTGGAATTACGACTTCTTCCATGACTCTTTTCACAAACGTAGATTTCCCTACACGAACAGGACCGACAACACCGATATAAATATCACCGTCTGTGCGTCTAGCCAAATTTTCATATAATTCCTCTTTCATTCTATCGTCCTCCTTTAGATGCGCATATTAGTTTATGTAAAAAAAAAACGTTTCATGCACGTGGCATGAAACGTTTTTCATTTTGAGTTATTCATGAATATTGGTTCGTTGTCTTCATTCACCGTATATGGCAATGAATAGGCCGGTAAAACGGGATAGTTATCCGTTAATAGGAAACGAATATCCTCCCCCTGTTTAACGGTCTGGGTCTTTTCTTTCAACATCCGATTTAAGTCAATCGAATAATCGATGTAAAAAATGCCATCCCCACCGATAACAATCGGTAAGATTGCATCTGAATAGGGACTAGGGACCGTCAGCGGCTCTTTAAAGCCCATTGCTTCGAAATCGACTGCATAGACATGCTTACCCACGGACTCCTTGAATGGAGCTCGACCATTGACATTTTTCCTTAGGTTTAAATCACGAATATGTTCCGCTGTGCGTAAGTCAACAAGCTTTACCGTTGGATTTGTTTCAACGTCTATCAACACATATTGATAGATCCCACCCGTTTCATATGCATTCGAAGGCATTTTTTCCGTGTAAGCTGGTACAATTTTGGAGAACTCAATGGGATATTTGATGTAAATATCGGTTTCAAGATCACGTGTTTTGATGGGCAATAATCCTCCCGAATTTTGCTGATAAGCATCGACCGCTTTTTGCATTGACTCCAGCTGATCAGCATACGGGATTTCCTGTTCAGTTGTTTTTTCGGACGGGTACATACATCCGGATAGAATAAAAACCAAGGAAGAAATGAAGAGTAGCCCGATTTTTTTTACTGACATAGTCATCATGCCCCTCCTGTCGGCCCATTGAATACGAGATAAATCATCGCTAAAAATGAGAAGATTAGTAAAGAATAGGCTACTATAGCAAATAGGAATTTCAACACTTTATTTTGAAGCTTATGCCGACTCGCATAAATAAGACCCATGGAAATAACCATGAATCCCATTGCATAGAACGACAGCCACATTTTATCCATCGAGGACAAAGGAAGTCCTCCTTTCGTATAATCAGTATTCAAAAAGGAGGATGAAAAGGACCAAAGAGGACCAGGAGACACAGCTCCGAGCCCCCGCTCACAATGCGTTAGTTTTTAATACATGAAGAGCGGAGGGGGAAGCTAACAACGTAATCTGAAGTCAATTTTCACCGATTTTTTTGAATTACAAAGTTAAAAGTCAACGGTTGCCGAAGAGATCTTCAACTTCCTGCTTCTTCATACGGTTCATAAGTTGGTCCACAGCTTGTTTCGGAGGTACGCCTTCAAACAGTATGGAATACAGTGCCTCTGTGAGCGGCATAGAGACTCCATGCTGGGCTGCAAGCTGATGCGCCGCTTTAGCTGTCCGGACACCTTCGATGACCATACCCATGCCTGATACGACCTCGTCTAGACTATTCCCTTTTCCGAGCATATTGCCCGCTTTCCAATTGCGTGAATGAACACTC
>CAZWAW010000004.1:3125-33741 GCA_964632025.1 uncultured Sporosarcina sp.
AAGACCTGTCAAACCTGAAAACGTAAGTGGATTCGCACCCATTTTCACGCCAAGCCTTGAAATCTCCGCTAATCCGCGCGTAATAAGCGCAGCTTTGGCGTTATCGCCATATCCTAGTCCATCAGAAATACCGGCTGCCAATGCAATTACATTTTTAAGCGCAGCCCCGATTTCCACTCCAACTAAATCTGGATTTGTATAGACACGGAAATAATTGTTCATAAATAGATCCTGAATCTTTTCTGCCGCTTCCAAATCGAATGATGCAGCCGTTACTGTCGTCGGATGACGCAGAACAACTTCTTCAGCATGACTTGGTCCTGATAGAACGACAATAGCCGTCGTTTTCGCGGAATCTAGCTCTTCCGAAATCATTTCGGAGATCCGCTTCAACGAATCCGGTTCAATGCCTTTCGAAACATGGACAATCAATTTAGGGCTGATTGCCATTGCATTCAGTTCGGAACAGACATCACGAATTGCTTTTGTGGGAACAGCGATGATGACAGTATCACTGTGCATCGCCGCCGCTCCCAAATCTGATGTTGCTTTCAAATTAGTGGGTAACGAAATTCCCGGTAAATATGAATTATTTGTATGATTTTCGTTAATTTCAGCCGACTGGTCAGAACGCCTCGCCCAAAGTAAGCAATCATGACCATTTTCAGCCAGGACAAAAGCAATCGCCGTTCCCCAGCTTCCGGCTCCGATAACAGTTACTTTTTCCATGTCATACAGACACCCTTTCTCCCGTAACGTCGATCAGCTTCTTGCCCGTGTAATAATCCTGATTGGAGTTCCTTCGAAGCCAAATGACTCCCGAAGACGGTTTTGTAAAAAGCGTTCATAAGAGAAGTGCATGATTTCTACATCGTTTACAAAGACAACAAACGTTGGTGGCTTAACAGCTACTTGCGTAGCATAATAAATACGTAATCTACGTCCTTTATTATTAGGTGCCGGGTTTCTTGCAACGGCATCTTCGATTACTTCGTTCAAGACACTCGACTGAATACGTAGTGCATGGTTGTCATTAACTATTTTAACTTTTTCAAACAAAGTATTAACACGCTGTTTCGTTTTTGCCGAAACAAAAGAAATTGGTGCGTACTCGAGGAATTGGAAATTATCACGGATGTCCGCAATAAACTTATTCATCGTCTTATCGTCTTTTTCGACAGCGTCCCACTTATTGACGACAAACATTACGCCTTTTCCGGCGTCTTCTGCGTAGCCAGCGATTCGCTTGTCCATCTCACGTATGCCTTCTTCACCATTGATAACGATGAGAACGACATCGGAGCGGTCAATCGCTTTTAGTGCACGAAGAACAGCATATTTCTCCACATTTTCATACACTTTCCCTTTTTTACGCATACCAGCAGTATCAATAATCTTATACTTCTGTCCTTCATATTCATAAGCCGTATCGATAGCATCTATTGTTGTTCCCGGTATGTCACTGACGATAACTCGTTCCTCACCTAAAAATGCATTGACAAGTGAAGATTTTCCAACGTTCGGTCTCCCAATTAACGAAAACCGGATGACATCATCTTCGATTTCTTCATCGCCTGGTTCTGGGAAGTCTTTCGCTACTGCATCAAGCAAATCTCCTAGACCTAGTCCATGTGCACCAGAAATCGGATAAGGTTCTCCGAATCCAAGGGAATAGAAATCATAAATCATGTCCCGCATGTCTGGATTATCAACTTTGTTTACAGCAAGTACGATAGGTTTTTTCGTTTTGTACAATATCTTGGCAACTTGCTCATCAGCATCTGTTACCCCTTCACGACCATTTACAAGGAAAATGATAACGTCCGCTTCGTCTATTGCAATCTCCGCTTGTAATCGGATTTGCTCAAGAAAAGGCTCGTCACCAATATCGATTCCTCCTGTATCAATTAGATTGAACTCATGTGCGAGCCAATCTGCGGAGCTGTAAATACGGTCACGTGTTACACCCGCAACGTCTTCTACGATTGAAATTCGTTCACCAACGATTCGGTTAAATATTGTCGATTTCCCGACGTTCGGCCTACCGACGATCGCTACTGTTGGTTTATTCATAATCTAACATCCTTCCAGCTTATCTTCTGCATATTATACACAATAATCATTAACACGTCTAAACAGCCACATTTATAACTGTAAACACTGTCTTTGTCACACTACGACAGTATATCATTATCTCTAGGTAAACGGACAAAAAAACGCATCATGCCAGTAACTGACACGATTTACGCCCTTCAAATCGTGGCAGCAGCTGGCACCACACGCTGGGTACCAATGTTCACACTGAACAATCTCTAGGTGCTGGAAAGCACAAAGAAATTCTCCTCGATCCGCTCCGGCTACCCCAGTAATGCGCCTACACTCAATTTAGATCACCGTATTTCCTTTCACCTTAATAGGAACAAGTGCCAGCACGTTGTCTATTTTAAAAGTACGATTGGATTTACGAAGAAAACAGTATGCACGAAACGATACCTCACCTACTTGTAGCACCCTTATTCGCCGCTTACTAATTTGACCGTCATTCGCCATGTAAATCATATCCAATGATTCATTGTACTTCATCGAATTAACCAATTGAATACGCACGCTCATCCCCTCCCTTTTCACCAGTATATGGAGCAAACGTTCTTATTATGACAAATAACAAAAGCGCTGGAGTCTGGACGTGAAATCTCTAAGTTGCAGCTTATCCACAGTAAGTGATTTTATAGTTTCCTAAGCTACAAAAAAGATGATGATGCCTATAAAAGGCATCATCATCTTTTCAAATTCTCGTTCATACTGTTCACAAAGTAGTCACACTAGGTAAGCTATACAACATTTCACCTTACTCAGTCTCTAGTCGAAAAGTTCTTCAACTGATCTCCGATGACATCACTCAGTGAAAAGCCTGATGCTTCTTCTGGCATCTCATAATTTCCGTAAGAGTTATTGTCTTCTTTTTCAATAAGATCTTTAATGCTTAAAGATAAGCGCTTATCATCCGTATTGACTTCTAGTACTTTGACATTAATTTTTTGTCCTTCTTTTAACACTTCATGCGGAGTGCCGATGTGTTGGTGAGAAATACGTGAAATATGGACAAGACCCTCAACACCAGGGAACACTTCAACGAATGCACCATATGAAACAAGACGTTTCACAGTCCCTTCAAACGTCGATCCTTTAGGAGCCTTCTCCTCAATCCCTTCCCAGGGACCAGCCAAGGTATCTTTGATGGAAAGTGAAATTCGTTCTGAATCACGGTCGATTGAAAGGATTTTCACCTTCACTTTGTCGCCCTCTTTTAGAACATCTGAAACTTTCTCGATGTGATCATGAGAAATTTGAGAAATATGAACAAGTCCATCTATGCCGCCGATATCAATAAAAGCACCAAATGTTGCAAGACGTTGAACAGTCCCCTCAAGTACTTCGCCCTCTTTAAGATTATCCAAAACTTCACCTTTTTGTGATGCTTTTTCTTCTTGGATAACCGCACGATGAGAAAGAATTAAACGATTTTTTTCCTTATCCATTTCAACAATTTTAAATGTCATCATACGGCCTTTATATTCTTCGAATGTTTCAACGAAATAATCTTCGACGAGTGATGCTGGAATAAAGCCACGTACGCCAAGGTCAACAACTAGTCCGCCTTTAACAACGTCTTTTACTTCCGTTTCGATTGTTTCTTTATTATTGAATTTCTCTTCAAGAGAATCCCATGCATCTTCCGCATCGACTTTACGTTTTGAAAGGACATAATTATCTTCTTCCACTTTCGTGATAATCAGTTCAAGTTCGTCGCCTTCTGCAACTGCATCCTCAGCTTTTTCAATGTGAAGGCTTGATAGTTCACTGATTGGAATAACACCATCAAACGGTGCTCCCGCAATTTCAACTGTCACAGACTTTTCTTCGATTTTAGTCACTTTCCCAGTAACACGGTCACCTTCATTGTAGATGTTCGCTGCTTCTAAGTTCATGTCTTCAGTCATTATGTAGTCCTCCTTCATAAAGAATCCTACTTCTATATTATGCGAATCTATTCAAAATAACAAAAAATTACCCTTATCTTATTTATTTTGTTCGATAAGTTTTTGAATTTCACTCATGATGACCTCTGTCATGTCTTCAGCTGAAGTCCGATTTTCACGATATGTTGTCAGATCGAGCGGTTTACCATAAACAACTTTCAATCTTCTAAACGCTTTGTAAGGCCCTATAATTGCACAAGGCACTACGACCGCATCGCCACCCTTAAGCGCGAAAAAGCCGGCGCCTGCAAGCCCTTTTCCAAGTTCACCAGTCTTACTTCTCGTCCCTTCAGGAAACATCCCAACAACTTTCCCCGACTTGAGGATTTTCAATGTATTCCGGAATGCTTCCCTGTCACTCATACCCCGTTTCACAGGATATGCATTCACTTGCGGAAGAATACTTTTTAGCAACGGCATTTTGAATAATTCTTCTTTTGCCATGAAGTGAACAGGTCTAGGACAAGTACTGCCAACAACCGGAGGATCGACATTGTCGATGTGATTCGTACAAAGCAGAACCCCCCCTTCTTTCGGAAAGTTCTCTGCACCAATTACTTTAATGCGATATAACGGATAAAAGATTGCACTACAGAGAATTTTACCTAGTGGATACAAGTTCATAAGTTCATCCTCTTTTCTGCAAGTTCACTGATTTTTTCCGCCACATCTGTAATTGACATCGAAGTCGTATCGATAAGAACGGCATCTTCCGCTTGTCTGAGTGGAGACACTTCTCTTTCACTATCTGCACGATCCCGTTCAGCAATTTCAGCTTTTAATTGTTCAAGAGACGTTGTGAAGCCACGCTTTTCATTTTCTATATGACGTCTCATTGCTCTCTCCTCAACAGAGGCTGTCATGAAAATCTTTAATTCTGCATCCGGCAGGACAGCTGTCCCGATATCGCGCCCATCCATTACAATACCTGCGCCAATGGCAAGGTGTCGCTGTTTATCAACCATCAACTGGCGGACACCCATATGAGTGGCGACAGAGGATACATTAGCAGTCACTAATTGTGAACGGATGTCTTCTGTTACGTCTTTACCATCTACAATGACCGCTTGGCCGTTTAGAGACGGCCTAAGAACAATCTCAGTCTCTTCCAATAACTTTTCAAGTTCTTTTCCATCACTAGAACTTATGTTGTGAACTAACGCCTTATGAGTAAGTGCACGGTACATTGCACCTGTGTCGATATACGTATAGCCCAATTTTTCAGCTGTGATTTTAGCAATTGTACTTTTTCCAGCCGCAGCCGGACCATCAATTGCGATTTTTATTTCTAATGCCATTTCATCTACCCCCGTAGTCAATTAGACAATATTGTATCACAAGAAAAGCGTAAGCGCTTTGGTGAACTGGTTGGAGAGTGGACAATAAAAAAGGAAAAAGTCCCAATCACGCAGACTTCCCCCTACTAAATTCTATTTTCCATTTCTCATTTGCAACTGCCGTTCAAAACAGAATCGAATAACGTATTGACGCTCAATCTGATTGATTGTCTCGAATTGTAGCGAGGCAATGAGTTTATCCTCTTTCTCCCACACCCTTGTAACCCTTGCATCAGCTTTGACATATTTAATTTCATGGTTCATGAAAGGTAGAACAATTGTCAGTGATAAAAGCTCATCTATTTTGAACGCATCAGGTTTTTTGAGAGTAAGTGCTACTCCACCTGCGCTTAGATCCGCAGCCACATACTGAGTGAAAAGCCCATCTTTCTCAACAGCGATATCGATTGCTGATTCTACCCTTAAAAATTCACGTCGTTGAATCTTGATTAGCTGATCATCGCCAGGATAGGATAATTTAATCATCGGGATGCCCTTATTAAGTCGGCCACCCACTTCAGTACTGAAAGCATAGGACATTTTCGAACTGTTTATGAATGTAACGTGTAGCTGTGTACCATCCATGAAAAATGCAGTTCGCCCCGTCTCGATATGGGTCGGATAATCAATCATAACGAATCCGTCACCTATATCAACCACTTTACTTTTGAACTTTTCGCCATCTTTTGTAAAATCTTTATCGATAACAATAATAGTCCCGATCGAAAGTAGCATATTAAAACACCCGCCATCCCTAAGTCATATGGTCCAGCTTCAGGCGCAATCGGCGCGTGTTGCTATTCATACATACTATTATGTCATGATGGACTGGAAATTCCAACGACTATTTACACTTCTATTCAACGTAATTTCTCAGTTTTAATCACTTCCGAGGTCTCGGTATCGACGATTACTGCATATGTGCCCATTTGCCCATCCTCATTTATCGCGACCGTCAAATAATGCGCTAATCTTTGTTCTAACCGATCATTTTCAACATATGCATACTCTTCTTTGACAATTTCGACGCCCGAGTGGAAAAATGTTTTCCAATTCTTTTTCGTTATCGGCTGTCGTGCGGTCTTTTCTTTCCGAATATACTCGGATGCATCCAGACCGACGATGCCTGCATTATCTTTTGCAACCTTTAAATGGATTACATCTGAAAATACTTTTGCCCCATATTCCGGTTCTACTCTGACATACACCATATGCCACGCCGTATTATTTTCCCTTGCTTCCTCATAGACAAGATCCTTATAGCCTGCATCCTTTAAAAACGTTTCAGCTTTCTTTTTAAGATCTTCGAACGGTAGGCTTTCCTTACCAAACGGCCTTTCTGTAAGGAATGAAAGGACATGACCCCCTTTCTCCGTGATGTCAATATAACCGACTGACTCAGCTTCAGCAAAACGAATGTGATAAAACGGATAAGGAGAGCCTGGTTGACTCATTTCTACACCAATTGTTTCATTAGACAAGTGTGGGAAAAGTTTTTTAAACTCAGCTATGGCCTCTTCACGTGTCACTTCAGGGTCCGCCATGTTTTTCAAATCTTTTTTCTTCATAGAATCCGACTCACTTGCTGTCAGTGGGAAATCACTCTCTGTATACTGCTTTACACTGGTCCCCATGGCCGTCCAATCATGACCCGAATCAGCTACATCCAATCTTTTTTTCCAACCGTCTATCGATAAATTTCCACTCACCATGCCCGCAGTTGCAACTTGCCAACCATCTGCCATTGAACGAAGGTTCTTAGATGCCAACTCCATAACTCGGTGATATTCGACGTTATCGGCTGCACGGTCAGCTTCTTTTGCATAATTACCAAGACGTCCAAGATAATTCATCCACGATGTCGAAAAACTTGGATCCAGTGGTAATGAAGATACAGAGTTTTTAATATCGGATGACAGACGCCAAATGTCATCGCGTGCTTTTGAGGAGCCATCCGCTTCGTTAAACAATAAAGTCTTTTTCACCGCAGTATCCAATTCTTCTAGTTTCTTTGATGCATCTGTCATTTTATTGGCGTATTGTCCACTTAGTGCGATAGATAGTTGTTTATTTTCAGCTGCTTTACCGTAGGAAAAGATTGAAAGTGCTGCTATTGAGTACACTAATACAAAAATCATTTTTTTCATATTTCGGCAAAATATCGCCGGAAACTTTCGTTGTTTCCGGAAAATTCCGCCTCCCCTCCTTTATCACAAGTTTTCAATGCTTTTCCGTGTTGATTAATTGGCGAAAATATGCAAACCAATTTTTTTAATTTGTGGTCGTGACCAAATCCATTTACTCGTCGCTGTAATTGGATTGAAGTAGTAAATTGCATTTTCCGAAGGATCCCATCCATTAATAGCATCGAGAACAGCCTCTTTTGCCCGTTCATTTGGCGTCAGCCAAATTTGCCCGTCAGCGACCGCTGTGAAAGCAAGCGGCTGGAAGATGACACCACCAACTGTATCCGGGAAATCAGGATGTTCAATCCGGTTTAATATGACTGCAGCTACAGCAACTTGACCTTCGTAAGGTTCTCCTCTTGCCTCACCATAGACAGCGTTTGCCATCAACTTGAGATCCTGATCCGAATATTTTGCGGGCAATTGAACATTTTCTGTTTTACCTGCTCCTTGACCAACCTGAGATGCAAGCGGTTTACTTCCGTAATACGTGAACTTATTCCCTTTATTCAAATTATCTTTTACGAATTTCTCATCATACTGTGACGCATCCACCAATTTTTTTCGAGTCTTCAATCCTGCAATTCCGTCTACCGGAAGTCCATACTTCTCTTGGAAGTTGCGCAATGCCCAATAGGTTCCATAGCCGAATGTCCCATCAATCGCCCCAGTATAATAACCAATATACTGAAGTCTCGACTGCAGCTCGATTACATCATCTCCAAATGCGCCGCGTGCGACGTTTTGGGAACTAAATGCTTTTATTTGGACAGGCGAGGTTGCATAGGCAGATCCAAGGAGCAAGATGATTGTTATCATACGGATGACCAGTTTTTTCACTTTCATTCCTCCTTTTTCTATAGTTTGTCCAAAATCATTAATATTATTAACAAAATAAAAAATGATCCAGCAAAAGCTGAATCATTTTGTGTTTGTTCGTGCTTTGCGTCTGAATTGCTGCATCGCGAACGTATGGGCATATTTAACTCTAGTTAAGCCGAACCACCAAAGGAATAGCATGAAAGGAATAATCAGATAGAGCCAGAGATTATCTACAGTGAGGATGCCGTTGTAGACGAAGTGAAGACTATATGGGGCAAATAATGCTAGAAACAAATACATATTGATGTTTGATTCTACTGCAAATTTCGCTCTACCAATATAATAGCCCATTACTACACCGAATAGTGCATGACTGGAAACAGGCAGTAAAGCCCGAAGAAATGCGGTATCCGCTCCATATGTAAGTAGATAAATAATGTTTTCAACCGTCGCAAAACCTAAAGACACGCTGGCACCATATAAGATTCCATCATATGCATCCTCAAATTCAACATGCCTATAAATGGCAAGCAAAAGGATAAGCCATTTAAAAAACTCCTCAAGCCCGCTCGTAAAAACAACATTTCGAATGAAATAGTGGGAGAAGATGTTTTCCTCCTCAAATACGTGTTGGATGAACATTATCGGGAAAGTCATGATAGCGCCGTATAGGAATGTATGAAATAATGTACGTGACGGCTCTTTTGCAATTTGTTTTCTTAAATAAAAGTAGCTAAAGAGCGCCAATCCCGGAGCAATCGCTACAGTGAACAATATGAACATCGGCCGGCCCCCATTCTGCTTTACTATACCATGATTTCCCTTAAAACAGGAGGAACTACATATGAAGAAAAACATCCTGCTTGTTCATACAGGCGGTACGATATCAATGGAACTGGATACAAAAACAGGCGGCGTTATGTTAAGCGCGGCAAATCCTCTCGCATTAGAAATCGACAACATTCAGCAATTCGCAAACATAACAGAAGTGGAGGCTTTCAATTTACCTTCTCCGCATATTACACCGGAACGAATGCTGGAACTCGAAGAACTGATTTCCCGTCTTATGAAGAATAATTCCTTTGATGGCGTTGTCATTACACACGGCACTGACACGCTCGAAGAAACAGCTTATTTCCTAGAGCTCTCTACGAACTTCAATATTCCCATTGTTTTAACAGGTGCAATGCGTTCTTCCAATGAAATCGGATCTGACGGCGTCTATAACTTAATGTCGGCCGTCAGGGTTGCAGCTGCTAACGATGCAAATGGTAAAGGGGTTCTCGTCGTTCTTAATGATGAAATCCACACAGCGACGAATGTGACGAAAACACATAGCAGCAGTGTCTCTACTTTTCAAAGTCCGCAATACGGACCCATCGGCATTGTAACGAAGTCAGCCATTCATTTCCACCATGCACCATTATCAAGAACTTATCTGCCTGTCGAGTCCATCAACAAAAAAGTAGCCATGTTTAAAATCTATGCCGGAATGGAATCCGACTTGCTAATTTCGATATCTTCCCTTGGCTATGACGGAGTCGTACTTGAAGGACTCGGACAAGGAAACGTCCCACCTGATTTGGTCATTGGAATCAGACATCTACTTTCTGAAGGTCTTCCAATCATCCTAGTTTCCCGATGCTTCAATGGGATTGCACAGGATATTTATGCGTACGAGGGTGGAGGAAAAATGCTGAAAGATATGGGCGTGCGCTTTGAACACGGGCTTAGCGGCCAGAAAGCCCGCTTAAAACTATTGCTCGAACTGTGTACGAAGTAAAATTGTTGTAGACGTAAATGTCAAAAAGCTGCCCTTCAACCTGTTTTCCTAGATTGAAGGGTAGCTTTTATTTTACACTATTTTGTTTTGCATCAATCGTACGGGCAATTATTTCACCATGAAATTTACCGTTCTCGATAAAAATCTCATTTGCATTATTCCCCGCAGCAATAACACCTGCAATAAAGAGCCCTTCGACATTCGTTTCCATTGTTTCTTCGTCGAAAGAGGGACGACCACTTTCCTCTTCAATCGAAATACCGACCTTTTTCAGGAAAGTATGATCGGGATGATAGCCAATCATTGCGAATACGTAATCATTTTCAATGTCAAACAATTCCCCCGCAATATCAATCGTGACGGAAGCATCAGTAATTTTGACGACATCCGCATTAAAATGCATGGCTATTTCACCACTTCGAACGAGGCTATCGAATCCAGGTAAAATCCACGGCTTAACACTTGGTGAATAATCAGAACCGCGGTAAACAACTGAAACCAACGCCCCAGCACGTTCCAATTCGAGAGCAGCGTCGATCGAAGAGTTCTTTCCTCCAATCACAACGACCTTTTTTCTGAAGTAAGGATGCGCCTCTTCAAAATAGTGAAAGACATTCGGAAGGTCCTCCCCTTCAATACCGAGTTGATTTGGATTGTCGTAGTAACCAGTCGCGATTACCACATTGGTTGCTAAATACTCGTCTTTATCTGTAAAGACATGGAATCCCATACTTACTTTTGTAACATCCTCTACCTTTTCAAAACTATTGATAGGGATCTCTTTCAGTTCCGCAACTTTCCGGTAATAAACAAGTGCGTCATTACGCTTCGGTCTATCTATAGCCGTGATGAATGGGATATCCCCAATAGACAACTTCATGCTTGAACTGAAAAACGTCTGATGCGTCGGATAATGATAAATCGAATTGACGATATTTCCTTTTTCGATAACAAGGACTTCAAGGCCCTGTTTTTGCAATTCTATTGCCGCTGACAGGCCACATGGACCTCCCCCTACAACAATTACATCTTTTTGTATCATTTTAGTTTAAACACTCCTTTAGTACACTTTCCCCATAATTTACGACGATGATATGGCATTCAGGCGCTGCTCCAAGCCTCAGCGGCAACGTAGACGTTCCATATCCATTGCTGATTAGCTTCGCCCTGCCATTCTTCAATCGGAACGTTCCTTTATCCTGCAGACCGTATTTACCGATTCGGATTTGTCCGCCATGTGTATGCCCCGCAAGCATCAATCGAGGCTCATATAACTGCTCCACTTTCCTGAAAAGCGAAGGCGTATGTGTGACCAAAATAACATTGTCATACTGATTAACAAAACGGAGAGTCGAGTCAATATCGACATTACGACTTGACGGATCGTCTGTTCCAGCTATACCCCAACACGGATGCCCGGGAATAGCGACACTTTCATTGTCAAGGATTTTCCCGCCATAACGGGTAATAAGCTCTCTCATTTCTTCTTCTCCAACTTCACGGTCATTATTACCCCAAACATAAAACAGTGGTCCCAATTGCGCTAACTTACGAATATTTTCAGCTACCCGCATTAGTGGTACGCCTCTTTCGGCAAGATCGCCACCAATGATGACAATATCGATTTCATGGGCAGATTGAACTTTTTTCAGCAATTTATCATCGATTTTACGTCGATGGATATCTGAAATAAAAAACACCGACACTATTTTGTCGGCCTGACTGTCAGTCGTAACTTCCATACTGTGGTAAATAACATTGCGTCTTCTAGCACTCATAAACATATATGTTAAAAATCCAATCATCAGTGAAACCGATGACCATATCATTTTATTAACCGTAATCATGCCCACCTTTCTTAAGAAAAACGCTGGAGCTAGACACTGTTCTGTGTCGAAATACCTACACTTCCCTATTTTCATAAGAAAAAGGCAAAGAATCTATACTTCGCCTTTTTTACACTGCTATTTCTCAAGGTATGACTAGCGTCTGTCCTACCCCGATTTCATTTGATGATAAACCGTTCGCCCTTTTTATTTTGTCAACGCCTTCGCCGTTACCATAGTATTTCAATGAAATTCGATAAAGGTTTTCATTACTGCCCACCGTATGCGTTTTTGCTACTGGCTTAGGCTCCGGTTTTACTTCCGGTTTCTTCTCTGGTTTAGATTCTACTTTTACTTCTGGTTTTTTTTCGGGTGTCGGATTGACATTCACTACAGGTTTAGATACTGGTTTCTCCTCAACTTTTTCTTCAGTTTTCCCAGCACTTTTTTCGTCTTCTTTACTAGTTACTTTCTTTTCATCGTCTTTTTCAGCAACAGCACTGTTCTCATCAGGCTTCTCACTGTTCATTTCAAAGAGCGTGCCAGTGTCCCCACCTTTTGCTGACGTACGATCACCCGGAGTATAAAAATCAGAAATAATATACACTAAAATGAGTACTGGAATAAGTGTGAAGAGACCAAGAATAACATTAATCATCGTATGGCTGGATTTCTTTTTAGGTTTACGACCTTTCCTATGCAATTCGCTACGCGATGGAAGCTTGCTAACGTCATGACCATCGTCTAGACCGATTTCCTTCCTGTGCTCTTCAAAGTCAGTCTTATAATCATCATTTTTCATCGCTACATTCTCCTATCACATCGTGCTATTCTTTCATTATGACGAATTTTGCCGTAAAAATCAAATACACCTTAGTGTATTTTCACCAACAGGATATTGGTTACTCAAGGGGGAGAGATTGAACTACATCCCTCCTTGTTCCGCAGTTAGCAGGTATACTTCTGCAGAATTAAGTTAATTCGACAAAGGACCCGTTATCCAAGAAGCCCCGTAAGCCTCTCCTCCCAATCCATCAATCGTTTATCCGAAACGATTGGTTTTTGTGCATCAAGCAGAAGACCATCCGCCGTTTCGCAAACCGAACAGCAAAACTTCGGTTTCATTTCACATACCTCACCGAAAAAACCTAAAATCTCTTCTCGAATACATCTTTCCGAATGAACTAATCGAAGCATTGTCTGTAGCTGTTCCTCTTTTTCACGTATTAAATCATTCATCCTAATAACGACATCTTCAATCGACATTCGTTCGATGTAGTAGTCTATGACACGTTTTCCAGTTTCGCTAATTCGTGCCAGCTCAGCAGCTTCAGCAGGCGGATAATTCTCTGTGAGAAGACTTTTATAGTGCTTGATTTCCCATTCTTGCGGGAGATCATCTTGGATGATGAAACGGGTTTTTCCTTCGTCGTCGGACGAAAAAAGTAACGTCGCCGCCGATAATTCGCCATCGCGTCCCGCGCGACCCACTTCCTGAATGTAACTTGCGATAGCTTGAGGTACATGTTCATGAATCACTTGCCGAATATCGTCTTTATGTATACCCATTCCAAACGCATTTGTAGCACATATCCAACTTATTTCACCAGTAATAAATTGTTCTTGAATGAACGCACGATCTTCTTGCTCCTTACCCGCGTGATAAGATGCGACAGAAACACCTTCCTCCTGAAGAAGAGTAGATAATTCATCCGCACGTTTTCGCGATGCCACATAAATGATTCCAGGCCCCGCCATAGTTAGTATACGATTCTTAATCCAATCCGTTTTCATCATTCCATTATCGACTTTGACAATTGAATAAGAAATATTCGGGCGGTCCAGCGAATGTTGGTGAATTGAAGGCAATTGAAGTTGTAGATATCGGCAAATATCAGCCTTTACTTTATCATCTGCCGTTGCGGTAAGAGCTAAAATTCCCGGTCGGTTCAATTCTCCGAAAAATTCTCCGAGTCGTAAATAGTCAGGTCTAAAATCAAATCCCCATTGTGAAATGCAATGAGCCTCATCGACAACGATTAACGACAAATGAATGTTCCGAAAATGAGCAGTCACATTTTTTTGCAACAACATTTCAGGTGATATGTAAATAAATTTATAGCGACCTAATTCACCCATTATCCTATTTTTTTCAGAATAAGAAAGAAATGAATTTAACGCAACAACCCGTTTTTCGCCGTTTCTTTTCATGATTGCCACCTGGTCTTCCATCAACGCGACGAGTGGTGAAACGATTAAGACCGTACCTTCAAGTACATAGGCAGGTAATTGGTAGCAAAGCGACTTCCCTATACCTGTAGGTAAAATAGCAATCGTGTCCTTGCCCGCAATCACATCTCGGATGACATCTTCTTGGCCAACCCTGAATTGATCAAAACCGAATCTCTCTTTTAATAATTTGTGAATAGCCATTAGTTTCCTCCTCCGGTCCGCGCACCTAAGATAAGACGAAGTTGAAAATAGGAAAGCATTTCGAATTCAGATTTTAGCAAGCGAAGTCTACGGGTACCGATTTCCTTCACTTTTCCAGCTACCGCCTCTGCATCTTCCGCAGAAACAAACTGAGTTAAAGGAAATTCTGCATCATTAATTGACATTTCCACAAAGTGATCTTCAATTGTACTCTTTTTCAAGTTGCGCGCAGTCACAATTTCATCAAGAGAAAAGCCACGATCGAAAAGCTGCTTTGTTTTTACAGAAGAATCCGTCAAGTATGTCGAAACCTTGACACTTTCAGCTATTTTTCGCAAAAAAGGCAAATCGGTAGACGGTATAATGACAGCAAGCATCATATGTAGTGTTTCTATAAATAGTAGACGGATGTCGAATGGATTTAGTTTCAAATTATCCGCTAACTGATCCCATGTCCAGCCTGTCAGACCGAAACCACTTAAGCGATGGGTAATAATTTTTTTTTGTCTTTCATCCATTTCACTTCGCGTTATACATAGCCTAAGTTCCTCTCCTATACCTTTAGCAAATATAGGGTCACTGATTCGCTGATTATATAGTAACATTTTAACAAAAGACTGAATATCACGATCTTTTTGAGCGGGCATGAACGACTTTTCCCCCGCTTTGAAATTCGAAACCGTCTGCACAGCGAGCGATAACCTTCCAAAAAAAATCATTTCCCGGCCCCTATAATCCCAACCGTTAAATTTGTAGGTAGGTAACTTTCCTACTTCCACCCGACCTTGCTCCGTTAGCTTGACGAAAGAATCATCCATCGTTGAGATGAAACCCCAATCACTTAATTGTTTAGCCGCCTCATCAAATCGTTCAGCTGTCAGTTTCGGTACTATACCAAAGAATTCCTTTAGGCCATAGTATTCAACATCTTGCAGTGTTTGTCCCGATCGTTTGCCGCGTAATAGGTGAAGTCCCGCATAGATTGTGCGTTCACCGTCTATTCTGCCTATGATGGTTAATAGTATTGAAGATAGTTTCATTTTGAATTCCTCCGATTAACAAATGTTTTTTGTTGAAAACTCTTGTCAACATCATTAGAATGAAAGGTGAAGTAAATTGTTTGTACGGAGAAAAGAGGAGAGAAAGACTATGCCTAAATATACAATCGTTGATCAGGATACATGTATAGCATGTGGTGCGTGTGGAGCTGCTGCCCCGGATATATACGATTATGATGACGAAGGAATTGCTTACGTTATCCTCGATGATAACATGGGAACAGCTGAAGTTCCAGAAGAACTGATGGAAGATCTAGAAGACGCTTTCGATGGCTGTCCAACCGATTCCATCAAAACCGCCGACGCACCGTTTGATGGCGACGCACTCAAATACGAAGATTAACAAAAATGCAGAAAAGGTCGTCCTGGTAAATACCGGGACGACCTTTCTTTTATAGTTACACTTTTATTAAGAAGTTAATTGGGTGCGCTGTTGAGCAATCCATTTTTTCATGCTCTTGAAAAGCAACATGGAAATAATCATTAGCATAATTCCCTTTATCAAGTTAAAAGGTAGAATCCCTAAAACAATAAAAGTAGCTAACTCATTCCCTACCATGGCTGGAAAATTCATGAAATACGTGTACATTGGTAAAAACACTAGATAATTCAAGACACTCATCCCGATAGCCATCGAGACAGTTCCAGCAATGAGGCCCCCAGCTAAACCTTTGGTTGTTTTGAATTTATTGAAGATAAAATAAATTGGCATAATGAAAAGTACACCTGTTACGAAGTTTGCAATTTCACCAACAGGAACTCCTGTCGGGCTGCCTGACATAAACCAATGCATGATATTTTTAAGCAATTCGACTGCGATACCTGCTACAGGTCCCATCGTCATCATTGCCAAAACTGCTGGAATCTCACTGAAATCAATTTTCAGGAATCCAGGTAGTCCAGGTAGTGGGAAATTAAACTGCATCAAAACAGTTGCAATACTCCCTAGCATAGCGATGAGAATCATTTTTCTTAACTTCTTGTTATTCATTTGTTCCTCTCTCCTTTTGCGATTCACTTCAAAAGAGGAAAGGCCGTTCCATCTTATATACGTCGACAAAAAAATCCCAAAAGCAAATAAGCTCGAGGGATTCGAAAGGTATACTCAAATAGAGAGTAGAAAAGAGACGATTACTTTCTCTTTTAACCCACATTTAAATAAGCACCTCTTTTTGTAGACAACACAAAAAGATGGCCGCACCTTCACCTTCTCCCATCCAGACTATACTGTCGGCTCCGGAATTACACCGGTATCAGCTGTTAAGCTCGCGGGCTTGGAAAGTGACTTTCCTTTACCGCCGGTCGGGAATTACACCCTGCCCCGAAGATGAATCAATATTTTGTTACTACTCTATTGTATCCAAAAAAAAACACTTTGTAAACTAGACTGTTTACAAAGTGTTACGTGTCAAGTTGCATTTGGATTGCTTTGGATTGAATTACCTCTGTACCATTACCGGGATGTTTTGATGTATAGGGATGCGACTTCGTCGCATCCCTATACAGTTTTCTCGGTAATCGTATGGCAATTATTCATCCGTCGCACTCCTAATGCATACGTACACGTAGTGCATTAGGAGCTCTTTGGAACGAAAGAATAGCATGCTTCTTACCTAGAGAATAGCCGCCAAAGATGCAATTGGCGGCTGAAACTTTCTATAGGGTTTTTTCTTTTTTCACTAAAGAAGTGTCACTTTCTATAGGGTATCACATGATTAGATGCAAACTATTTGCTAGAAGTAAGCAAGAAACGTATTGTACAGCGAGCAATAGTGCCCGAAATTGTATCTTCGGGCACTTACACTCTCTATAGAAAGTCATCTATTCTTTGCTTTCAAACATAACTGCATTTTTCACTTGAATAGTGTAGCTACACTGGGTTCCCTCAGTAAATCTGTCGTGAATATTTCGCCGTAAGCGGGCCGAAAATGGTCCAGTGAAAGTGAAGGTCATCAAGCCCTTCTCACCAGTGTTTTATGCAAATAAATGGTTAATCAAGAGCCGTGATTCACTTTAAAATAAGTGGAAGCAGATTGGATCCTACCGGAACTGGTAAGGGCTGACTGAAGTTAAAACCGTTCCACTCTTCTTGGACAACACCTTCAAATTGAAGCTGTTCACCAAAACTGGCTGCGGTTAGGAGCATACCCTCTACCATTTGCATCGCTTTTTCCGGCTCCATCGTGTCCAGATCCAGCGGTTGTGCGAATTTGATGGTGGCCAATTTTCCATCCATCTTTACTTCAAAATCGATAGTACTCGGAATGACAGTCTGAAAAACATCATTCGGTTTCACCTTCATCTGCTGCAATGCCTCATTCAGCGATGGCTGCGGTTGTGAAAAATTCGATGACAGAAATTGCTGTCCATCTTGTTGTTCAAACAGATAGTAATTAAAATGATTACGACCACTATTCAAAATCAACGGTGTGCTCGGCTGACCTGCTTCAGAGAACATGGCTACAGTTCCATCCTCGTTCTCAAATCGGGCCTCCTGGTAACCGTAAAACGTATCTTGTAAAGTGTTTAGATATACTTCCGTCGAAGCTGAAGCTATGTCATAACCATGACCTTTCGGCAGCCGATGGATAATTACATGATCGTCCGCGGTTATGTTGCCTTTATAAGGATGGTACTCTTGAAAACCAAGTGCAGTTTCGTCGAGACGATCCGCATATTTTTTATACAAATCATAACTCGTTGGTTTCAAAAAACCAAAATCTTCCTCGATTTGACTATTCGGAATGATAAATGTAACAGGGATGCTTGAAGCTTGATCACCCGCAAGACCTAAATGGAATAGTGTACTATCGATAACATCTTTAGAGTAGACAGCAAAATGGTGCGTGCCTCCAGTTTCAGATGCCATCATAGTAGAAGATCTATCCATTGTGCCCATATCCATTTTTTCATCCGTAATCGATTCATTTTCCAATCTCGCACCTCTTGCTGGGGAATTGGCATCCTCACTCATCATTTTACTCTCGGCACCTTGGTCCTTCATTGATACTTCATTTTGACCAAGCATAGAAGGCACCAACAGGCCAATAACGAGCAAAGCAGCAACAGCGACAAGTGCTGGTACCCACTTCTTCGATTTTTTACGGTGAGGTATATTTAGCCGTTCATCTTGCTTCAGCCGTGCCAGTATTTCCGACATTGGACGATTATCTGATACGTCAGGCATATCACCGAGGAGATTTTCAATCTTGTTGTCGTTCCAATTTTTGTGGGTCATTTTGTTTCCCCCCTTCTGTCGGAAGAGCATTCAATTTCTTTTGCAGTGCCTTGATTGCCCTATGTTGTGTCGTTTTCACTTTCCCCTCTGTCCAGCCAAGTATTTCGGCCGTTTCAGCTATGGAAAGATCCTGGAAATAACGCATGATGATGACCATTCTTTGATCCCCTGTGCACGTGGTAAGCGCTTGTAACAGCTCTTGCATCTCTTCGCTGAGTGTTAAGAGTTCATCAGGGAGGATTCCCGTCGATACGAGCTCACTCTTTTCCCAGTCGAATTTATCGAACAGATGCTTTTTACGAACTGTGTTTTTTCTGAAATGGTCAATCGCGACATTTTTGGCAATTGAAAAAAGCCATGTCTTTTCCGAACTTTTCCCTTCAAAACCGACGTATGCACGTAGTACCCTCACATACACTTCATGCATGAGATCCTCAGCGTGGTCACGGTCTCTTGTCAAATAGATAAGAAACTTGAACACATCTTGGTGGTACTGTTCATAAAGTCGGTGGAAAACGGAGTCGTTCATGAAATCCCCCCGTTCTATCAATTAGTCGTATTTCAAGCTATTAAGTTACATCTTTTTTAAGGGCAATATGCAACTGAAAATCGTTCCTTCATTGTCACCTCTTGTTGCAATGATCTTGCCACCGTGTGAGTCGATAATACTTTTGGCAATGGCGAGGCCGAGACCTGTTCCGCCCTTTCCTCTAGTTCTCGCTTTATCCGCTTTGTAGAAGCGTTCGAAGATATACGGCAAATCCTCTTGAGGAATTCCAACACCAGTATCTGTCACTGTTATTTCAATCATATCAATCTGTTTTTGTATTCCAATTTTAACACTTCCCCCATCAGGTGTATGACGGATTGCATTGTCTATTAAGTTCGTAAAGACTTGCTCCATACGGTCTTCATCAACATTTGAAATAAGCTCTGTATCTTCCGAGAAGTCGACAGACAAATCGACATTTGCTTCGCGAGCAACTTGCATGAATTTATTAACTATCCGGTCAAGGAAAGGAATCATCGATAGATCGTCTTTATAAAGTCGCATATGACCTGATTCCATCCTTGCGAGATTGAGAAGATCCGTTACGAGTCTCCCCATCCTTTTCGATTCATCGTGGATGATCTGTACCATTTCATCGCGCTCTTCATCGCTTGTTATAACTCCGTCAATAATTGCTTCACTGTAGCCCTGAAGCATAGAAATTGGCGTGCGAAGTTCATGGGAAACGTTTGCAATGAAATCGGATCGGAGTTTCTCGAGCTTATGCTGGTCTGTCATATCACGTAAGACAGCAACTGCCCCGCGAATACTATTTCCGCTATACAACGGACTAATTGAAATCCCATAAAACTGACCACCTAATTCCAATTCGTCCTCAACTTCCTCAGCGAACGAAATAACATGTTCCAGCATATGAAAAATCGCTGGAGGGATGTGATGATTACCCTTTTGTGATCCGGTTTTTAAATACCAATTCTGCAATAACTGTTCCGCTTGTGGATTACTTAGCAGGATTGTGTAATCTCGATTGAATGTAATGACAGCATCAGTCATCGATGTAAGGATGCTTGAAAGCTGCTCTTTGTCCTGATTAATAAGTTCAACGTGATATTTAAGCTGCCTACCCATCTGATTGAATGCAGTTGCAAGCTGACCAATTTCATCATTTTGCATAACAGGCAATCTTGTATCGAAATTCCCTTTCGATAATTCAAATGCCGCTTGCCTCAATCCACGTAAAGGGGAAGTAATTCTCGTTGACAGGAAAAAGGCGAAAAATGTTGTTAAAATAAAGGCAATAAATGCGGATAAGAATACGATACGAGTAGTGCTTTCTGTTGTTCGATGAACGGCTTCGAGGCTTTGGTAAATGATAACCGAGCTCCCAAGTTGCTGTCCTTTTTCAAGTGGATAGGATAGAACAAGGTATTGTTCCATGACATTCTCTTCGTTTATCGAAGGTAAAATCATTTCTTTTACGACTTGTGTATTGTTCTTTTCAGCAGCGTAAAACATGGATTCATAGAGCACTTTGCTCTCTATTCTATCCTTGTTTAATCCTTTATGAAATGAATGTGTAACTTCCCCGTTGGAATCTACAATCATCGCATTCGTTTCGTCGTCAAGAATGTCATCTATAATCAAGTTCATCGAAGATTGACTTTCATGATCATTAACAACTTTCCCGATTGTTGTTGCTTCCCTTTGCAATGAATCCTCAGCCTGTTGCGTATGGAAGTCGTCTAGAAATTCAAGGAGCAAAGCCGTAACAATAAACAAGACAAAAGAAACGAGAAGCAATATGGTTGCCCATAGCTTCCCGACAATTGAATTCCAGATTCTATTCATTAGGAATCTCGAACTTGTAACCGACTCCCCAAACAGTAACAATCATTTTTGCTGCTTGTTCAGAAACACGGCTTAGCTTTTCACGAAGTCGTTTGACATGCGTATCTACTGTGCGAAGATCGCCGAAAAATTCATAGTGCCACACTTCTTTTAACAATTGCTCTCTGTCAAATACTTTATCAGGTGATTTCGCAAGGAAATAGAGCAATTCATACTCTTTCGGAGTCAGCCCCACTTCTTCTCCTTCAGCTGTGACCCGGTGTGCATCATGATCTATCGTTAATTGAGGGAAGACGACCAAGTCCTTCGATGTAGATGATGAAGTGGCACCAGGAAACGTCACAGACCTTCTAAGAATTGCTTTAACCCGCAGAACAACTTCACGTGGACTGAAAGGCTTCACTATGTAGTCATCAGCACCCGACTCAAAACCAGTTACTCGATCTGACTCTTCACCCTTTGCCGTCAGCATCATGACAGGCGTCATAATTTTCTTTTCTCTCAGTTCTTCTAATACTTCCAATCCATCTTTTTCAGGCATCATCAAATCGAGTAAAATACAATCATAGTTATTCACAAGCGCTTTTTCGAGTGCATCCGCACCATCGACAGCCTCTTCGACTTCATACCCTTCACGAGTAAGATACATATTTAACAGACGACGGATCCTCTCCTCATCGTCCACTACTAACAACGTCACTTTTTCTTCCATAAATGATTACCCCTTTCAACTAGCTACTACCTTCATTGTACAAGTCGTTGTTCAAAAAAGAAACAGAAAAGCCGTAGCGACGTTCTTAGACGCAACTCCCTAGTGGCAAACCGGTGTCTAAGTCATAATAAAAGCGGAAACACGACCGATTATGTCTATTATTATTTCCACGTCTTTTGATTAGCCATTTTAGTAAATGAAGTGCCTGTTAGAAAGGCTTCAAAATCTCCATTTTCACTTGTACATTTCCGGCTCGCTTTGGACGAAACGATCACGACAACTTTATCGGGGGTTAAGTGTCACTGGAAATGACTTCGTCACTTCCAACCACACTTTTTCGATAATCCTGTTGCGACTATTTGTCCGTCGCGTACCTACAATGTTCAAGTGAAAAATGCATCTACTTAGGAAGATGAAGGAATAGCTAACTTTCTATAGAGGTTGCAAGTGACCGAAGATGAAATTTCGGGCACTATACCGCTTTTAATAAAGTTTTCCTTGCTCATTTTAACAAAGATCATACAAGTAATAGTGTAATGCCGTATAGAAAGTGACACTGCTTTAAAATTGAAACAAGGAAATACCATAGAGTGGGATTAAGCAGCCAAAATTTCATATTTGGCTGCTACTTACTAGATAGAAAAGTAGTTATTCACTCGTCCCTAAAAGCTTTAGCACTTAGTGTATCTGTACTTTGGGAGGGCGACGGACGAACGGCCACCATACGATTAACGAAAAAACTGCTTAGGAATGCGACTTTGTCGCATTCCTAAGCAGTAAGAAACCCCGATAATGATGTAGTAGCCATTCAGTCCAAAGCAATTAAAAAGCATATGTCCATAGAGCGCCTAATATTTTATCACAAAAGCAAGCAGTGATTTACTATGAATTAAAAAAACTACCCAGTAGTTATCTAACTACTAGGCAGCCTTTATGAGTTAAGCGTATGAATGCAACCCTGCGATGATCAAGTTCACGGCAATCAAATTAAACATGATAATAACGAAACCGATAACCGCAAGCCATGCCGATTTTTCGCCATCCCAACCACGTGATAAACGCACGTGAAGGAATGCAGCATAGAATAACCATGTGATAAGGGCCCATACTTCTTTTGGATCCCATCCCCAGAACCTTGACCATGCTTCGTGTGCCCAGATCATGGCGAAGATTAGGGCACCCAGTGTAAAGATTGGGAAACCAATCATAACCGCACGGTATCCAATTTCATCCATTAGTTGCGAATTCGCTTTTTTAGCGAATGGTTGCAACAATGCCGCAATTGGACGACGGAAAATGAGTCTAAGAATCAAATAGAGAAGGATTCCGCTTGCAATTGACCAAACGAACGTCGTCAGCGTCTTCGCATTGACGATTGGTGGCATTTCAGCCCAAGGCGTCATCGCGTCCGGTGTGAGCGACTCATAGCCAGACATACCGAAAAGTGGTGGATAATTGTACTCAATTTTAGCAGCTTGTTCATTTTTATCAATATAAGTGAAATGGGCTTCATAGCCAGTCAATTTAAACGTCGACGAAGATAATACGAAACCGATTACTAAGATAAGCGTGAAAATAACCGCCTCTAGCCAGAACCGCTGTTTCGACTTTTTCGTCAAATCGATATTCTTCAATAAATAGATTAACCCGGCTACGGCACTAATCGCGAGGATCGATTCACCAAGTGCAGCTGTAATTACATGAACTGTCAACCAGTAACTTTTCAGTGCTGGAATAAGTGGTGTAATTTCCTTCGGGAACATACTTGCATAGCCGATAATAATAATTGCAATCGGCAAAGCAAACAAACCGAGTGATGGTGTTCTATATAAGTAATATAGAAGAATGAATGCCCCAACGAGCATCATCCCAAATGCAGTCGTAAATTCGAACATATTACTTACTGGTGCGTGACCTGATGCAATCCAGCGTGTGATGAAGTAGCCGACATGGGTAATGAATCCGATGACCGTAATGGTAATCGCAATTTTTCCCCAACGGTTATTTTTATAAGTTGCTTCAGATTTAGCGCCTTTCACCGCGCCGCCAAAAAATAGCGTCGCGACGAGGTAAGCGATAAATGAAACAAACAGCAAGTTGGCGCTTAACGATGCAAATTCCATTATACTTTGTCCACTTCCTTATCTTGCAAGATAGTTTCCTTGTCCTGTCTGTCTTCATAAGAAGGTAAATTTGCAACGTCTTTCACTTGATCCAACTCTTTTTTCAGGGAGAACCAGTTTTTATTCGTATGGCCAGCAATCAGCAGCTCACCATTAGCCCCTTTTTGAATCCAAATTCTTCTATGGTTCCAATAAGCTCCTTGCGAAACACCAATCATAAAGATAATTCCACCTACAAGTAGAAGGTATAATGTTTTATCTTTACGTACTGTCAACCCGGATATATCACGGGTTTCAGCACTGACGAATTTCACTTTATAATCGTTGACTTCCGTTTCAAGCGTTTGTTTGATTGCGACGAAACTCATTTCACCCTCCGGTTTGGCCGGCGTCATCATTTTAAAGATGAATGCAGGATTGTTCGGTATTGGAGATTTCGATATCGGCTCGCCATCTTTAACGCCGTCATAATCCGGATAATAATCGCTCAAAATAACGCTTGCGCCATTATCAAGTTCATATTCACGTTCCGGATTAGTAAGGTCGACCGTAAATTCTCCAAGTGAGGATTCCGTTGCTTTTTCAGTTAACTGGAATGTCATCGATTTTAATTCATCCAAACGAAAATCCATTTGGAAGACGTTAAATCCATCAAATTTCAATGGCTTATTGACAATAATAGAGTAATCTTTAACGAAGTCCATTTGATCGGATCCAGGAAGGCCGCCTTCAGGTGTCTTGTATAAAGCGACATCCGTCTGATAGTTTTTCGCAATCATGCCGACACGTTCGAGCGCATCACCGAATACCTCATCGGCTTCCTCTTTTGTGTAGTTTTCCATGATGAATTCTTTACTTTCCAAATAGTAACCTTCTGCACCTGGAATAGAACGTGTTTCTCCTTCACGAATCCACATCGTTTCATCAACATAAAACCCTGGGATACCGCGCAGTAGAATACCAAATAGGAAAATGATAAGTCCTAAATGATTGACATACGGGCCCCATCTTGAAAAACGGTTTTTCTCTGCTAGTATTGCTCCGTCTTCAATCTTAACATTGTAACGAAGTTCCTTCAGTTTCTCTTCCGCTTTTATAAGTGCGGCTTCTGGATCTTCTGACGGTCCTTCGCCATAGATTCGTTGTTTTTTCATGAATGAAGGATGGCGTTTCGTACGTTGCTTTTTCAATGATTTATAAAGTGGAATAACTCGGTCAACACTTGCGATAATGATGGACGTTCCAAGCATCCCGACCAACGTGATGAACCACCAGCTGTTATACATGTCATGAAAACCAAGTTTGTAATAAATTGTGCCTGCCAATCCGTAAAGCCGTTCGTAATAAGCTGCAAACTCCGCCTCAGTTGACGCGGCCACATACATTTTTTGTGGAAAAATCGTACCTATCGCAGCCGTCGCGAGAACGGCAACAATAATACTAATTCCGATTTTCACACTCGAAAAGAAATTCCATATTTTATCGATGATTGACCGTTTATACGTCTGCGATCTTCTTGCAGCGCCTTCGTAGCGCATATCAACAAGTTTACTTTCTTTCGCTTCTTCAGTTTGCGGTCTACCACATCGCTCACAAAGCACTGTGCCAAATGGATTATCATGACCGCACTGGCATTTGATTTTGCTCATTTTGGATTACTCCTTATTAGGGTTGAATGCTTTCCATGAGTGAAATCATCTCATTCTCAGACATTTCCGCTGTTATGATTTTTTCGATTTTACCGTCCTTATTGATAAAGAAGGTCGTAGGAAGCGGCACTATATTATAGGCTTCCTTAACACTCTTGTCCTTATCAATAACGATAGGGAACGTCAGACCATACTGGTCCCTGAACGTTTCAACCTTCAAATTAGATTCGGCGATATTGACGGCAAGGATTTTGACGCCTTTCTCTTCAAATGCTTTATGCTGATTTTCCATATATGGCATTTCTTTTTTACATGGCCCACACCAAGTTCCCCAGAAATTAAGGAAAACTCCCTCACCTTTGTAATCAGATAGCCGATGTTTATTACCTTCCAAATCGACAAGCTCGAAATCGGGTGCTTTATCCCCTACCGCTAATACCTTTACTTTATCTTTCGATGCAATTGTATAAACAACTGCCGAAACGAGAAGTAACAGGACAATTGTCCTTATAATAAGACGTGTTTTCTTTTGATCCGCCTTAGCCATACGTATTGCCTCCTTACAATAAATAAGTTCTGCCCTTAATTATAGCAAATTGACCTTTGTAAAGACGCATCATAATTGAAGGGATTGTGAACAATTGCTCAATTACATCGAGGCGCAATTGATTCAAAATCAGCCTATTTTACCTGTTTCTGCGAGGACACGTAGCTGTTTCACTTCATGTTTTGTTAATTCCCGAGCTTCTCCAGCATTCATTCCGTGAGTTGTAACGTTACCAAATGATTCCCTACGAAGTTTTTGGACAGGACATCCAATCGCATCGAACATGCGGCGTACTTGACGGTTTTTTCCTTCATGTATTGTAATCTCAATAAGTGCAGTTTCACTTTTTTTATCTACTGACTGCATTTTCACATGTGCAGGGGCAGTTTTTCCGTCTTCGAGGTCAATTCCAGTCTCAAGTTTGCGCAACGCTTCACGACCAGGGATTCCTTTTACTTTTGCAATATACTTTTTCTTAATACCAAATTTCGGATGTGTCATTAAGTAAGAGAAATCGCCATCATTCGTCATGATAATAACACCAGATGTATCATAGTCAAGACGACCAACCGGGAAAATCCGTTGTTCGATTTGCGGGAATAGGTCTAACACTGTCTTCCTGCCTTTCTCGTCATCCACCGTCGAAATGATTCCTCTTGGTTTATATAATAAGAAGTAGACGTAAGTCTCTTTAACAAGCTGAACACCTTCAACTTCTACACGATCCGAACTAGATACCTTTGTTCCAAGCTCCGTTACGACAACACCGTTCACTTTCACTTTTCCTGCAACAATTAGTGTTTCTGATTTTCTACGTGATGCCACGCCTGCTTGTGCCAACACTTTCTGTAATCTTTCCATTACGTCACCCCATCTTCATTCTGTAAGAAAAGCGACAGGCGCCCGCTAGACGCGACAGGCATTAGTCAATCCAGCGACGTAGCGCTTTTTGCCACATAGCTGGATTGCTTATGACCCAAGCGGCTGGCGCCTAAAGTCTAGACACTGTTCCAGGTCAAAAAACTTATACTTTCTTACCTTTGAAAAAATTATGTCACACTTTGTAGTAAATGAAAAGAGGACTGACCTATATAGCGTCAGTCTTCCCCAAACCGTCACAATTGCATTTTTTCAATTAATAAATGCTTGAAATTCACTGTTTTTTTTGCCATTGGCAATGTTTCATTGTTTTATAAGGACTTCCACCGTAATCAATGGCTCATCGCCGAGTGACACTGTCCAATGTCCCGTACTTTTTTCATTTTTTCCACGGGGGATAATAAGGACATTCGACAATTTCGATTTCTCCCCTTTTTTCAACAACAAGCGAATTGGCCTTGCCAGCTCCGCTTCTACACCGGGAAGAATATCATATACCCCTTTTTTAGCGACAGTCACCATTTTGAAAGAGGAAAACACTTTATTCGCTAAGTTTTTATGTGTATTCCAGTCGTCGCCATCATTCAATGTGACAACGATGATGTTTTTGCCATCTTTCTCGAAATAGGTTGCAAGCGTCCTGCCCGCGGCTTTTGTAAAACCAGTCTTTCCTGCAATCGCAGTCGATTCAGAATGAAGGAGGCGGTGTTTGTTACGCCAGCTATAGGCTTGATCCTTCCCCTGATAACTATAATTCTTTGTGGTAGCAATCGTACGAAACTGGTCATTTTCCATCGCATAATGAAGCATGAGTGCCGTTTCGTATGCAGTAGACAAGTGGCGTTCATCATGCAGACCGGACGGATTCGAAAAGACAGTATCATTCAATCCATAAAACAATGCCTTGTCATTCATCAGGTCTACAAAGCCATCCATTGAACCTCCCGCATGTTCTGCTAGCGCACGCGCCGCATCGTTTCCTGACCGTAGCATCAGGCCGGTTAGTAGGGAATCCGCTTCAATCTTCATCCCTTGTGGTAAATAAAGGGACGATCCTTCCGCCGAAGCAGCTTGTGGCGAAATGATGACATCTTCGGATTCTGTAACACTTTCAATGAACGTAAACGCCGTCCAGATTTTTGTTAGACTAGCAATCGGTAGTCTAACGTTTTCGTTATGACCTTCCAATAATCTGCCCGTGTCAGCGTCAATCACGGCCCATGCTTGGCCAGACGCAGCAACTTCTTTCAAACTTCCGCCAACTAGTACCGTGAAAAATAGGACAACGATTATCGCCCGTTTCAAGAAATATTTCCTCCTCCGTCATTTTCCATCGCAAATGCTTCTTGGAACTTTGTCATGAACAAGTCTGTTTCCACCGTTTCGCCTTCTTCTTCCTGCGAAAGGGGTGGCAATCCGTTTAGTGATGCTAACCCGAAACGGTCCAGGAACAAGTCTGTTGTGCCAAAGAGAATCGCTCGTCCACTTCCTTCTGATCGACCTTTTTCCATTATGAGTCCCTTGGCAATAAGCGTGTTGATAGGCCCCTCAGATTTGACACCCCTAAGATCGTCGATTTCAACACGCGTCACAGGTTGCCTGTATGCGATAATCGCCAATACTTCAAGGGATGCCTGAGTCATCGATTTCGGAGATGGATTTTCCAACAACCGTTTTATATCCTCTGCGAAATCAGCTTTCGTCACAAGGCGATACGCCCCTCCAAACTGCTTCAGCATAATGCCGCTCTCTTTGCGTTCTTCATAACTCATGTGCAGCCAATCAATTGCCTTAGCAACTTCTGATTCTTTACACTCAGTTAGGGTGGTTAACTGTTTAATCGTTAACCCTTCATCCCCTACTATGAATAAAAAACTTTCAATCATCCCGGGCAAACGGTCTTTATATTTCATTTCACTCATCCTCCCGTCGGTACGCCACTGTCAAATCGTCAAAATTACCAGCCTGACTGACAATGATGTCCCGCCGTTTCATCAATTCGAGCAAAGATAGAAAAGTTACGACAAGATCGGTTGTCTCACCCTTTTCGAATAAGGAATAGAAATCACATTTCCCGCCGCCTTGTTCTAGTATTGCCATAATTTCATCCATCTTTTCACTGATAGAAACTTCCGTCTTAGATATACTTGCTGTCATAGGTGCCTTCAAACGTTTTCTGTTAAGCATCTTTTGAAATGCACCAATTAAGTCGAAAACGTTCAAACTTTCATCCGACTCACTTGCCACAATTTCACCAAACTCCGTAAGATCCTCGGGTAGTTTGGTAAAATGTCCGGATCGCTCATCTGCAGATTCTTTCAGACTAATTGCCGCCTCTTTATATTTTTTGTATTCAATCAGGCGCGCAACTAACTCGTCACGTGGATCATCTTCCATGTCAAAATCAAAATCGTCATCAAACTCTTCACCTTCATGGACTGGCAGAAGCATTTTGCTCTTAATTTCAATCAGCGTCGCAGCGAGGACAAGGTATTCACTTAGCTCATCTAATTGCAATACGCGCATCGTTTGGAGGTGTTCTATGTACTGCGCTGTCAGTTCCGCCATCGGGATATCATATATATCAATTTCAAGTCGGTTGATTAAATGCAATAATAGATCTAGTGGCCCTTCAAAAGCCTCTAACTTTACTTGATATGTCATTCCGTGACACCTACCTATCTTTCAGACTATGGAAAGGATTGATAACATGCACCCGTATCATCATCCGCTATTCGTAAATTTTATTGTTTATTTTAATAGCAATCAAGACTATTTTGAATGCCACGAAGTACTGGAGGAATACTGGAAGTCTATTCCTGACAGTGATAAAGATCACCCGTTGACAGCCTATATCCTTCTTTCTACAGGAATGTACCATTGGCGCAGAGGCAATAAGCCAGGAGCATCCCGAACACTCAACAAAGCAATGACAAAATTCCCGACTTACATTGCCAATTATCCTGTATACACGGAAGAAATTGATTTTGACCAATTAGTTAACGATGTTACAAAAGCAGTCAACCGTTTGGAACAAGATCTGCCATTCGAATCGTTCCCACTAACTATCCTATCAGCTAGCATTACTGACCTGGCTAGTAAGTTAGAACAATCTATGACACTTCTACCATTCGGCAGCGATGCTGTCATTCATAAACATATGCTCAGAGACCGCAGTGATATTCTTCGGGAACGCGAAGAAAAGAAGAAGGGCAGACGATAATTAGTCTGAACCTTCTTCTTTAGGCTTACATTTCTGTATGAATAAATCAGTTTCTTCAGTTCCAATACACACTTTATCAGGGAAGAGCGCTTGCAGCTTCAACACCATTTCTTGGCCAATTCCTTCACCACGGAAAGATGGATTGACAGAAAGATGCTGTAATGTATAGTCTTCTTCCCTCAATTCGATGCCAATTAAACCGATGAAGTCCTCATCTTTTTTCAAAAGATATAACTGCCAACTATCATCTGTTTCATATCGGTGAATCCATTCTTGCAATTTCTTGACAGTTTTATCGCCAGGCATATAAGAGATAAGCCCCATCGCAATTTTTTCGTACGTTTTCTTATAACGCAAAAGCATCAATTGAATCCCTTCTTTTCTGAAAATACTTTGGTCAT
>CAZWAW010000004.1:33841-38804 GCA_964632025.1 uncultured Sporosarcina sp.
TCACTTTATCGCGGATCAATGATTGGCATGACGAACTTCCAGTATACCGCTCCCCATATAATTGCTGCAACTACAATAAAGATGAAAAGGAGGATGTTGCGTTTTTTCAAATCCTCTCCCCCCGTCTTACTAGTTGCAACGGAATGTCTAATCTGACAATGTCTTCATAGGTTTCCCTGCGGACGACAAGCTGATGCTCTCCATTTTCACAGAACACGACGGCCGGTTTTGGAAGACGGTTATAATTACTTGCCATTGAATAGCCATAAGCACCTGTACAGAAAACAGCGATGATATCGCCTTCGGTCGGATTAGCAAGCTGAGCCTCTTCAATAAGCTTATCCCCGGATTCACAACATTTCCCGGCTATCGTCACTTTATCGACGTGAGGCTCGTCCATACGGTTTGCCGAAACGGCAGTATATTTTGCACCGTACAACGCAGGCCGAATATTATCCGACATTCCGCCGTCAACTGCGACATATTTCCGAATACCAGGCACTTCTTTTGAGCTACCAGCTGTATACAGTGTTGTACCTGCATCTCCAACAAGCGATCTGCCGGGCTCAATCCAAATTTCAGGCAAAGGGTAGTTATAACTGCGTGTCATTGAAAGAACGACCGTCGCCATTTCTTCAACGTATACGGACGGTTCAAGGGGTTTGTCTTCCTCAGTATAACGAATACCAAATCCGCCACCCAAGTTCAGAACTGTGCAGATGAATTCGTGATTATCGCGCCAGGAGACCATCTTATTCATAAGCACCTCTGCAGCTAAACGAAACGCATCTGTTTCGAATATCTGAGAACCGATATGGCAATGCATCCCTAACAAATTGATGTAAGGATGCTTGTACAACTGAAGGAAAGCCTCATCCGTCTGGCCATTTTTCAAATCAAATCCAAACTTCGAATCTTCCTGGCCTGTCGTAATATAATCATGTGTAGAAGCTTCTACTCCTGGCGTTACTCGGATAAGCACGTTCATAGATTCTTTACGAGATTCAGCAATTTCCTTAACCAGTTCGATTTCAGAAAAATTGTCAATAACGATGCATCCTATTTTTTCATCAAAAGCATATTGTAATTCGGTATAGCTTTTATTGTTGCCGTGGAAATGAATTCGATTGCGCGGGAAGTCCGCAGATACTGCTGTAAACAATTCTCCTCCAGAAACGACATCTAGAGAAAGTCCTTGTTGTTCAGCGATTTCGTAGATAGCAATGGACGAAAATGCCTTACTCGCATAAGCTACCTGCGCACGGATACCCATCGTTTCAAATGTTTTCTTAAAGGCGCTTGCCCGTTCACGGAACAAGGCAATATCATAGACGTTAAGTGGAGTTCCATAAGTATGTGCAAGATCAACCGTATCCGTACCACCAATTGTCAGATGGCCACGTTCGTTGACTGATTGTGTTCCGTAAAAATGCATGTTGCCTTCCCCCCTCGAATTAGATAACTAAAATTTTATCATATAAAGAAGGGTAGAGGCAATCATCTACGAAATACGATCCCTATCTGGAGAGTCAGTTATGAACGGTCTAGGGGCATCAGAAGTCATCGGAAACCTAATAATGATACGTAACATTGCCTTTGGAAAGAACGGTACAGCGGGCCATAAATACGGTACGCCCATTGGCCTCAATGCACATAAATAGTAGAAAAGTACGGCGACTGATAAGAAAAAGCCGGGTGCTCCGAGTAGCGCGGTCGACAACAGAATACACACTCTGAAAATTTTTGTCGTAAGGCTTAATTCGTAAGAAGGTATTGAGAATGTGAAAATGGCACTTACCGCCACATATAAAACAACTTCAGGGGTGAAAAGACCAACATCTATCGCTACTTGTCCAATAACAATCGCTGCAACAAGCCCCATCGCGGTCGACATCGGTGTCGGCGTATGAATAGCCGCCATACGAAGTATCTCGATTCCGCCATCTGCGATAAGAATTTGAATAAGTAATGGGATTTCCCCGATGTCTTTCGGTCCGATATAACTGAGGAAATCGGGTAAGTAGTGTTGTTTCGTTGCGATTAGGTACCAGAATGGTAAAAGAACAAGACTCATGACAGCCGCAAATAAACGCATAATCCTGACAAACGTTCCAATAAGCGGGGCCTGACGGTATTCTTCCGCATGTTGCAGGTGATGAAATAATGGGGCCGGAACAAGTATGACTGAGGGGGATGTATCCACGATGATTGCGATATGCCCTTCCAATAAATGTGCCGCGCATATATCAGGACGCTCCGTGAAACGAACGAACGGCATAGGATGAAAGCGCTGTTTGAACAAAAATTCTTCAAGCGACTTGTCCGTCATTGTCAGTCCGTCGTGGTGAATTTCATCCAGCCTTTCACGGATATAAGCAAGATGTTCTTCACTTGCCGCCCCTTGCATATAGGTGATTGAGACATCTGTTTTTCCATTCATCGTCACTTTATGCATTTCAAATCGCAGATCCTCAGTACGAAGCCTCCTTCTGATAAGCGCGGTATTTTGGATAAGATTCTCCGTAAATCCATCTCTCGATCCTCTGACGACTTTTTCATTGTCAGGTTCTGCAGGTTGCCTACCAGGATATGATCGAATGTCAATCGTAAACACATAGCCCTCAGGCGTTATAAAGGCTGCTTGTCCGCTTAATATCGCCGTAAGTAATTCGTTTCGATCTTTCACATTTGAAACGGCGTGATACGGGAAAAAGGAGAGGAACCGTTCCCCTCCATCCTCCTGCTCCCCGTCCTCTCTTCCTCTAGCCCCTTGCATTTCCGTCAATAAAGTCGTGATTGTATCACTGTCTATGAGTCCATTAATGTAAAGCAACAGAGCAGGCATATCCCAAAGATGCAATGATCTGGCAGTAGCATCGAACGTCTTATCTTTACCGAAACAGGTATAGAACCACTCTTCCCCTTCATTCACCGATTGGAATAGCTTTTCCATTAGTTTAATCCGTCCTCACATTTAGTATAATTTCTTCCGAATCAACGCCCATCCATAATTTCAATTGGGCTAAGATTTTCTTTTCAAGCCGTGACACCTGGACTTGTGATATGCCAATTCTTTCTGCAATATCACTTTGCGTACAATCCAGGTAGTAACGCATATAAATGATTGTTTGATCTCGTTTATTTAATTTAGAAATGACATCGCGCAGCGGGATATGGTCGAACACTCTTTCAGACCTGTCATCTCGCAACTGATCCATCAGCGTTAAGCTATCCCCTTCACTTTCATATAACTGTTCATGAAGTGACGCCGGGTCGCGTAAAGCATCAGAAGCGAGAACGACATCGTCAACGGACACTTCCAGGACTGCTGCAACCTCTGAAATCGATGGCGATTTACCATGCAATTTAATATAATCATCAGTTGCATGACGAATTTTGAAACTAAGTTCGCGGATGGAGCGACTCACTTTCACCATTCCATCATCTCTTAGAAAACGCTGAATTTCTCCGACAATCATAGGTACCGCATAAGTAGAGAATTTCACTTCATACGATAAATCGAATTTATCGATGGATTTCATAAGTCCGATACAACCAATTTGAAATAAATCCTCTGGGTCGGCGCCACGGGATGCAAACCGCTGGACAATGGACCAGACGAGCCGCGTATTTCCCTCCACCATCATCCTTCTCGCTTCTTTATCACCTTCTTGTGAAATTTTAATGAGTTCCCTCATCTTTTCTTGGGTCAACAATGCCGGTTTTATTTCAACGGATGCGTCCATGGGTCACCTCATTCTGCTTGCTTCCGGGACCGGAGAAAACGTTTTCTCGAACTTGACGATTGTTCCATTTCCTAATACAGATTCGACTGACAAGCTGTCGGCAAAACTTTCCATTATCGTAAATCCCATACCCGATCGCTCCATGAAGGGGCGAGTGGTAAACATCGGTTCCATCGCCTGTTCTACGTCAAAAATACCCATACCTTCATCGCGGACCGTCATCGTAACTTTGTTTTCTTCAATCACAGCGTGAACAGTGACTAGGCTTTTCCCATCACATTCATAGCCATGAATGATTGCATTCGTCACAGCTTCCGACACAATGGTCTTAAATTCTGAAATTTCTTCGATAGTCGGGTCCAGTGGCGTAATAAAACAAGTCATTGCCATCCTTGCCAGTGCTTCGTTTTCCTCTATTGCGACGAATGATAACGTCATTTCATTGTTCATGTAATACCCCTCCAATTTCACCGATCGCTAGATCGACCGTGCAATGCCTTATATTTGGTCCAAGACCGGAAAATGTAAATATCTTCTCCATCGTCGTGGACGGATTCAAAATGAGCGTTTCCCCTTCCACAGGTGCTAAATCGCGCATCCTTCCAAGAATGAGCCCGATTCCTGCGCTATCCATGAATCCAAGCCTCGACAAATCCCAAATAATCGCCCGGACTTGTCCGCTGTAAATAGATGAAGAAATGTGGGACCGGATTCGATTTGCCTCATGATTGTCCAATTCCCCCTGCAGTGTCGCAACTAAAATCCCATTATCAATAATTTCGATGTCAGCCATGCTGAACCCCCTCCTTCCTGCGAAATATTCCACATTTGGAGGACGAAATCCTTTCGCCTGACAGAACTAGTCACAGTCAGCGCAAAGTTCTTATGTTTCGACATTGCCCACTACTGATAAAAGTATGTACGTCTTCCAAACGATTTACACATCCGCTGAAAAAAGAAATGTTTTTGGAGAGTTATGATCGGGCGAGGTGCGGTTATGCTCGGTTAGCTGCGGTTATGATCGCTTGAGGATGGGATATGATCGGTCGGGCGCGGTTATAATCGCTCGGGGATGGGATATGCTCGGTCGGACGCGGAAATGCTCGCTCGGCTGCGATTATGATCGCTCAAGGACGGATATGCTCGCTCGACTGCGGTTATGATCGCTCGAGGACCGGATATGCTCGCGCCGACGCGGATACGCTCGCGCCGACTGC
>CAZWAW010000004.1:38904-77797 GCA_964632025.1 uncultured Sporosarcina sp.
ATCGCTCGAGGACCGGATATGCTCGCGCCGACGCGGATACGCTCGCGCCGACTGCAATTATGATCGCTCGAGGACCGGATATGCTCGGTCGGACGCGGATACGCTCGCGCCGACTGCAATTATGATCGCTCGAGGACCGGATATGCTCGCGCCGACTTCGATCATAATCAATTCCTGAATTTCAAAAAGCTACCCTATCAACCAAATTCGGTTGATAGGGTAGCTTTTAGTTTTAACTACTTATTAGCCTGTAATCATGTCGCCTATGAGGCGCGGGCTTGCCACTGCTTCTTTTCCGATGGTTATATGTTTTTGAATCAGTGTCATGGATTGTTCTACATTTTCCGTATTCGAATGGATAATGGCAAGCGGTTCTCCCTCTTGCACAGCATCACCGATTTTTTTAGTAAGGACAATACCTACTGCAAGATCAATTTCATCATCTTTAGTCGCTCTACCCGCACCAAGAAGCATCGCGGCAACACCAATATCATCTGCCTCCATCTTCGTTACATAACCCGATGATAGCGCAGGTACTTCAATCTGATATTTGGCTGTCGGTAATAGGGATGTGTCATGAACGATTGCACCATTTCCACCTTGTGCTTCAATCAATTTGCCAAACAATTCAAGTGCTGAACCGTTAGCAATAACCGCTTTCAGCATATCCCTAGCTTCCTCATCTGAAGAAGCTTTTCCTCCCGCAACAATCATCTTGCTACCTAGAACTAGACAAAGTTCCGTCAAGTCTTTAGGGCCATTCCCTTTTAGCGTTTCAACCGCTTCAATCACTTCTAGTGAGTTACCAATTGCAAACCCGAGCGGCTGACTCATATCAGAAATGATCGCCATCGTATTTCTGCCAACTTGTTTACCTATTGCCACCATAGAATGAGCCAGTGCCCTCGAGTCTGCCTCTGTTTTCATGAATGCACCGTCACCCGTTTTTACATCGAGAACAATCGCATCTGCACCCGCAGCAATCTTCTTACTCATGATTGAGCTGGCAATAAGCGGGATGCTGTCAACAGTAGCCGTCACATCGCGTAATGAATAGAGTTTTTTATCAGCAGGCGTCAAGTTGCCACTCTGACCAATGACAGCTAATTTTAAATCATTTACTTGATTGACGAACTGCTCTTCAGTCAATTCGACGTGGAACCCTTCTATCGCCTCGAGCTTGTCGAGTGTTCCACCGGTATGACCAAGACCCCTGCCACTCATTTTCGCGACAGGAACGCCGCACGCAGCGACTAGTGGGACGAGGATTAGTGTCGTTGTATCGCCAACTCCTCCTGTAGAATGTTTATCGACTTTAATCCCTTCGATTGCAGATAAGTCGATCTGATCGCCAGATTCAACCATCGCCATCGTCAAGTATCCCTGTTCTTCAGCAGTCATTCCTTTGAAATAGATCGCCATAAGAAACGCACTTGCTTGATAATCGGGGATGGAACCAACTGTATAGCCGTTCACAAAAAAGGTGATTTCTTCTTTTGTAAGAACTTCGCCATTTCGTTTTTTCTCAATTACATCTACCATTCTGAACATCTTCATCACACCTTTTCATCTAATAAACGCAAGAAACTCTTACCGAATTCTGGCATTTTCACATCAAAGTTTTCCGCAATCGTAGCACCAATATCTGCGAAAGTCTCGTTTAGCGGCATTTCCCTACCCGTTTTGAATGATGGCGAATAGACCACAAGTGGGACATATTCACGGGTATGATCGGTACCTGGATAAGTTGGGTCATTGCCATGATCCGCTGTAATGATAAGCAGATCGTCATCACGCAGCGCTTCTATGATTTCTGGCAACCTTACATCAAATTCCTGTAGTGCATTGCCGTAACCAAGCGGATCTCTCCGATGCCCAAATAACGCATCAAAATCAACGAGATTCGTGAAACTGAGACCCTTGAAGTCTTTTTTCATAACATCCAGTAATTTGTCTACGCCATCCATATTGCTCACGGTGCGAACGGATTCAGTAATGCCTTCACCGTTAAAAATATCGGCGATTTTGCCAATCGCCATAACATCATAATCCGCAGACACCAATTCATTCATAACTGTACGATTAAATGGTTTGAGTGCGTAATCATGTCGATTCGTTGTTCGTGTAAAGTTACCCGGTTCTCCTACAAATGGACGTGCAATGATGCGACCAACTAAATATTCCGGTTCCAATGTCAACTCACGTGCGATTTCACAAATCCGGTATTGTTCTTCAATCGGGATGATCCCCTCATGCGCAGCAATTTGCAGTACAGGATCTGCAGATGTATAGACAATAATTGCGCCCGTCTCCATATGTTCCTGGCCATATTCATCAATGACTGCAGTGCCACTAGCCGGTTTATTGCCAATCACTTTACGTCCTATTCTTTGTTCAAGTTCCGCAATCAATTCCTGCGGGAAACCGTTTGGATATACTTTAAATGGCTTGTCAATGTTAAGGCCCATGATCTCCCAATGCCCCGTCATCGTATCTTTCCCGACAGATGCTTCCTGCATTTTACCGTAAAAAGCGAGTGGTTCATCCTCAACTGGGATACCGCTAATTTCACTAATATTGGAAAGACCAAGTTTGCCCAAGTTCGGCATATGCAGGCCTCCCATTGCTTCTCCGATATGTCCTAGCGTATTTGCACCTTCATCGCCAAAAATAGCAGCATCCGGTGATTCCCCGATGCCCACAGAGTCGAGCACGATCAAATGGACACGTTTAAATTGTTTTTTCTCCATAAGTTATTCCTCCTAAAAAATAAGCTTTTCTGTAGAATTCTATGCCCTTGGATGGAATTTCACATAGACCTCTTTCAACCTTGAACGGCTGACATGTGTATAAATTTGTGTTGTGGAAATATCCGCGTGACCAAGCATTTCCTGAACCGCCCGCAGATCCGCTCCATTTTCAATTAGATGCGTAGCAAACGTATGGCGCAATATATGTGGCGTCAACTCTTTCTGTATACCCGCTTTTAGGGCATGTCCATTCAACAACTTCCAACAGCCTTGCCTTGTTAGCCTAGTTCCCCTCATATTGACAAATAAGGCCTCGGCACCTTTTTGTTTTTCGATGAAAATTGGTCGCGCTTCTTCGATATAACGCTTACACGCAGTAATTGATTTCCCACCAAGCGGAATAATCCGTTCTTTCCCGCCTTTACCAAATACACGAACGAACCCCATCGAGAGATGAATATCATCCATATTAAGTCCAATCAATTCACTTACACGCATACCCGTCCCGTACAAAATTTCAAGCAACGCAGTATCTCTGACACCCTGTGGCTTTGAACAATCTGGCGCTTCGATTAGTCTGTCTACTTCGGCCATTGATAAAACACGTGGTAATTTCTGTTCAAGTTTCGGAAGCTCTAAATGGACTGTCGGATCCTGAGTCGTGACCTTTTCCCGAAGTAGGAATTGATGAAATGAACGGATTGATGAAATATGTCTAGAGACGGTCCTAGCCGATTTCCCGCCTTCTTTCAATTGATGTAAATGCCCCACTACAACGGGGCGATCTACATTATCCATCGACTCGTAACCTGCCCGTTCCATATAGTCTAGATATTCGGCAAGGTCGCGCTTATATGAAATAATTGTATTTCCCGACAACTGCCGCTCCACTTTTAAGAAGTGCATATAATCTTCAAGCGCTAAACGGATGTCTTTCATAACCAGCGGGAAACAGCAAAACAATTTCCATCTGCCTTTAATTTTAACAAATCCCTTCCCCCCTTCGGTTAGTACAGGTTTATATCCAAGACAAAAGCGCAAGCGCCTGTTCAGAGGAGCTGGAGTCTGGACGCGGAATAGCCATTTTCACAGGTTATCCACAGGCCGAGAATTTTATTATTTCCTGTCCAACGACAAAAGGGACAGCATTATGCCATCCCTTTTCTCACACTTCACTTTCATCCACATCGGATTTACATCTTTTGCAAATACCATGAAACGTTAACCAATGGTCTTTAATAGCGAATTCAAAGCGGCTTTCAACGATCTTTTCGACATCTCCGAGAAGATCCTCCTGAATTTCATCCACTGTTCCACATTCGATACAAATAAGATGATGATGGAAATGGGCAGCACCTTCCTGCCGCAGATCATATCTCGATACACCGTCACCAAAATTGATTTTATCGACTACTTTAAGATCTGTTAGCAATTCCAACGTACGATACACGGTAGCAAGCCCGATTTCCGGTGCTTTCTCTTTGACTAGCAAAAATACATCTTCAGCACTCAGATGATCTTCCTCATGCTCAAGGAGGACCAAAACCGTCGCTTCGCGCTGAGGTGTCAGCTTGTAGCTGGCCCCATGCAATTGTTTTTTTATCCGATCGATTCGGCTCTCCATACGACGCCCCCCTCAAACTGTCTCCATTATAACAAATGGGCTTTCCTTATGACAACAGAAAGGGAGCAGACAGTTAATTAAAGACAAACCTATTCTAACTTAAAATGAATTGAAAGACGATAATTTCGATAGCAAGTATAGCAATTGACATGCCAATTATCGTCGGTAATGCACGTTTATTGGGGCCTTTCCCCATCGTTGAACGCATAAAGTAAGGTGGACTTAGGATCGCGCAATACACTAGAAATAGAAAACAAATAAGGAACTGAAACGGAAACCACCAAATTGAATAGGCCATTATTTTCGTGCCCGAAGCTAGTAAATAGGAGGATGACAAGCCGAAAAGAACACATTTCACTGCTCCGAAAAGTAATACGGAGAATCGTGTTTTCCTAAAAACCGCCAGTACGAATGCAATTACGAAAAATAGGGCCGCCATGCCTACAGGTTTAATATAACCTGCCTCGTGCCCTAGAACGACCCGAGCATCATAAAAAGCAACCACCCTCTCTACCGCAGTAGCAGGCATCTCACGAAATAACAGCGCTCCCCCGATAAAGCCAATTGCAAGAATGACAAATAAGTGGATGAACGATAAAGAACGGACCAAAGCTGCACCTCCGCATAGTTTATCCCGCATTAACGGGCAGTAGGTCACTCAGAAAGGAGGGATTGAAATTCATCCCTCTTTATTGCCGCAAGACGCGGCGTAATTAGTCTGAGCTCCGCCTCAATCAATGGGGAATGAAGCTTCTCTCCACCGATTGAAGGTTCACCTTATTCAACATATGCTTGTCCGTTCAAAATTAGGTCACTTTGTTAAAAGGTTTTTGACATAAAGAACAGCGAACGCAGTTTTTGCATCGTAAATTTTTCCTGACACAACCATTTCTTGCGCTTCTTCAAGAGTCACTTCTAGTAGTCCAATGAATTCATCTTCATCTCCCGCAGCAGGGTTTTCGATTTTATAAAGATCCTGCGCTACATACATATGAATTACTTCATCTGCAAAACCAGGAGACGTTGCAAAGGACTGAATGTAGGTAAATTCTTTCGCGCCATACCCCGTTTCTTCTTCCAGTTCGCGGACCGCCGTCACGGCTGGTTCTTCTCCCGGATCAATTTTCCCCGCTGGAATTTCAATAAGTGTACGTTCCAGCGCTTTTCTATATTGTTCAACGAGCACAATTTTTCCGTCAGCAGTAATCGGAATGATGGAAACTGCCCCCGGATGTTTGATCAATTCACGTGTCGCTTTCTTGCCATCCGGAAGTTCCACTTCTTCTACGCGTAGTGTAATGATTTTCCCTTCGTAAATTGTTTCACCTGAAATCGTCTTTTCTTCGAATTTATTCACCTTTTCCGACTCCTTCTTATGGATAATTTTGTGATGTCATTGTACCATAAACAAAACGGGGGGTGTTTTCATGGAGAAAAGAGAACTAGGTAAAAGTGGGCTATACGTTTCCGAAATAGGACTCGGTTGCATGTCTCTGCCAGACGACTTAGCTGAATCGAAAAACATCGTCGACGCCGCGATTCACGCAGGCATCAATTACTTTGATACAGCCGATTTGTATAATGGCGGTAAAAATGAAGAACTTCTAGGGTCTGCGCTAAAAGGAAGACGGAATGACATTATCCTTGCTACGAAAGCAGGTAATAAGATGAATCCCGAGGGTGAAGGATGGACATGGGATTCTTCTAAAGAGCATATTATGGAGGCCGTCAAACAGAGTCTATTACGCCTCGATACAGATTATATCGATGTCTATCAGCTTCATGGCGGGATAATGGAAGACAATGTGGAGGAAACAATTGATGCATTTGAAAGCTTAAAAAAAGACGGGCTTATTCGTCAATATGGCATTTCTTCGATTCGCCCGAATGTTATTAAGCGATTCTTAGATACTAGTTCAGCAGTCTCTGTCATGATGCAATATAATCTGCTTGACCGCAGACCAGAAGAATGGTTTCCAATGATCCACACGGCCGGTGCCTCTGTAATTACGCGCGGGACTATTGCCAAAGGTTTTTTGACATCTGAAGGCTTGACAAGGGCTGCAAAAGCGAATGGGTTTGTGGAGTATGATGCGGGTGAATTGACACGTACTGTCCAAGCGCTAAGTGAACAATCAGTTGACCTGCACGCGGCGGCAATCACTTTCGCCCTTCATGACAAAACAGTGGCATCCGCTCTCGTTGGTGCGCGTACAACTGAGCAATTGCTCGATTCTGTGATTGCTTATGAGAAAAAAACGACAGGCGAAGAAATCACTCTACTAGGGAATATCACGAAAATACACAATTACAAAGAGCATCGCGTTTGAGTCTCATCTAAAGGAACGAACCATACGTTGAATTTAAGAGTTGCCCTTCAGTTTCAAGACGTTTCTTACTGTAACAGCGACCGTCCACCTGGTTATGACCGGCATCTGCCGTATTATGACCGCCACGGGATACCTGCACAAAAAAGGAGCTACAAACCACTTTGGTTTAAGCTCCTTTTTTCAGTTCAATTAACATCTCTTATTTTATTGGGTCAACTTGAAATATCCCTTAAATTCATTTGCAAAATTATGCCCCATCAGTTTATAGCCTTCTGCATTCGGATGAAGTTCGTCCGGTAGTAAGCCTGCATGGTCTTCCCCTAGGATATCCAACCCGTTCACATAAAATAGATGCTCATCACCGTTTTCTCTAAATATCTCTACAATTCCTTTTACTTGTTTCCTCATTTTACTAAGCGTAAAACCAACAAGATTAGGTGTTGCCTCTCTAAATGCCCCATAAATAGGGGAACTTAAAACAATTGGAACAGTCGACTGTTTTTCACGAATAATTTTAATAAATCCAATGATGATTGCTTGAAATGTTCGTTCATTATAACTGTTTGCACCGTATATATTTATACCCGCGCAAAGGGAAATGAAGTCAACAGGCGTATCCCTAATCGTCCTAGCGATCATCGGCTCAAACTGACATTGTCCACTGAATCCTAAGCAAGTTAAATCCACATCCAATTCGGTCGCGGTAATAGCCGGCCATGTCTTTGAAGGACTTTCCGCCGCGTGGCATTGAGTGATGGAACTCCCATAGGCCAGCCATTTTCTCCTTAAAGAAGTGTAAGCGCTCCAATTCGCGTCTTTAGAAATATAAACATTTCTTATGGCAACTTTTTGTTGTTGCGATAAATAAATTTCAACAACTTTATCGCTAGCTAACAGGCCATCAACTGTAAAAGACGTATCCTTAGGACTTACAATTACCGTTTTCACTAATTCCCTATCAATCACGACATCGAATTGTATTTCAACCTCAGATGCCGCAAATTCCACTTTAATTGTTGGTGAGTTTGTTTCAAACGTTATTCGAACACCAGCAGGTATCTCGGCTGTTCCATTAAGTTGATTTGGCGTATAAAAATCTTTTTCTTCATGAAAAATTCTCCAAGGACTAATAAGCCCTTCACTTTTCTCAAGTGATATAGCGCCCAAAATCGTTTCTGAATTCAATACAATCGGTTTCATTTATCCACCGCCAATTACGTCATTTTAATTTTGAATCCGATATTTCATTATTACTTCGTCAATCCTCTTCTTAATTCCTTCAACTTTTTCAAAATCTTCTCCAGATACCGGCTCCAATGGACCCCTAACGCTACCAATATTTACGCCTCTTAGTTTATAGATTTCTTTAATAACAGAGTACATTGAACCATTCAATGAGCATAATGCAATAACGATGTCATTAATGTCATGTTGAATTTTTCTCGCTTCCGAGAAATTACCAGCTGATACAAACTCCTCCGCTTTTAGGAACAACTCTGGCATCACACCATAAGTCCCGCCAATCCCGCTATCCGCACCAATTAATCTTCCGGATACATATTGTTCATCTGGACCATTAAAGACAATAAAGTCTTCATGAGCTGCCGCTTTAAATCGTTCAATATCCATGACTGGCATGGATGAATTTTTCACACCAATTAACTTGTCGTTCTGCACTAATTTCTTGAGTAAGGTAAGGGAAAGATTATATCCGGTCGTTTGAGGGATGTTGTAGATAATAAACGGCAAGGCCGTCGAATCCATAATTTCCGTCCAGTACTTTTCAATTGCGCTTTCAGGGAGCTGAAAATAAATTGGCGGTATAGCAGACAATGCATCATACCCTAATTCTTCCGCGTACTTCGCTAATTCAACGCTGTCCTTTGTTGATGGTGCACCGACATGAGCGATTAACGTAAGTTTCCCCTTCAGGCTTTCGGCAACATATTTTAATGTCACCTTTCTCTCCTCGAGATTTTGATAAATACACTCTCCCGAACTACCACCAACGTAGAGACCTTGTACGCCTTTTTCATAGAGATGGTTCGCTAACACCTTAATTCTATCTGGTGATATTTCTCCTGATTCATCATAACAAGCATAGAATGCTGGAATAATTCCTTTATACTTATCAAGTAACATATTCTTTTCTCCCCTCTTAGCTATATAAATTGGATACATAAATATCTATGTACACTTGGCGAAGGCGCCTTACAAAAAGCAACCTCTCGCCGAGCGTTGAAGCGGTTTTTCACTTGACTGAACCCATCGTAATTCCTTGTGTAAAGGACTTTTGGAACAATGTGAATATGACAATCATCGGAATAGAGGCGAGTGCAGCACCAGCCATCATGACCCCGTAATCTGTCTTGTGTTCACCTTGCATCGTAGCAATACCTAGTGGCAAGGTCATCATTTCCGTCGAACGAGTGATTACAAGTTGGCTGAAATAATCGTTCCAACTTAGCATGAAAGTAAAGATTGCCAAAGCACCTAGAGCTGGTTTTAGCATAGGAATAACAATGTGCCAAAACGTACGAATTTCACCACATCCATCTATTTTTGCAGCTTCCAAAAGTTCATTGGGTATCGTTTGAGAAAACTGTTTCATAAGGAATACACCGAATGGCCAGCCAATTGCCGGAATGATTAACCCTTTATATGTATCTACCCATCCGAAATCCGCTAGCATTGTGAACAAGGGAACAAGAATAACTTGTTTAGGTAGTGCCATTGCAGCAATTAGTACGATAAAGATCAGCTTGCGCCCAGGAAATACTTTTTTGGCAAGTACAAAGCCCGCTGTAGCACTTACAAAACAGACTGCAATCATTTCACTGCTTGCAATAAAGAAACTATTAAATGTCCAACGCCACACTGGATTACTAAATAATGTTACCCAGTTATCCAGTGTTGGTTTTAGTGGAAACCATTCTGGTGGTATCGTTATCGCAACAACTTGAGATTTGAATGCCCCTGTAACAATCCAATAAAACGGAAAAATAAAGAATAGTGCAGAGAGAATCAATAATAGAATGGAAATTATTTTAAATGCGCTTAATTCACGAAACCATTTTTTCTTCATATTTAGCTGAGATGGTGCTTTCACGACGTTCCCCTCCCTCTAATACTCAACATCATTGCCTAAGTATTTAAATTGAATGATAGAAATCACTCCAATGACTATAGCTAAAATGACCCCCATTGCAGAAGCCAAGCCAAAATTACCGAGGAGGAATGCTTGTTGATATACGCCATACATCACGGTGGATGTGCTATAAATCGGACCTCCAGAGGTTAGCAATTGGATGAGAGCGAAACACTGAAACGAATTAATTGTCGTAATAACAATCACATATAAACTTGTCGGCATCAGTAATGGCCATATAATTTTTCGGAAAATTTGCCACGGTGTAGCTCGATCAATCTGCGCTGCTTCAATATACGTGGTTGGAATGTTACCAAGTGAAGCAACATAAAGAATAATTGGCTGTCCAACGGAAGTCGTGATTAATATAACTGTAATCGCCATCAAAGCTGTTTTGGGATCACCCAGCCAGGAGACCTGCTCTATTCCAAAAAAACTAGTAATATAATTTAGGATTCCGAAGTTCGGATGATAAATCCAACCCCATACGACAGTAACACTCACCACTGAGGTTACAGCAGGTAGATAGAATATACCTCTACAAAATGACCTTATAAATTCGCTTTTCTTATAGATGGACATCGCTACAAAAATAGAGAAACCAATAACGATAGGAACAGCAACTGCGACAAGTACAATGGTATTAATCATAGATTTATGGAACGTTTTATCATGATAAAGAGTTACATAATTATCCCATCCAATAAATTCAAAACTCGTAATATTGTAATCGAAAAAACTCATGTATATTCCTCGTAGCATAGGATACACAACAAAAATGAGGAAAAATGTTAAAGCCGGTAATAAAAACAAATAACTCATCATCCAATCACGTAATTTGTTTTTGTTTGGTTTACGAATGGTAGCTAACAATTGTTTCACCCCAATCTAATTCTTTATGGAAAGGAGCAGCGTATAAATAATGCTGCTCCTGCTCCTCTTCACTTTATTTATTCGCCGCTTTCGCTTTCTCAATCGCGGCATTGGATTTCTCTGCAAATTCGTCTAGCGCTTCTTTAGGTGTTTTTGTTTCAAGGATTGCTTCCTGCAGTGCTGGGAACCAGAAAGTACGTACTTCCGCATAGCCGTCTGCAATCGTTGGTGGATCTGTAATGAATTTACGTGCTAGCTCTGAATAATCATACTCAGACCCTTCATATAGACCTGTAACTGAATTTCGCGCTGACAAACCTCCTGTTTGAATTAAGTTTTTTTCGCCCCATTCAGGATCATTTATAATGAAGTCAACTAATTTTTTTGCAGCTTCAACTTTTTTGTCGTCATCATTATTAAAGACTGCTAGACCACCAAGAAATGGTTCAAGCTTCGGATCAGATCCATCCGGTGTTGGATAAGGAAGCAAAACATCTTCAAAGTCCTCTGTTTTATTTGGAGCAAAAAGTGATTTAAGGACAGCAGAGTAGTTAATCGCAAATGCCATTTTACCTTGCAAGAATAGATCATTATGATCCCCAGCGTCTAATGAAGCAGCGCCTGGTGCGACCAATCCATCTCTTGACGCCTGTACAACCCATTCCAGCCCTTTAATCCCGCTTTCTGAGTTAATCGCAACAGCACTGTAATCTTCATTCAAAAACCGACTAGTTCCTAGATTAGTAATATATCCTCGCGTGCCTTGGTCTCCCGCAACGCTCTTTGCATAGAAACCAGAAGGAATGATGCCTGGAGCCTTTTCTTTAACTGCATTTAACGCTTTCTCATATTCTGCTACAGTCCATGTCCGATCTGGTCGATCCAATGGCAGCAAATCGAGTTCGCCGATGTCCTCAAATAGAGTCTTGTTGACAGCCATCATGAACGGTCCTGTATTGAATGGATACATATAAACCTGATCACCAACCATCGATTGTTTCATCAATGCTGGAGAAATATCATTCTTCACATCATCTGGCATCATGTCATTTAGTGGCGCAAGTAACCCTTTCTTACCCCAATCAATGATCCGCCCTGGAGCGTCGTATATCATGTCTGGTGCTGTGTTCGTAGCAATTGCTACATTCAGCTTTTCAGGTCCACCTTCAAAAGTAAGCATCTCTAATTTCACTTTAATGTCTGGATTTTTTTCATTGAAAGCTGCAATAATTTCTTTCTCATACTTACCTACTTCGCCATCCAAAGCTTGGAAGTTCGGGAAATTCCACCACGTTATTTCTACCTGTTTTTCGTTACTCGGTTTTTTGTCTGTGTTTTTTCCACCTTCGCTATCTTCAGCAGCGTCTTGACTACAAGCGGCCAAAAATAGTGATAATACAAGAACTACTGAAACTAACAAACTGGAACCCTTTTTCGAACCTCGCATAGTATCTCCCCCTACTTTCATTTCAGGAAATAGTGGTGAAGCGCTTTCATTTCCTGTTTTAAGCATAAAGTCAATAGCCAATCATGACAATCCCACGAACTTTACATTCATAGCCCTATTCTGACATGAATGCTTCATACCCTCTCAAATTATTTAACAATTCTTTTTTTATATCGTGTACACTTAAAGCGGATTCAAAAATATGGATGTTTAAGTAAGTAATAGAAATTTAGAGGTCTTCTATTGCATTCCTAAGAGCAACAACTACTATCTAATCATTTTGGGGGAATACGATGTATAAATTGATGATTGTTGAGGATGAACCTCTAATACGAGCTGGATTAAAACAATATTTTGATTGGAAAGAGTTAGGAGTCCACACTATCGTTGAGGCGGAAAATGGGAAAGACGGAGTGGATACAGCTTTAAGTGAGCTCCCTCATCTGGTGATTACAGACATTCGTATGCCCGTAATGGATGGACTTGAAATGATTGGACAGCTTCGATCAAAACTGCCCGATACCCTTTTCATTATTTTGACAGGGCACAATGAATTCGAGTATGCCCAAAAAGCCATTCACTATGGCGGTGTATATGATTATTTACTCAAACCATTGCAATATGAAAAAAGTTTTTCAGTTATAGTTAATTGCATAGAAAAAATAAGACTAAAGCAACTTACGCCACAATCTTTCGAACGACCGACAATTAAAAATCAGAATATACCCGTTATTAAAAAGACCAGACTTGCGCTCGAAGAAACCCATGACTTCGTTCATTTTAATGACAACAATCAGGCAAACCTAGATGGTCTTCAACTTTTCACAAATATAGAGTCCTACATCAAACAGCATATCGACCAAGAATTGACACTCAATATGGTTGCCGAACACTTCTTTTACAATCCATCTTATTTAAGCCGGCTATTTAAAACAAAGTTAAATAAAAACTACATGACTTTTGTAAGCGAAATAAGAATTAATTATGCACTACAATGCCTGAAGGTATCGCAATATTCCATCGCCGATGTATCTATTTTATGTGGTTATAAAAGTTATAAACATTTCGTAAAAGTATTTAAAAGTGTTACTCAAATGACGCCAACAGAATATAGAAAACAGTTAAGGCTATGATGCTATGAACCGATTAAAACGCTTCTTACAATTTTTCCGATTTAAGCATGTGAATCATCAAATCTTTGTCCTAATGATTTTGACGATTACCATTCCGCTGTTGATTTTGTCCGTAATGATTTATATGTTTTCAATTCAATCTGCTAAAAATGAGTATCAAAACAGTTCGAATCTCATTCTTAATAATCTATCATTCAATTTCGATCAATATTTGCAGAGCATCGAGATGGGCGCGCTTACTGCACAGATGGACAGTAACCTACAAAATGCGCTAGAGAACTGGGGAGTAGATGGCTCAGAACCGAACTATGTTCAAAGTTTAGAATACGAGAATGCGATTGAACATTTTATTAGTACAATTGAAATAACAATTGAGAATGTCGATAGTGTCCAAATTTATAGAGGTGACCATGTATTTTATTCGACCCTTAAAAAATCCGTTTATGATGTGAGTAACTTAATAAACGAAGAATGGTATAAACAAACCATTGCGCAAAAAGGTAGAATCGTCTTATTTGGTACCCACCAACCATTTAATCGGGTAAATTCTAATGAATCAGTGATATCAATCGCAAGGGTGATTAATAAAAATGGAAGCAGACAACCGTTAGGCGTTTTACTTATTGATATCCGTTTAGATTCATTACGTAATATCCTGAATTTATCAGAAAATCATAATCGTAATTTCGTTATTCTCGATCCTCTCGGCAGTGTTATCTACGCTTCTGATCTTGATCAAATTGACTCCGCCATGACATTTAAACCAGCTATTCAGCCTCTCCTTTCCGATTCAAATGAGGAGTCTGGAAATTTTTACGCACCGGTAGACGAGGTCAATTCATTCTTTAATTTTGTTACTTCACCCTACTCAGGCTGGACAGTTATTCAATATATAGAAGAACAGGAAATGACTAAACATGCGGACATGCTGCGCAAAGTTATTTTAGGGTTAGCTTTCTTTTCGATCGCTATGGCTATGTTATTTATGCTAATTTTATACATTCGCGTAACCGAACCTATTATCTTTTTAAGTAGGCAAGTGAAAATGATTGGTAGAGGGAAATTCGATGTTAACTTGACTAGTAAACGTCAGGATGAATTTGGTGGACTTTATCAGGGGATTAGCAAAATGGTGACGGACATACAAGACTATATTGAACGGTCCTCTGTGTTAAAAGCGCAACAAAAGCTAGCGCATTACCGCGCGCTAAAAAGTCAAATCAATCCTCATTTTTTAGCAAACGCACTTGAATCGATACAAATGAAAGCTGTGTTAAACAAACAACGGGATATTGCTGAAATGATCGGGGTACTCGGACAACTATTTCGAATCAATATTCAAAGTGGAAAAGAAACGATTACATTGGAAGAAGAACTAGCCCATATCCGCCTCTATATCCAAGTACAACAAATGCGATTCGGAGATAAAATTCAGTACATCGAAAACTTAGCGCCAACTAGTGAATCTATGCAACTATTGCATTTTTCCCTTCAGCCCCTTGTCGAAAATGGTATTGTTCATGGATTAGAGCGCAAGTATGGAGCTGGAGCACTAGAAGTTTCGTCTACTTTTTCCGGCAAAGATATGCTAATTATGGTGAAAGATAATGGGGTTGGCATTGATGAAGAGCAGCTTCAGCACTTACAAAAGCGCCTCGCACAGGCTTCCAATACTTTAATCGAAGAACATATCGGTCTTAAAAATGTGCACGATCAAATTCGGTACTATTTTGGTGACCAATATGGCATTGAGATTGAGAGTCAATTGGGAGAAGGCACAATAGTAACCATACGAATTCCAGCAAGTCGATGAGAAAAAACAACAAATTAGCGATACCGGAGAACTGTAAAGTAATAATTAAAGGAAAGCATTACCGATTAGTCGAAGTATATAAAAGTATGATTTAAATATACTTATTGGGGGTCTTACAATGAAAAAGTTATTGATCCTTGGTGCAAGTGGACTTGTAGGCAAAGCACTAATTGAGGAATGTAAAGACGTTTTCGATTTATATGGAACTTATTTCTCCTCACCACCTAAACTCCCTCAAGATAAACAGTTCCAATTGGACATTCAAGACAATGCAAAGATGAGAGGAATTATTAGCTCAATTAAACCAGACATCGTTATATCTTGCCTAAGGGGCGATTTTAATCGGCAAGTAGAATTCCATCAACAATTGGCTTTGGAATTGCAAAACAATAAAAGCATTGTTTATTATTTCTCCACTGCAAATGTATTTGATGGCGACTACTCTATGCACCACACAGAAACAGATAGGCCAGTATCTGTTTCCGATTACGGTAACTTTAAAATCAATTGTGAAAATGCATTAAAACAAATTTTAGCTGAACGTGTCATTATTATTAGAATTCCACAAATATGGGGAGTTAATTCCCTAAGATTAAACACTATCAAGGAAAGTATTAATAACAATGCGGTCATTGATGTGTACTGTAATTTGGAATGTAACAACCTTTTGGATACCCAGCTAGCCAAACAAATGCGATTCATTCTTGAAAAGGAACTTAAAGGAATCTTTCACCTCGGGACAGTAGATATGATGACTCAAAGTGAATTTGTTGAACGGATTGTAAGAAAAATCACGGATACTAAAATAAAATTCCAATACAATCACTTCCATGAAAAAGGAGAGACCTATTATTTCGGGATAAAGTCTAGTAGAATAGATATTCCAGATTTTTTGCTAAATACAAACAAAGATATGATTTCCAACCTTGTTGGCAGAAATTAGCACGGTTATTGCCTCTTTTCATATGTTCTTTAATAGTATTGTGCACTGAAGAGAATAACTCTTTAGGTAATCAATTTTCGGGTAAATAGAATAACTAAAAGGAGCTTGGTAATCCAAGCTCCTTTTCATGTGACCTGTAATTTAAATGAACATCCCCGCAATAGCAGCACTCAATAACGAGGCTAACATCCCCGCTGCCACCGCACGAATACCCAGTCTTGCAATGTCAGGACGTCGACTTGGCGCTAGAGAACCTAAGCCCCCAAGAAGGATCGCCAATGAACTTAAATTAGCAAAGCCGCAAAGTGCAAAGCTGACGACAATGACTGTTTTAGGGCTAAGTGAAGCAATTTCCGGCGCGAATGCCGCATATGCGACAAACTCATTCAACACAAGCTTTTGACCGATGAATCCGCCTGCTATGACCGCCTCAGACCAAGGTACACCAATAGCAAACGCAAGCGGTGCAAATAGAACCCCTAGAATCCCCTCAACCGTCAACGACTCAAAACCAATTAACTTACCGAGTCCGCCTAACATTCCATTCATTAAAGCGATTAACGCAATGAACGCGAGTAGCATTGCACCGACATTGAGGGCAAGTTTTAATCCATCCGCCGCCCCACGCGCTGCCGCATCAATAACGTTTACCGATTCCTGATCCTTACCCATCTCAAAGTCGGCAACTTCCGACTTTTCGGTTTCGGGTATCAATATTTTCGCCATCACTAACCCGGCAGGTGCAGCCATGAAACTTGCCGCAATCAAATACTCAAGTGGAACACCCAAGAGTGCATAACCCGCGAGAACAGAACCCGCAACAGATGCAAGACCTCCTGTCATGACTGCAAAAAGCTCAGACTTCGTCATGTTTGCCAGAAATGGACGGATGACCAGTGGAGCTTCCGTCTGTCCGACAAATATATTCGCTGCCGCAGACACCGATTCCGCTTTACTCGTGCCAAGCAGTTTCGATAAAGCACCTCCGATTAACTTGATAACCATCTGCATAATTCCAAGATAATATAACACGGAAATCAAGGCAGAAAAGAAAATGATGATCGTCAACACTTGGAATGCAAAGACGAAACCGAATCCTTTAACATCCGCTGCCGGACCGAAAAGAAAGGCAACCCCTTCTCCCGCATAGTCAATGACATTTTGCACGAGTCCGGAAAACCATATTAACCCCGCTCTCCCAGCTTCCCATTTCAAGACGACGAACGCAAATGTCACTTGGATGATTAAACCAACAACGATAGTCCGGTAATTAATCGATTTCTTTCCATTAGATAAAAGAAATGCAATTCCTAAAACCACAACTATCCCTAAAAGCCCCCACAATAAATTCAACTAGTACACCTCTTCATATGGAAGTTTTCCATTTATAATTTTGTTACTAATACGCCAATTCTCACTATGTAAAAATCATTTTCGTTGTCTGACGTCATACAACTAGATGAGTTTATCAAACGAAATGACATAAGTAAATAAATTGTGCAGAAAACAGGAAAAACTATGTTTTCAAAACGATTCAGCAGTTAGTATCCCACATTTATCCGTATTTACTCGTCATTTTTTTTGAATATGCTCACATTTTTAGTCACTGAAAAAAGACTATCCCGTAAAGTCAATACAGCTGACCAAAGGCGTAGTCCTATTACAATTGTCTTCTATTTTTATGAAAAAAACATCTGAAATTGATAAGTGGAATAAACGAGGACAAGGAATTGGTCCTAGAATGATTTCAAGAAAATTACTCATCCTATAAAAAAGGAGATGTGATCTATTATGCGAAAAATAATTATTGCGCTCGGAGTTTTAACTACAGTTAATTCAGCACCAACACATATCCCAACTGTTACGCATTCACAACCAGAAATTCCATCCTACGCTAAGTGGGGAAAGCTTGCTATAAAAGAGACACAATCAAAATACCCCAATGCAAATATTGTTGACTACCTTCATGAAGGAAGCGAATCGATAGAGGATTCAACAATTGAAAAATTTAAGCTATGGTTAAAAGAGGGTGACAACGAATTCGGCGTTTTTGTAAGAATTAAGTATATTACAGAAACTGAAAAAGTAGTTACTATCGAACTTGAAGAAACTTCCAGATAAAATATCATAATCGAGGCATTCTATTTGAAATTAATAATGCATGTGCAGCAAGACAATTGCCAATAATACGTTAAGACCTTAAAATACAAAAAACATTCCAGAAAGTCCTTGATAATTAAAGAACCTTGGACTAACCTCAAATCCTACGACAAAATAAAACACCTACGTAAATGATCCACTTATGAAAAGTGCATTTATCGAAGGTGTTTTTTTCTTGGGCTAGCCCTATTCAACTATTTTCAACATCAAAGTAAGTGGCCTTTACCATCATTCAATCATTGCTCCCATTGGTTCTAAAACAAATTTCTCAATTACATGGAGCACTCCTTCTTCATTGTTCGTCAGTGAGATATAATCTGCAAGGTCTTTCAATTCCTGAACCCCGTTACCCATTGCGATACCAAGACCAGCCGTCTTTATCAGTTCAATATCATTGTGATTATCACCTATACCGATAATTTCTGAACGATCGATACCAAGCTTACTCGCTAGGTGCAATAAAGCACATCCTTTGTTTGCTTCCGGATGTGTCACTTCAAGGTAGTTTACTAGAGACTTAGCGATATGTGCGTCCTCTCCAAACAATGCCCTCAATTCATCCTGTAAGGTTGCAAGGTAGGTAGGCTCTTCGATAAAGAGTGCTTTCGTGAATCCTTGTTTCGCAAGTTTGCCAAGATCCGGTTCTATCTTATACGGGACCTCCGATTTTTTGGAGTACTCAATAATCTTATCGTTTTCTGATGCAGCATAAAGAATATCATCTTGATAAACTTGTAAATGTATTTTTTTATCACGAGCAATCTCAACTAGCTTTTGTGCAATGTCAGGCGGAATAAGTCGCTCATACATTACTTCATTGTCAGCAATATCCTTAATGATAGCCCCCTGATATGTAATCACTGGCACATTTATGCCAAGTTGCTGTGCAAATAGTTTTGCCGATGGAAACATGCGCCCCGTCGCAATCGTGACAACCGTTCCTAATTCTACTGCTTTTTGAATCGCCTTGATTGTTCTTGGTGTAATCTGCAATTCATCCGTAAGTAATGTCCCATCAAGGTCAATCGCAATTAGTTTATACACGGAATCTCCCCTTTACTTAATGCTATCTAGATATCCTCGCATGTTGTCGCGTGTACTGTCTAGTGAAAATGCTTTTTACCTCAGATGAATTCTTTCACGAATAAAAAAGATCGCATCCTTAATCTAAATGAATAGAAAAAGTATGCGACATTACATCGTATTCGACATCAATAAATGTAGGGTATTTTATTCAGTTTTCAAGTTTTTCTTTTTCGAAGGCAACATATTAAATAAGATATTCAATACAATCGCAGTGACACTTCCCCCCACAATCCCGTTACTCGTCAATATTTTAAGACCTGAAGGGAATTGTGGGAACAAAACCGAGCGTAATCAGCATGATACCCGCGATTAAAATGATCTTTCGTAATCTGACACCTGACATTTGAATTGAGCCAACATTTCGTGAAAACGTTGTATACGGAAATGCATTGAAAATACCACCTAGTAGGACGGCGATCCCTTCCGCACGATACCCTTTTTCAAGATCTTTTTTCTTTATATCGCGCTCACAAATATCACCTAGCGCAAAGTAAACGCCTGTAAATTTTAGATACTTGATATCGCATTGTTGCGTACCAGGTTATTAAACGAATCTAAACTATTTTATACGCCGGTACCTTTGATTGATTCCCAATTCCAAGTGATATTGGAAGGCGTCTTTTTTAGGACGTCATCAAAAATGGAAACTTTCATTGGCCTCTAATAAAATGGGATTCTTTTTTATGCATTATAACATTCTATGCAAGTCTTAAAATCGAAATAGAAGCACTGAGAACCGGAAAACCCGACTTGCCCAAGGTAGTTACGCCATCGATATTCTTTAAAGTAAGGATATCCCCATTACTTAATGGCGTAATGACTTGACCACTATACGTTTGGTTACCCGATTGTGATCCATAACTGGAACCTGGTATTGGTATCACGTTGTTGTTAGTAAATAATGCGAATGCGGAAGTCCCCATTTGAGCATTTACTTCATAAGTGATGAGATACGTACCAGATTGGTTAATAGTGATAGGTGCCGTTCCTGGCGGTGCTACTGAGTGTGTCACAAATCCAATAGGTGATATAGGTCCGTTATTATTAAAGGTAACAGAGCCACCAGCCGGAATATCTTTTTGTTCGGTTGTATCATAGATATAAGCATAACCAAGACTATTTCCTGGGTCTCCAGTTGGTCCTTTGTCACCAGTTTGCCCCTTATCGCCAGGTAGTCCCTTGTCGCCAGGCGGTCCCTTATCTCCAGGTGGTCCTTGCGCTCCCGGTGGGCCTACACATACAATTTTACGAAAACTTTGACTACTACATCTCCTAATACCCTTCCGATCATTACAACAATTTATATTACAGTTACAAAATTCCATATTTATCCCCCTTTCTTTAGCATCTTATTCGGAATATAGATGGAAAGAGGGGACAAACATCTACTTATCTATAATTTTTCAAAAAAGTGCATTAGCCTATAGCAATTGATAATAGAGGTCTTTTACTTTTATAAAGCAGTCAGCCCCTTTTCCCACCTTATCCACCATGTGTGATAGTTTCCATTCATACGGAGTCCATCTTTTTCGGACAATTCGAAAAGACCCTGAGGTGATGACACTCGAATTGTTCCGATGTCATCTTATTAAACCCTATTGATTTAGTTGTGTATTTTATTTTCAATATACATTTCAATCAATTTGAATGACCTCAATAGACTTCTTTTTGAGCATAAAAAAATCCCCAATCCATTTAATTGAATCGGGGATTTTCACATTATTATACTTCTCATTCAGACAACTGAACCGGTTTCTTCTTTTTCGAAGGCAACATATTAAATAAGATATTCAACACAATCGCAGTGACACTTCCCGCGACAATCCCGTTACTCGTTAATATTTTAAGTTCTTTAGGGAATTGTGCGAAAAGTTCAGGTACGACAGTCACGCCAAGTCCAATTCCAATTGCGCAAGCAATAATCATCGAATTCTCTTGAGAATCACTAATAATTTTGCTTAACATTTTAATGCCTTGGGAAACAACCATTCCGAACATTGCGATCATTGCTCCGCCTAAAACAGCATTTGGAATAATTGTTGTGAAAGCTGCGATTTTAGGAACAAAACCGAGCGTAATCAGCATAATACCCGCGATTAAAATGATCTTTCGTGATCTGACACCTGACATTTGAATTAAGCCAACATTTTGTGAAAACGTCGTATACGGAAATGCATTGAAAATACCGCCTAGTAGGACGGCGATCCCTTCCGCACGATACCCTTTTTCAAGATCTTTTTTCTTTATATCGCGCTCACAAATATCACCTAGCGCGAAGTACACACCCGTCGATTCAACAAGGGACACCATTGCCACCAGAATCATTGTAAGGATAGCCGGCCATTCGAAAGTCGGCATACCGAAGTAGAAAGGCTCCACCATATGGAAATAGGTTGCATCCCGAACGGCTGAGAAGTCAACTTTCCCCATAAACGTGGCAGCAACCGTCCCGACAACCAAGCCAAGTAAGATGGAAATAGCCCGCATGAAACCAGTGGAAAACTTAAAAACTAGGAGGATAAAAAGCAATGTTCCGAAAGATAATGCTATATTCGACAATGAGCCGAAATCACTTGCACCTTGTCCCCCTCCCATATTGTTAATAGCCACGGGGATTAACGTAATCCCGATAATCGTAACGACAGAACCTGTTACTACAGGGGGGAAAAATCGTACAAGCATACCGAAAAAACGGCTAATAACAATGACGAAAAGTCCTGATACAATGATTGCCCCGTAAATAGCAGAAATTCCAGACTCGGTGCCAATCGCAATCATCGGTCCTACCGCAGTAAACGAACAGCCTAATACGACTGGCAGTCCGATTCCAAAGAAACGGTTATTCATAATTTGTAAAATCGTTGCAATCCCACACATTAAAATGTCGATGGAAACGAGATAAGTCAATTGTGTAGACGTTAGGCCCAGTGCATCACCGACGATTAATGGTACGAGTACCGCCCCCGCATACATCGCCAAAACGTGTTGGAGCCCTAAAGCAGTTGACTTAAGTGGATTGCTCACTTGGAAACTTCCTCCTCAATAAACGTCACTTGCCCATTTTCGAGTGAAGCAATATTCGCAAGTGATTCTACACGGATGCCGCGTTCACGGATGAGCGCCCCGCCAGGTTGGAAACCTTTTTCGATAACAATACCAACACCTGCTAACTTCGCTCCAGCCTGCTCGATGATATCAAGCAATCCAAGAACAGCTTGTCCGTTTGCAAGGAAATCATCAATAAGCAAGACTGTATCCTGTGCTGTAATGAAGTCCTTTGAAACCGAAATATCATTTGTTTCATTTTTTGTGAATGAATGAACACTCGACGTATACAGGTGATCCACTAACGTAAGTGATTTCCTTTTACGCGCGAAGATTACCGGTACACCCAGTATCAAGCCCGCCATCATTGATGGAGCAATACCTGACGATTCAATCGTTAGGATTTTTGTAATACCCGCATCTTTAAATCGTGCTGCAAATTCTTCCCCTATCGCCTGCATAAGGGGTGGATCGATTTGATGATTTAAAAATGAATCTACCTTTAGCACCTGATTCGATAACACTTTACCGTCTTGTACAATTTTATCTTTTAACAATTTCATTTTATTCTTCCTCCTTCTTGTTTTCACAATCAAGAGCCAAAAAAATAAGCCCTATGACCGTGCATCCAATCAAACCATGAGTGGAGCAATGTCATTCGAGCTTATTTGCCGAATGGAAAAGAAAGAGACATACCCAATTAAATGAGTACGACTTTTTCAATCCGTTGCTTCCCATAGTCGATTTATTTACGGTAAATCGGTAGAAACTTGCGGGCCATATCCCCGCGATTATATGAGTTAATGCTATTAGAATGTTATTAGTATAGCATGGGAAAATTAGATTTCAACGTCCTGAATAGTTAAAAAATGATTCACTCAATTCAATGAACATACTCTGCACACTGAATGTGTTATTGTAGATGAAACAAGTAGACTTTGGAGGTAATATCTTGACCAATCCACATTCCACGCATACAACTAAAAAATTGAAATTCACACGAAATACTTGGTTTCTTCTTATCGGAATCATTTTCATCGCTTCCACACTTCGATCACCGTTAACATCTGTCGGACCATTAATCTCCTCCATTAAAGATAGTTTGGCCATTTCAAATGTATTAGCGGGATTTCTAACGACTATCCCTTTGCTCGCTTTCGCACTCATTTCACCGTTTGCTCCGAAAATTGCACGTCGCTTTGGGATGGAACTGACATTATTCGTATCTCTCATTTTATTGACAGCGGGCATCATTATTCGCTCTCTAGGTACAACACCTAATTTGCTAATAGGAACTTTCCTAATAGGACTTGCCATTGCGTTTGGAAATGTCTTATTACCAGGTTTGATAAAACTCAACTTTCCGCTTCACATCGGTCTCATTACCGGAATTTATTCTGTCTCGATGAATTTATCCGCATCCATAGCAGTTGGCGTCAGTGTACCGCTTGCCCATGAAACACAGTTTGGATGGGAAGGCGCATTAGGTATCTGGGCGCTTCTTACATTTATCGCACTACTCGTTTGGTTGCCTCAACTTAAAAACAAGAGACTGCCCAGCTCCGTGAAAATGACAGCAGAAAAAGCCAACTCTCCTTCTTTATGGCGTTCTCCATTGGCATGGAGTGTTACATTCTTCATGGGGTTCCAATCGTTGATATTTTATACGACTTCAGCTTGGATGCCTGAGGTGTTAAATACGCAAGGAATAAGTCCAGATAGCGCTGGTTGGATGGTTTCCCTCTTACAATTTTCTCAATTGCCAATGACATTCATTGTTCCGATTCTAGCAGGTAAAGTAAAAGATCAGCGCTGGATTGTAGCAGGGGTCGCCATATTATATCTTTTCGGGTATGGGGGTATCATGGTAGGCGGAACCGCACTCGTTCCATTATGGATGATTATGATTGGAATTGCAGGCGGTGCGGCATTTGGACTGTCTATGATGTTCTTCTCATTACGCACACGGACACCACATGAAGCTGCGGATTTATCAGGTATGGCGCAGTCTTTCGGCTACGCACTTGCTGCCATTGGACCTGTATTGTTCGGGCTATTGCATGATTTCACATCCGGCTGGACAGTTCCGATGCTGATTATTATTGGCGGAATATTAATTGTCTTCCTATCCGGCATGAAAGCAGGTAAAAATAATTTTGTTACTTCGGAAGAGAATAAGTAATTGAAATTTGTTAATTTAGAAACGAAAAAAGCTTCTGGGGTATGACTCCCAGAAGCTTTTTTCAATGCATTACTCTTTATCCGCTATCATTAGTTCATTAATAGCTTGTTCATAGTTAGTATGCCACTTTTTCCATTCAGCTTCTCTAGAATCGATTGGCTTGTCATCAAGCAATGACTTTATGACATCTAGACAAACAGCGATATAGCAGGCGAAAAGTAAATGCATGTTTAAGTGTACTGTCGATGCACATAAACGTTTGGCCTTTTAATGTGAATGTTGCATGCATGACTGTCCCGTCCGGATTGTGTATCATTTTGTCAATTTTCGAATCGCTAAATACCGATGTGTAATAATTCATTGCTTCCTCAGCTTATCCTTCAAACATTAGAAATGTCGTGATTTGTTGTTTTGTATTTCCCGTCGTTACTTTCCCCTTTATCCTATTAATGTCGAGTCCATTTCCAAAACGATTGGACAATGATCACTACCGAATATGTCTGGATGAATGTCGGCGTTTTTCAAGATTGGTTCAAGTCGCTTTGATGCGATGAAATAATCGATTCTCCAACCGATATTACGTTCCCTTACTTTGCTCATGTATGACCACCATGTGTAAGCATCTGCTTTATCAGGATGAAAATAACGGAATGTGTCGATAAACCCTTCCGCTAATAAGGCGGTCATCTTACCCCGTTCTTCATCTGTAAAGCCTGAATTTCCGATATTCGATTTCACGTTCCGAATATCGATTTCCTGATGCGCGACATTTAAATCACCGCATAAAATAACCGGCTTCATTTCGTCCAACTTTTTCAAGTATGCACGCATTTCCTCTTCCCATTCCAATCGAAAAGGCAATCGTGCCAAATCACGCTGCGCGTTCGGCGTGTAGACGTTCACCAAATAAAATTGTGGATACTCTAGTGTAAGAATGCGACCTTCTCCTTCAGTTGCCAAAACCCCTACGCCATACTTCACCGTCAACGGTTGTTCTTTCGTAAAGACAGCTGTTCCGGAGTAACCCTTCTTCAGCGCATAATTCCAATACTGATGATAACCATCTAACTGTAAATCGATTTGTCCCTCTTGCAATTTTATTTCCTGCACACAAAAAATATCTGCATCTACCGATTCAAAGTATTCCAAGAAACCTTTGCCAACACACGCCCTTAATCCATTGACATTCCAAGAAATTAATTTCATTTATATGACTCCTTTAGTTGATCCCGACGAGCTTATTTCCTATTCACATTATACCACAAAGGAACATACGTTCAATCTTTCACGGGAAAAAGAAACTTCTTAAGCAATAGACTTCAGTTAACGAAATCCAATTATAAAGTATGCGAAGTGGTAATCCGAAACTAATTTATTCCTCAATAAAAGGCCCATCAATCAAGGAATGATGAGCCTTTTATCGAGGAATATTACAATAAGGATAGTTTAATGAGCATCGGGAAATACTCTCTTCATTGCATCAGAAAACTCTGTAAAGAATCCTTCTACCGGTTCATTTGCTCTGATTTTAGTTCCATATTCGTTCATTTGTTTTACAAAATCGGGATTCATTGATACATAAACATTTTTAAAGGTATCATTAGCCGATCTGACCTCATCCGCAATCTTATTTTCAGTCACTTCTGAACCATCCGCTCCTTCTTTCAGAACGACTGCCACATACGCATTCGTGTCAGTTACGAGTACATTTGCGCTTTCCACTTCTTCCATCTTAACAATTTTGTCCGCAACGTCGTCTGCCACTGCCAGCTTTTGATTACTATCATTATTAACATCTGTTGTTGAATCATTGTTAGTAGTGTCATTTACATCCGTTTCTGTTTCCGTGCCCACTGCATTGTCCTTCACTTCTTCAGTTTTCTTCATGCCACATCCCATTAAAGAAAAAATGATGAGCAAGGAAGCCAAAACTCGCAACATTTTAGTCATTGAAAATCCTCCTTCAATTTGTCAGTGAGGATAGTATGGTCACTTTGTCTTTTTTTATGTAAACATATTAAATTTTGATGCCCATAAAAAATTCTCAAGCTGAAAAACTGGCTTGAGAATGAAGTGATTTACAGTAGTACGTTCTGGTGACTGTCATACAGCTTTGATTGCACTTGCAACTTTATACAACTCAAGATCAATTTCAACCGGCTCATTCATTGCCAATTTTGCTAGTTGTTTGCCTAAGAAAGGTCCGACAGTTAATCCTGAAGCACCCAATCCGTTCGCTAGTAGAAGTCCTTTAGTTCCAGGAACTCTTCCTATAATCGGGAGGAAACCAGGGGTAAACGGGCGATATCCAACACGCACCTCGGTAAAAGTACTGTCTACTAATCCTGGTGCGACTACTAAGGCTTTGCCTAATACCTCGTGCAAGCCTCCCGCAGTAACGCGCATGTCGAACTGCTTATCATCTTCATGCGTTGCCCCAATGACTACTTTTCCATCGTCAAATGCAAGGATATATTGGTCAGTTGGTGGCATGACGACTGGCCATTCGGCGGTTTGTGTATTTTCAAGTTGCAAATGGACGATTTGTGCTTTTTGGGCACTTACTTGCAGGTGAATGCCTAGTGGCTCAACTAATTCAGCCGCCCATGCACCGGCAGTGATAATGACTTTATCTGCGAAAAATTGACGGTCTCCCACTTGAACACCCGTGACAATATTGTCAGTAGCAATAAGCTTTGCCGACCCATGTACAAATACTGCGCCATGCTTTTTAGCAGCACTGATCAACGCATTTCGTAAGGCACGCCCGTTGACACGAGCCGCTCCGCTAATTTGAATCGATTCATATTCCTGTGAAAGGGGCGGAAATAATTCCGATGTTTCAGTTGAATTCAGTTGACGGATATCGCCGATTTCAGGTGCATCATCTCGTTTTTTCGCCGCACGTTCTTTCATTTTATCGAGTTTGACAGCATCTGTATGCAAGCTGATCGCACCTACGCGCCGGTACCCCGTTTCGGTTTCTCCGTCTTCTTCGAGTTGTTGGATGAGTGACGAATAATATGCCGCCCCGCCTTTCGCAAGCGCGTACCAGGCTTTATTTCTCCGTTGGGATAGCCATGGACAGATGATGCCCGCTGCCGCATCCGTCGCCTGCCCCGCGTCCTGTCGATCTATAACCGTCACTTCAACGCCTGATTTAGCTAAATGGTATGCTGTCGACGCTCCTAAAATTCCGGAGCCAATGATGATAATTTTTTTCATAATAAACACCTTTTTCACTTTGAGTTTATTCTAATCATACCAGCTTTCACAATAATCGTTGATGAATTTACCCGAGATTCCATTAAAAACACCACAACCTCGTCGTCAGGTTGTGGTGTTTTTTCCTTATTCACTTCACACAGATAACAACGCGGCATCACTGTTTAACTTTTCACCGCGAATGCGTTGGAATTCGGCCATTAACTTTTCAATCGTCAGCTGCTTCTTCTCCTCAGCTTCAACTTCCAAGATGATTTGCCCTTTATCCATCATAATGAGCCTATTGCCTAAATCCATTGCTTGCTGCATATTATGTGTGACCATCAACGTTGTCAGTTGATCCTTTTCTACGAGTTCTTTCGTCAAATTGGTAATCAATGCGGCCCTCGATGGATCAAGAGCAGCTGTATGTTCATCAAGAAGCAAAATGGACGGTTGTGTAAAAGTAGCCATTAATAAAGAGAGTGCTTGGCGCTCTCCACCTGACAGCATGCCTACCTTAGCATTCAAGCGATTCTCGAGGTTCAAATGTAGTGTTTCAAGTGATTCACGGAATAATTCACGGCGTTTCTTGTGGACGCCTTTGCGCAATCCGCGTGTTTTATTGCGCGAATAAGCCATTGCGAGGTTTTCCTCAATTGTCATGGAAGGAGCGGTTCCTGCCATCGGATCTTGGAATACCCTGCCAATCATTACGGAACGTTTGTATTCAGGTAACTTTACGACATTTTTACCCGCGATTTCAATGACACCGAAATCTGGCGTGAGTGCTCCTGAAATCATATTCATCATTGTTGATTTCCCTGCACCATTACTGCCGATAACGGTAACAAAATCACCTTTCTTTAAATGCAAGTTGATTTGGTCAAGCGCGATTTTTTCATCGGGAGTTGCTTCGTTAAATACCTTATTTATCTGTTGGAGTTTCAGCAATTGCATTCCCTCCTTTTTTTAGTACATGATCATAAGTTGTTGATCGTTCAGCATGACGTTTCGCTTTTCTCTTGTTTTCCCGTCTTTTATCAACGTATTGCGGTAAAATAAGTGCAGCTATAACGATAACAGCAGTGATCAACTTCATATCTCCTGTATCGAGAAATTCTACTCTAAGCGCAAGACCCAATACGATTCTATAAATAATAGCTCCTGCAATCACTGCAAGTGTTGTTCGCATAATAGTTTTTGTACCGAAGATTGCTTCACCGATAATAACAGAAGCTAGTCCGATAATAATCATCCCGATTCCCATACCAATATCGGAAAACTTCGAGTACTGAGCAATCAATGCTCCAGAAAAAGCGACAAGCCCATTAGATAGACCTAACCCCAGGATTACAAGCGTATCTGTATTCGCTGAAAAGCTACGAATCATTTTCTTATTGTCGCCGGTTGCGCGAATTGCAAGCCCGATTTCTGTTTGTAAAAACCAATCTACAACGATTTTAATGAGCAATGTAGCTATAATCATTAAAAACAACGTTCCCCATGTAGAAGGCAAATAGTTAACACCAAGCGAGCTGAAGAACTGATTGATTGTTTCATCGATGCCGAGCGTACTCCAAAACGCGTAAAATTTACTAAACAACGTTTCTGCATTTAGCAATGGAATATTTGGGCGTCCCACTGAACTTTCTGACGTCAGGCCCATAATCCTTAAATTAATTGAGTATAGGGCAATCATCATCAAGATGCCTGCAAGTAATGGATTAATTTTTCCTTTCGTATGTAAAAGACCCGTAATACAACCTGCCATAAATCCAATAACGATGGCGGCTCCAGTTGCTAATAACGGATTATAACCAAAGACAATCATTGTCGCTGCAACCGATGCCCCTGTTACGAAACTTCCGTCAACCGTCAGATCAGGAAAATCTAGCACTCGGAATGTGATATACACACCGAGTGCCATAATTGCATAGATGATTCCTTGCTCTACTGAGCCAAATATAGCACTAAACATACAGAATCATCTCCTAATTTATTCGCTAAATTCAGCTTTCCATTCGTCTTTGATAGTAAGACCGATTGAATCAGCTGTATCTTTATTAATGATAAGTTTTAGGTTTTGTGGAATTTGTACAGGTAAAGTAGCCGGTTCACTTTCACCTTTTAGAACTTTAACCGCCATTTGACCTGCTTCATAGCCGATATCATAATACTCAAATCCATATGCCGCTAATCCACCGCGTTTTACAGAGTCGAACTCGCCAACCATCATAGGGAGCTTATTGTCATTCGCAACTGAAATAACGGATTCAAGTGCAGATACAACTGTATTATCTGTAATAATATAGAACGCATCTACTCTGCCAATTAGTGATTCTGCAGCCTGTTTAACATCAGCGGATGTCGCCACTGGCGCTTCCACTACTTTCATATCCATATCCTTTAGTAGCTCTTTAACAGCATCTACTTGAGCACGTGAGTTCTGCTCGCCAGCGTTAAATACCATTCCAACATTTTTTGCCCCAATTTCTTGAAGGAATTTCATTGTATTCGGGATTGCATCAGGGTGATTGTCAATCGTACCTGTGACATTTCCACCCGGACTTTCATGTGAAGCCACAAGTTCAGCGCTTACAGCATCCGTAACAGATGTGAAAATAATTGGAATTTCTTGCGTTACACTAGCTGCCGCTTGTGCACTAGGTGTTGAATTCGCGAAAATCAAATCAACGCCTGCACTTGCAAGGTTATTCGCAATTGTTGTATTTGCACTGTTGTCGTTCTGTGCATTTTGTATATCATATTCCACATCAAGCCCTGCATCTTCTATTGCCTTTTTAAAACCTTCTGCCGCAGCGTTCAAAGATGGATGCTCTACAATTTGAGTCATACCAATTTTATATTTCGTCGTTTCTTCATTAGTTCCTGGTTCTTTTTCATCATTTGACGGCTTGGATGCATTATCCGCCTTGTCCCCTCCACATGCTGCAAGGATGAAAATGACGCTAAATAATGCTACTGCATACTTTATCCAATTTGTTTTCATTTCTGTTCCCCCTTTTTCATTATCGTCTTCTTTATAGACATATCTCTACGACGATAATTATTCGTAACAATACACTGTTTACAAATGTTAGTCAATGGTATTTTAAGTATTCTAAACATTGAAGCGCTTACATTTTCGGACTACTCTATTTTGTTCGTGAACTCTTAACGATTCATCTTCATGTATAAAAACGCAATGGATCACTTAATTTTTTTTATATACAAAAAAACGACCAATCTCCACCGTTGGAGTTTTGACCGTTTTTTTCACATAAATAGAGTAAACCGGTATCAGGGTTGTGTTACTATGTTCTTTATTACGATACTTTTTTTTGATATCTATTTAACAACACATCTAATTCTTGACTGCATGCCACGACAAGAGGATGTGTAAAACCGAATGTTTTCGCTCTTCTATACATGACTTTTCTTTTGATCCCAATTTGTAACAACAATGCCTTTTCATTCAGTAGCCTTTTCACAAATCTTCCTCCATATAATATATTCGGCTTCAAATCATGTAGTCTTTATCTAGTAGGTTCGGAAGCAACTATTACATCGTACAACATCTTATTTAAAAAAAATGTCGTATTAAGGCAAGATTACACTAATTCATAAATTTGTCACAAGTCACAGGAATATAAGTCGAAAAAGTTGATTCTTAAGGCCTCGAGCACGTTTTTATTCATAGATTAAATATGTTTCTAATTAGGTCAATAAAAAAGGTTTACTTCATATTCAGCTGGGTATAGATAGATTACAAGGTGAAACAACCTGAAGAAGAAATCCGTAGACGAGTAACCTACTCATAACTTCTCAGGACTTCTCAGGATGAAATGCACAGCCTTGGCGGAAAATTTGCTTGACTGGCGACTAGCTACACTCGACGAGAACCACCTGATTTAGCGTTAGGTTGTGTATAACTTAGCTATTCATCTAACAGTATCGATGAGTGACTAAGGCTTTAACCAAGTAATTTCGGTTAATCAACATGTTTTAACTGGGCAATACAGGTTAATCACGAAGGGTTAGACCAAGCAGTAAGCGTTACGTTTTTTGTTTAAGTGCAAATTAACTACTGACAGCTTTGCCGAAAGTGGTATCGCGCGTCAGATTCATCAAACTGCAAGACGAGTAATAACGAATCGTCAGTAAAACAGTTTGTATCAAAAAAACAAATTTTCCGAGTGCACCTCTTACACAGAGGAACGAAAAAGTATGGTCCTTCATGGATCATGCTTTTTTCGTCTTTATATACTTCTTCACGACACCTACGAATTGAAATCGTTTTTTAAGCCATAGTAAGTGGAATACATTTATTGAAATGGAGGGTTTATTATGAGAAAAGCTAATCCAACAAGTAATACTAGCAAATCAGTATCATCGCCATCTACATCGAACCCCAAAAAATCAAAATCGAATACCATGAAAGAAGAAATTTCGCTTGAACTAGCCGAACTCGGAAACCTAAATCCGAAGCATGAACCAATGACACAAAACAACAGACAAAAGAGTGAATCGGAAAAGACTTACAAGTAATAGAAGAAATTAAATAGGGTCGCTACTGAAAACCACTAGGAATAACCAATCCTAGTGGTTTTTTTCGAACACCCTACGGTAAAAATAAAAGCGTTGAGGAAATCCCAACAATATGTTCCTTATCTGCCCATAAAATAAAGTAATTATAAGAAATCCCATCCATCATTATCGGAGTTGGATATTGTGCGATAAAAGCTGCCTGCCCATTCATGTCAGCCGGTTGGTCGGCAGAAGGTAAAATGGTACAAGACTGGTTATATGGATTCTGTGATTGTATTATTCGGGGCGCTGAACCATAGGGCATTAATTTTTGAAAAGCTTCGTCATGGCATACCTTGTCAATCGAATCCGATCCAAAAAGAGCTGAAATTTGAAAGAAGCCATCATCGCCTTCGTATCTTTCATCGTTTACCTTATGCCAACTTGCAGGATATTGAAAGTTAACGCCAAACGTATTATTTGTAAATTCTGCTTTTGACAAATCCATAACCGGGGTTGGCGACCATTGCACTGACGTGATAGTCGCCCCTTCTATGAGTCGAATCGGGACCGGGTGGGTTAGATCAAAAACCCACAGCTCATTCGTAAATTCTTGCCCTTTACACCCAGAAATGTATGCGATTTTTCTTCCGTCAGGTGACCAAGTAACCGGTGTCGAAAAGCAATTCGAAATCGCCCATATCCGATCATCAGTCCCAAGACGCTCCACAGTTCTTATTTGCGAAAAATAGCCTCTGTCATCAGATGCGGTTGCACTATACGCGATTCGTAAAGAATCAGGTGACCATTCCGGAAAATAGTTTTTGCCATCTGGTCCCCCTTTCACCTCATGCACAGCACCTGTAGCAAGCTCCACAGTGAAAATAATTGAAACACTTGCGCCTGGTGTTGTATAGAGAACAAACCGACCATCCGGCGATAGACGCGCATCATGGAGAGGACCATCTGTATTTTTAGTGATTTGCTGTTTAGCTGTTCCGTTTATCCTACTACGGAACAGCTGACTTATACCGGATCCGTCTCGGGCTTGAAACAATAATTCCGTACCACTCGGAAACCAGTTGACTTCGGATGCGCCGGGTTGCCTGAGAGCCTTCGCTTCATGTAGCGTGGCGTTATACAACATGATCGTTCCTCGAGCCACATAAGCTAAACTTGAACTATTTGGAGACCAGTCGAGACTGTAATCTCCCCCTTCTTCCAACTGATCTATACCGGCGATTAAACCCGTTGCGGCATAAATAACATAAATAATTCTATCCTTCCCCACAAATGCAATTCGGCTGCTATCCGGCGACCAAATTGGTTGCGACCGTGCATCCCCCAAACCATTTGTAAGCTTTCTATTTTCCCCGGTTCGCGGATTATACACCCAAATATCGTACTGCCCTCCACGATTTGATGTATAAGCAAGAAATCCTTGATCACCGGTAGGAGCGTAAGGAATGGTTAATTTCATTCCTGGATTAATGGCTGTGGTTGGCAGTTTGTTGGCAGCTTGTAAATACTTAGGGTTGCTTTGGCCACCTGTTGTCACATTAAAACGCTTGGCAATCTGGACCAATGTATCCCTAGGTTGAACGACATAATATGAAACGCCGGGCGGTATTTCAAGTAACTGACCAACCTGTATGGCATGAGGTGGCCTAAGCCTATTTTTTTCGACGATCAAAGAAACTGGAACACCATACATTTTGGAAATTCGATACACAGAATCTCCCGACTTCACACGGTATTTATTGACGCCAGGTGGAATTGACAGCTGTTGCCCGACAGAGATTCTATACGGAGACGTTAAGTTATTTGCGGCAATAAGAGATTTCACCGGAATTTCCCACCGCTTAGCTATGTTATTTAATGTGTCACCAGACCGAACTACGTAAAAAAGTTGCATCGCTAACACATCCCTTCATTTTGACAACATCGTAATGTCCCTAGTTAGATGCGACTAGAATCCCATCTCTCTACCCATACCTATGTTATTCGTCTAGCGGGCGGTGTGTTCTAACTAACGGCATTCATTCCAATAGAGAGCACACAAAAAAACGAACTACTCTTTTAGAAAAAGAGCGGTTCGTTTTTCCAATTCCACTTATTTACTTTTCAAAAACTTGATGGAGCACATCATTCGGTTTGCTGTTATTTAGATTTTTGTAAATGCAGCTTGCTGGTTTTTCTCGCAACGTTTCAGCGAAGGCGTTTGCTAAATCAGCTTCACCCGACACATGGATTTCTTGCCAGCCGCGTTCTTTCTTCAATGTTCCGATGATTTCACCCATTCCTTTGTAGAACCTCTGTAGATTTTCTCTCAGGCGTGGTTCAATTGCGTCGCCTTTTGAGCTTCCCATTCCAACATTATGCGCAGCAGAAGCTTTACTCCGTTCCCCCCACCCTTCCAGATTCGGGTCGAAATCGTAGGTGAAATCAGCAAGGACAGCTCCCATTGATGTGTCTAAAATGCGCACTTCCCCGAAGCTGGGTAAAATAATCCCCGCCTCCGGATATGCTTTGTACATATATTCCATCTCTTCAGTCACCGGGTGATCTTCCCAGTGGAAGCTCGTTTTCACTGGGACCTGAACATAGTAAACCGACCATAATTCTGGGTCAACTGACGCAAATATCACGACACCTTTGCTTAGATCATTCTTATTATCCTCGACTTCTTTTGCGACTTTTTTCTTTAGCTCATTAAATGCTTTCAATTCATTTTCATCATCTGAAGCCGTCAAATATTCATCAATCCGCTTCAAACCACTCTTCAAATGAATTCTCCACGCCCCATTTAATTGCTCTGGATCACCTGGATTGGTGTTTAAATAGACACTCAATACACAACGATCATCACAGTGAAAGTCTTTTAAGGTTTGAAGTTCTTTGCTTAATGACATAATTTCATTACCCTCCTTGATTTTTGATTCGTTACTAGCATACCCACGCACGTCTAGTCTAAAACGAATCATGAGGGATACTGTCTACATAAAACGCCATGTTTAATTAACAGCACCAAAACTCGCGAATTTTTCCAGCCTATGCACTACACTCAGCTGCTACTTCAAAACAATCTGTTATAAATAAACGTATTTCCCCATATAAAAACACCTATTAGTTAGGCTAGTTCATTTCTCAAGCCATAATTTTCGGCTGTCTCTGTTCCAATAACGGTTCTTGACACTCTATTTCTTCGCCCGTCTCAATATCGATGAACGTACTTGTTTCATTAAACCAGCAATCCGGTGCTTTGTGTCCCCAGAATGTTTGGCGAAGCGGGTCATTTAAGTCCCATCGTTTCGGCTTTAAGTCTGGGTCGCTTGTTAAATAATCACCCGTATAAAGTTCAATGCGGTGGCCATCCGGATCTCTCAAATAGAGGAAGAAGGCATTGGACAATCCATGGCGACCGGGTCCTCGTTCAATTGAATCTGCATAGCCCATACTAGCTAAGACATCACAACAATCGAGCACGCTAAGTCGATCTGTTAGTGAGTAAGCAAAATGATGCATTTTCGGTCCGGGGCCACTCATGAATGCCTGGTCATGAACAGTCGGCTTTCGATAAAGCCACGCTGCCCACAAGTCTCCATCTTCGGTATCCGTATACTCTGAACACGAGAATCCTAAGTGATCGACATAAAAATCAAAGGCTTTTTGAACATCAGGTACTGCACAGTTTACGTGGTCAATCCGCTGAATTTTAGCTCCTCGATAAAGGTCATAACGCTGCAGCATTCGATCTACAGTGGTCATTTCCGCAAAAAACTCTAATGGAATGCCTGAAATATCATGCGCTCGAAGGGTTCTTCCAATGGCATGTTGTACCCCTTTTGCCATCCATTTTGTTTGTAGACCTTGTGAGATAAAAAGCTTTTCAATTTCATCGAGATCCTGTTCTTTTTCCACCTTATAACTAAGCACTTCAACAACGGCTTTGTCTGCTTTTTTCAATAGTAAACTGTGATGCGAATGTTCTTCTAAACCTCTTAAGTAAATATGATGTTCATCACTTTCTGTTTCAATCATACCTAATCCATCAACATAAAATTTACGAGACGCCTGCAAATCCACTACATGAAGAACGGTTCTCGCGATTCGAATGATTGAAAAATCCATCGTTTTCACCATACCTCCCCCTATTTTTTCCCGAACTGCTGAATTCGATGATCAGTAATTGAAACATGAATAATTTTCTGTTCAGTATAAAAATCGAAGCCGTAATGTCCACCTTCACGACCGATTCCAGAGGATTTCGAGCCTCCAAAAGGCGTTCTCAAGTCACGAACGTTCTGAGCATTCACCCAAAGCATTCCTGCTTCAACTTTATGCGCAACGCGGTGACCTCGTTTAATATCATTCGTCCATACATAACCCGCAAGTCCGTAATCGACGCCGTTTGCCAGCTTAATAACCTCATCTTCATCTTTAAATGTCATCACGGTTAGTACTGGACCAAAAATTTCTTCTTGTGCAACGCGCATGTTATTTTTAGCATTTAGTATAAGCGACGGTGCCACAAAGTTTCCTTTAGCTAATTCAATTGGGATGTCTCCAGTAATCACTTCGGTACCTTCTTCTTTTGCAATTTCTAAATAGCTTTTGACCTTACTATAATGCCCTTTATCGATCAGCGGCCCCACCTCAGTTTCTTCGTTGAGGGGGTCACCAACTTTAATATTCGCAACACGTATCTTTAATGCATCAATAAAATTATCTTTGATCCCCTCTTGGACGAACAAGCGTGAGTTCGCCGTACACCGTTCACCATTAAAAGAGTAAATCCCCCAGACACAAGCATCTAAAGCGCGTTCGAAATCAGCATCTTCAAAGACGATAATTGGGGATTTCCCTCCAAGTTCCATCGAGCAACTTTTCAGTGTATCGGCACTATTTTTTATGATCGTTGAACCCGTCGTTGTTTCCCCTGTGAATGAAATAAGCTGGACATCAGGATGCTTAACTAGTGCATCCCCTGCTGTTTCGCCATAGCCATGAACAACGTTGAAAACGCCTTTTGGAAGATTAGCTTTATGAATCACTTCAGCTAATAGATTTGCCGAAAGTGGCGAAAGTTCTGCTGGCTTTAAAACAACTGTATTACCAGTAGCAAGTGCTGGCGCAACTTTCCATGTCTCCAACATAAAGGGAGCATTCCATGGTGTTATCAATCCCGCAACCCCTACAGGCGCATGAATTGTGTAGTTGATAAATTCATCATCTACTTGATAGGCATCTCCAACAAGACGACTTTCGACCATACGGGCATAAAATCGAAAGTTTTCTGAAGCACGGCTTACCATATTTCTTGTTTGACTAATTGGAAGTCCCGTATCAAGTGATTCCAAGTAAGCTATTTTCTCTATTTCTTCGTCAATTAAATCAGCAATTCGATAAATATAGGCCATTCTATTTTTAAGTTTCATCGTTTTCCATGGACCATGATCAAAGGCTTCCCGCGCAGCTGCTACTGCTTTATTTATATCAGCAGACTGCCCTTCAGCCACTTCATTGATTTGTTCATTGGTAAATGGATTCATGTTTTTGATCGTCGTCCCACTTAAAGCAGGAGTGAATTCTCCATTTATATAGAGTAAAATATTCTGTTGCGTTTCATGTTTATAAGATGCTAACTTATGCGTTGATACCATATTTATCACCTATTTCCTCATTATAATTTTATTACGATTTCTTTCGGCAAAATAGCAAGTTCAATAAGCGATTCACGAACTTCTCGTTGGATTGCAGCTGAAGGTAATCCTAGAGGTAAGCGAAGCTTCGGCGTAATTTTCCCCATCATGCCAAGTGCTACCTTAACGGGGGCTGGATTTGTATCTTTGAAGAGTGCGTCATTTAATGGCATTAATTCGAAGTGGAGATCTTGTGCTCTCGCAACATCTCCGGCAACCCACGCATTGTATAATTCGGCTACTTTTGTTGGCTCAACATTTGCTGTGGCACTAATGAATCCAGCACCGCCAATTGCAAGCATTGGATAGCAAAGCAGTTCAATTCCTGAGAATAATAGGAAGTCTCTTCCACAATTTAGAAGCACGCGATTGACGTGCTCGAAATCTTTATTTGCTTCTTTTACACCGATAATATTCGGGCAATCTTCAACTAAGCGTTTCATCGTGCTAACTTCCATATTGACAGCGGATCGACCTGGTATATTGTAAATAATGATTGGCGTTGTAACTGAATCCGCAACCGTTTTAAAGTGTTGATAAAGTGCTTCCTGGTTCGGCCTATTGTAGTAAGGCACGATAACCATTGCAGCATCCGCACCTAGTTCTTCTGCATACTTCGTTAATTCCATTGTTTCATCATGATTGGTAGATCCTGTACCTGGTGCAAAAAACACGCGTCCAGCAATCGTTTCTTTTGCTAATTCCATAACTCGTTTTCTTTCAGCAATTGTTAAAGAACTCGGTTCACCACTCGTTCCAGTAACAGAAATACCATGACTTCCGCTGTCAATTTGCCAATTAATCAAGTCAACAAAAGCTTTTTCATCGATTGCACCACTTTCAGTAAAGGGTGTAACAACAGGACAAATTGAACCTCTTAACTTCTTTTTGGCTGCTTCATATGCCAATAATATCCACTCCTC